>JAGBFG010000014.1 GCA_017936565.1 Clostridia bacterium
AAATCAACTCCAAAATAGAGGAGCAAGTGCCTCTCTTTTCCCAAAAGGCAGAAAGTATCCCTGCGGAGGAACAAAAATAAGACAAGGAAAAAGAAGGGTTGTCATTATGGCAGAAGGCAGAAATTTACAGGATTTAGAGAAATATACAGGATATCATTTTTCGGATATAAAGCTCTTAAAAACGGCTTGTACCCATACCTCTTACGTCAATGAAAACAAAAAAGAGGATGGGCTGCAAAGCTATCAAAGGCTTGAATTTTTAGGAGACGCCGTTTTACAGCTCATTATCAGCGAATATCTTTTTGCCCGTTTTCCCGAGTCCGACGAGGGAGATTTAACCAAATACCGTCAGCATCTGGTTTGTGAGGAAACTTTGGCGAAAATGGCAGAAAGGCTGTGCTTGGGGCAGTTCGTCTTTTTGGGTAAAGGCGAAGAAAACAACGACGGGCGCCATCACCCGCCCATTCTTGCGGACGTGTTTGAGGCGTTGCTTGCTGCTATATATCTGGATATGGGAGAGGATACGTCCTTCCTTTCAACCTTTCTGATTTCCTTGATGAAGGACGAAATTGAAATGTGCGGAAAAATCCGCGGCGGCGATTATAAAACCCGCTTGCAGCAATTAGTCCAGCAGGACGGAAAGGAACACCTTTCCTACGTTGTGACAAAGGAATACGGTCCTGATCACCGCAAAACCTTTGAGGTGGACGCTATGCTCAACAGTAACCCCATCGGTCACGGTGTCGGTCCTTCCGTTCCCAAAGCAGAGCAGGAGGCTGCCAAGCAAGCCTTAAAGCTCTTCGGCATTCCTATTTGATAAAGAGGCGGGTAAAGCGCCGCGCCATTCCAATAAGTATATAAGCCGTCCTTGCGGCGAAATGGAGATTAGTATGTATCTGAAATCATTAGAGTTACACGGTTTTAAGTCTTTCCCCAATAAAACGGTTATGACCTTTGAACGCGGTACTACCATTATCGTAGGACCGAACGGAAGCGGAAAGTCCAATATTTCCGATGCGATGCGTTGGGTTTTGGGCGAGCTTTCCAGCCGTAATATCCGCGGTACGAAAATGGAAGACGTTATCTTCGGCGGAACGGACACCAGAAAGCCCATGGGCTTTGCAGAGGTTTCCGTAACCTTTGATAACAGTGATGAAAAGCGCCGTATTGATTCCCCTTACGATGAAATTACCGTTACCCGCCGCTATTACCGTACGGGTGACAGTGAATATATGATCAACCGCAAAAACTGCCGCTTGAAGGATATCTACGAGCTTTTTATGAATACGGGTATCGGCAGAGAAGGCTATTCCATTATCGGTCAGGGTAAAATTGCGGAAATTTTGTCCAAAAAGAGCGAGGACAGACGTCATATTTTCGAAGAGGCGGCAGGTATTTCCAAGTTCCGTCAAAGAAAAGAGGAAACCGAAAAGAAGCTGAACGAAACCCTCAGCTTTATGGAAAACGCCACTTTGATATTCAACGAGCTTGACGCAAGAATAGGACCGCTCTCAAGAGAAGCGGAAAAAGCCAAAAAGTACAGAGAGCTTTTAGAGCGCAAAAAGGAAGCGGACGTGTCACTTTGGCTGTTTGACACGCAGAAAATCAAGGTCGACTTAAAAAAAGCGGAAGAAACGTTAAGCCTCGCAAGAGCGGAATATGAGCGCGTGGTCGAGTCTATTGAGAGCTTGGAAAAGCAGGATGACCACGTCAGAGAGCAGCTGACAGGCTCCCGCTTGGAATCCGAGCGGTTAATACGGGAAATTACAGACGCGACCAAGCGCTTGGCAGAGCTTGAAAAGGAATACTCCGTTACCATCGGAGAAATCCGTCATATGCAGGAATTGGCTGAAGAAAGCCAGCGGCAGTTTGGTCGTTTGGACGAAGCAGACGTCAGTCTTGCGGAAAGCAAAAAGCAAAATCAAGCCGCCTTGGAGGAATTAACCAAGCAGGAAGAGGATTTCAAGGACGAGCAGCTGGTTTTACTTGCCGCAAGAGAGGATGCTCTTCGCGCCGCTAAACAGTTAGAGGAAGCGTTAGAAGCGGAATTAAAAGAAATTGAAGCCTTGCACGCGCAGGAAATGGATATCCGCGTGCGGTTGGATTTCAGTAAAAAGGAAAAGGAAGAAGGCAAGGGAAAAGGGGAAGAATTATTGCGCGAGGTAGAGCTTTTGCGCGAAAAGGACGCCACCTTGCAACAGGATTTGGAGCGCTGTGACAAAAGCACACGCTCTTACCGTGAAAAAATTGCCAAGGCGGAGGAGGATATCGCCACCCTTGCGCAAAATTTAGAAGAGCTCCAACAGGAGAAGGAAGCGCAAAACCGCCTTTTGAACGAGGAAAATGCCAAAAAGAGCGGTCTTGAACAGCGCATTGACGCATTGCAGAGAATGGAAGAACATTTTGAGGGCTATCAGCAAAGTGTTCGTTTCGTTATGCAGGCGTACGGTCAAAATCCAAGTCAGTTCAAGGGAAAAATTTACGGCCCTGTTTCTCATTTGATATCCGTCGAAAAAGAGTACATCACCGCCATTGAAACTGCCCTCGGTCAAAGTATGCAGAATATCGCGGTTGAAAACGAGGAAACCGCAAAATCCGCTATTTTTGCCTTGAAGCAGGCAGGCGCGGGGCGCGCGACCTTCTATCCCTTGAATGCCATTCGCTCGGCGGGTATTACGAGCGAAATCAAGGAAGCGATGCAGTACCGTGGCTATGTCGGCAGGGCAGACGAGCTTGTGACATACGACCCTATGTATCAGACCTTAATAGAGTACTTGCTGTTGCGCACGGTGGTATTTGAGGATATTGATACAGCCACGGAAGCGGCGAAGAAAATGCACTACAAGGTGCGCATTGTCACGCTTGATGGGCAAATCATCAATGTAGGAGCGGCGTTTACGGGCGGCTCTGCCAAGAAGGACAGCGGTATTCTGTCTCGCGGCAATCACATTGAAACCCTGCAAAAGGAAGTCGCCTCTCTCGAAGTGAAAATTGCAGAGATGCAAAAGGGCTTGAAGAAAATTGAAACGGATATATTGCTCAATCAGGCAAAATCCGCCGAATTGACGCAAGCAAAGGATCTGCTTTACAATATGTCCCGCGCGCAGCTTTCCGAATACGAGAGAGTAAAAGCCGCCAAGGAGGGCAATCAATCTCTTCTTGAAAAATTGCAAGAGGACTATACCCGCTTGACCGAAAGCGGCGGAAAATATGAGTCTGATATTGCTCTGCTTGAACAGGAGCTTTCTGCCATCATAGAGCAGATTGATGCTAAACGCGCTCTTCGCGCGGAGCAAGAGGTGCAAAGACACGCCGCTTTGGATAAAAAAGAGGAGATGGACGATGCCATAACCGACCTTCGTGTGCGCTTTGCTTCCTTGGATAAGGATAAAGAAACGATAGCGAACGCTCTTGAAAATACAGAAACGGAAAAGGAGCAGCATAAACGGGAAAGAGAGGAAATTTCTGCCCGTATCGCTGAATATACGGCTCGTTCCAAATCCATGGAAGAGGAAAACGAGGCAAACCGTAAGGAAGCCGAACAGATTTCTCTTTTGTTACAGCGCTTAGAGGAAGAGCGTACAGACAGCCAGAAGGACGCCGAGGAATACAACCGGCGCGAAAGCGAGCTGCGTGAAAAAATCCGTAGCGCCAATGAGGAAAAAGAGCGCGCTCACGCGCATTTCAGCCGCGCGGAGCTTTCTCTTGGCAAGTACAAGGAAGAAAACGAGCGTTTAGAAACCAAGCTTTTTGACGAATATCAGATTACATACGAGGAGGCAGTTTCGCTTCCGTATGCGCCGGTTACCGCGGAAAACAGAGCGACGGTGGCGGCTGTGCAGGCTTCCTGCAAATCGGAAATCCGTTCTCTTGGCAATGTCAATACGGGCGCCATTGAGGAATATGCAGAGGTTGGCGCGCGCCACGAAACCTTGAAGCAGCAGTTAGAGGACTTGGAAAAGGCAAAGGAGCAGCTTCTTGACACCATTAAAAAGGTGGAAGAGGAGATGCAAACGAATTTTGTGGAAGCCTTTAACACCATCAACGAGAATTTCGGAACTGTTTTCGGCGAGTTGTTTGGCGGCGGTGAGGCTGAGCTTTCCTTGACAAACCCTGAGGACGTCTTGACCAGCGGCATTGAAATCAAAGCAGCGCCTCCCGGAAAAATTATCAAGAGCCTTTCCTTGCTCTCGGGTGGCGAGCAGACCTTCGTTGCCATTGCTTTGATTTTTGCTATCTTGAAGGCTAACCCGACGCCCTTCTGTATTTTCGACGAAATTGAGGCGGCGTTGGACGAGGTCAATGTTGACCGCTTTGGCGCATACGTCACAAAGCTTTCTGAGGAAACACAGTTCGTCTTGATTACCCACAGACGCGGAACGATGGAAATCGCTGACCGCTTGTACGGTATTACAATGCCTGAGCGCGGTATTTCAAGAGCGCTTCTTATGGAAATATCGGAAATAGAAAGTAAACAAAAGGAACTTTTGGAATGAACTTTTTTGAAAAATTAAAACAAGGGCTGGTAAAAACCAAAAACGCGTTTTTTGGAAAAATTGACGACATTTGCAAAAGCTTTGTTCGTATTGACGAGGATTTTTTTGAAGAGCTTGAGGAATTGCTTTTGACAGCGGATGTGGGCGTGGAAACCACAGAGTATATCTTGGACGCCTTGCGCGAAAGGGTCAAGGACACAAGAACGACAGAGCCTGAAAAGGTAAAAGAGCTTTTGACCCAAATCCTTTTGGAAACAATAGGAGAAGCACAAGATCTTCGCCTGAATACGACCCCCTCTGTGATTTTGGTTATCGGTGTCAACGGCGTTGGAAAGACCACTTCCATAGGAAAAATCGCGGCAGAATTGAAAAGCCGCGGAAAAAGAGTTGTCGTGGCGGCGGCTGATACCTTCCGCGCCGCCGCGGTAGAGCAGCTGGCTGTCTGGTGCGAAAGGGCGGGGGTTTCTCTTGTCAAGCAAGAGACAGGGGCTGACCCTGCATCTGTGGTGTATGACGCGGTGCAATCCGCGAAAAGCCGCGCCGACGTTTTGATTGTGGATACCGCAGGTCGGCTTCACAACAAAAAGAACCTGATGGATGAGCTTGCGAAAATCAACCGCGTGATACGCAGAGAATTACCCGAGGCCGATATGGAAACCCTGCTTGTTTTAGACGCCGCCACAGGACAAAACGGTATTTTGCAGGCAAAGGAATTCAAAAATGCCGCTAATATCACAGGCCTTATTTTAACAAAGCTTGACGGCACAGCCAAAGGCGGTGTCGCCATTTCAGTGAACAGAGAGCTTGGCATCCCCGTTAAATTTATCGGTGTAGGGGAGCAGATTGACGATATGAAGCCCTTTGTGCCGAGTGAGTTTGTTCAAGCCTTGTTTACCGAAACGGTATAAGGGGCGAGGAAAATATTGTCTCGCCTCACCTCAATATAAAGAAAGGGCTTTTTAAAAAAGCGAGTGTAAAATGGATATTGTATTAGCAAGCGCAAACCAAGGCAAGGTAAAGGAAGTGAAAAAAATTTTGTCCGAAATTCCTTCCTTGGCAAATTGCCGTGTTTTGTCCTTACGTGATATAGGCTTTGTCGGTGACATTGAAGAAAACGGCACCACCTTTGAAGAGAATGCGTTGATTAAAGCCAAAGCCCTTGCCGACGGTGTTCACATTACCATTGCCGATGATTCGGGCTTAGGGGTGGACGCTTTGGGCGGTGCTCCCGGCGTTTATTCCGCAAGATACGCAGGTGGGCACGGAGACGACGAGGCAAATAATCGGCTTTTGCTTGAAAACCTCAAGGACGTGCCGCTTGAAAAAAGGACGGCGCGCTATGTGGCTGCTATCGCTTGCGTTATGCCGAGCGGCGAGTCCTTTACCGTCCGAGCCACCTGCGAAGGAAAAATTCTCTTCGCCGAGGAGGGAAGCGGTGGGTTTGGGTATGATCCTCTTTTCTATACCGAGGTATATGGAAAAACCTTGGCTTCCGTGACGGAAGAGGAAAAGAATTTGATTAGCCACCGTGGAAAAGCTCTGCGTCTTTTAGCAGAAAAATTGGCGCAGATGTCTTAAACTTATAAACTTTAAGGAGATAATTGTGTTAAGCAGTAAAAACAGAGCCCTTCTTCGCTCCATGGCAAACTCCTTGGGTGCGGTTTTCCAAATCGGAAAAGGCGGTATTACCGAAGAAATATGCCATCAAATTGAAAATTGCTTGGAAGCGCGAGAGCTTATCAAGGTGCGTGTTTTGGAAAACAGCGGGTATACTGCCAAGGAAGCGGCAAATGAAATAGCGGAAAAAACAGCATCTGACGTTGTTTCCGTTGTGGGAACAAAGTTCGTTTTGTACCGCGAGTCCCAACAAAAGAAAAGGATAGAACTTTTATGAAGCGAAAAATCGGTATATACGGAGGGACCTTTTCTCCGCCGCATCTGGGGCATATTCACGCCGCAAAGGCATTTTTAGAAGCGGAAAAGCTCGATAAGCTGATGATTATACCGACCTGTATTCCGCCGCACAAGATAAAAAAGGATAACGCAACGGATATAGACCGCTTGGCTATGTGCCGCCTTGCTTTTTCCTTCTTGGATGCCATTGAGGTGTCTGATATGGAAATGAAGCGGGGCGGGAAAAGCTATACCTCGGATACGTTAAGCGCCTTGAAAAGTGAAAAAAACGAGCTTTATTTTCTTTGCGGCTCCGATATGTTTTTAACCCTGCCCGATTGGCATGAGCCCAAAACGGTTTTTTCTCTTGCCACCATCGTTTGTCTGACAAGAGAAAAGAGCAAAGAGGTGTGGGCATCCTTGGAAAAAGCGAAAGAGGCATATATCCGAGAATATCAAGCCAAAATTCATTTGCTGACCATAGAAGCAAAAGAGGTGTCTTCAAGCGAAATTCGCCAGAGGTGCCAAAACGGAGAACAGTATAGCGACTTGGTTCCTTCCTCTGTTGCTGACTATATTGAAGAAAAGAGGCTGTATCGGTGATAACGGAAGCAATGCTCGACTCATTGCGTATAGACATACAAAAAAATATGGGAAAACACCGTTTTGCGCATACCCTGGGCGTTGAAAGGGAAATGCGGCGTTTGGCAGAAATCTATATGCCGCAAAAGGTGGAAAAGGCGGCAGCGGCGGGGCTTTTGCACGACGTAACCAAGCATTTTTCCGCGCAAGAGCAAATTGCGTACTGTCGGCAAAACGGCATCATTATTTCCCCCGAGGAAGAGGCTGCCGCGCAAATTTTGCACGCCAAGACCGCCGCCCATTATATTCAAAAGCGGTATCCCTCGTTTTGCGATGAGGAGTTAGTGTCTGCTGTTGCCAAGCATACAACGGGAAACAGAGAAATGTCCTTACTCGATACAATGCTGTATATAGCGGATTTTATGGAAGAAGGACGCACCTATTCATCCTGCCGGGAATTAAGGCATATGTTTTGGAGCGGCTTGCCGCAGGCAGCGGATAAGCAGTTGTTTTTGAAGCAAATGCTTTTACAGGCATATCAATTTTCGTTAGAGGCGCTTTCTCGCTGTCAGGCAGTCATTTCGCCTGAAACCGTTTTGGCAAGAGATGCCCTTTTAGCGGAGCTTTCTTGACTTAAAATGGAAATATCAAATTCGTATAGCAAACCGTCTGTTGCCCAAAAATAAAGGGTAAGGCGGTTTTTTATTTTGTATTTTTACGATATAACGAAAGCGCCATTAAAGAAGAAAGAGCGAAAAAACGATGAAGCAATCGGGGAAAATATGGATGTTCTTTGGGGCGATGTTTGCCATAGCATCCGTTTTAAGTGTGTTTTTGTATGTGGGCATTGCAAAGAGCAACGCCTTTACAAAAGAGGAGAAGCAGAAGGGGCTTTCGGTTCTTTTGATAGGCGAGGATGACGTGGCAGGGAATACAGATACCTTGCTTTTGCTTTGGTTCAATCCAAGGGAAAAGGCGATACAGGTCTTGCAGATACCGAGAGATATTTATATAAAGCGGGGAGAAACGGAAGGGAAAATCAACGGGATTTACCCCGAATATATTGAAAAATACGGCAAAAAAGAAGGGGCAGAACGGCTAACGCAGGATATTTCCGCGTTGCTTGGGATTTCTGTTGACCGTTACCTTGCTTTTCAGTCGGACGGGGCGGCGGATTTTATTGACGCCATTGGTGGCGTTGAAGTGGACGTGCCCTTTTCTATGCAATATTCGGATGAGGCGCAAGGGTTGAGCATTGATATTCCCAAAGGTAAGCAAATGTTGTCGGGAGAGCAGGTTCTTGGTTTTTGGCGATATCGGCAAGGCTACACAGAGGGGGATATCGGAAGATTGGATATGCAAATGCTTTTTCTCTCTTCTATGGCGAAAAAATGCAAGGAACCTCTGAATTTCAAGGAATGTTTGACAATTTACCAAAAAATTGCACCAAAGGTCTTGACTAATCTTCAAGAAAAAGATATAATATCTTTTGTTACAGCTTATATAAAAGGGAAGGATACCTTTTCTTTTTCCGCTATGCGTTTGGTCGGCGAGGCTTGTACGGGGGCTGATGGGAAATCCTATTACGTGCTGAACCGTTCTGCCAATGAACAAATGCTGAATGCTCACTTTGCGTCCTTGAAATATGGGGAGTTTGACGCGAAAAAGCAGTTCTTCAACGAAAAGAACAAAGCCTTTTGGCATATTTATGAGGATAAAAATACCTCTTACCGTGTCTATGCATTAGAGGAAATGGAGAAAATCTCAGTTAAGCGAAAGGGATAAAAGCGCCTTTTCGTTTTCACCTCTTCCTTTTTTACTCTTTATCAAGGAGCTTCTTATGTCACAAAATCAAGACACAAAGTTTACCGAACGGGAGATTGCGGAAAAAATCATCTGCTCACTCGCCAAGCACTTGGGGCAGGAAATCAAGTGGGTCTATGCCGCTGAAAAAACTGTTTTAACCGATTACTACGTCCTATGCGTTGGGCGCTCCGCCTCGCATATGCAGTCGCTTGCCTCATATCTTGAGGAGGACTTGGCAAAGGAGGGCGTGTTTGCGTTCAAAACAGAGGGAAAAAACAGCGCAGAATGGATTTTGGTTGATTTCGGCGTGGTTATCGTTCATATATTCAGCAAGGAAGCAAACGCCTTTTACCACATCGATAAGCTCTTTGGGGCTGATGCTTTTTTGCCCGTGGATGATTTGGTTAATCCCGAAAATGACTCTAACAGCGATTGAATTTGAATAGAAACAGGAAATAAGAAAAAGGAAGCCCTATATTAAGGGCGCTGGTCAGAACAATGAAGTATGAAAGCAGAATAATGGAAGCAAAATGGCAAAAAAAGTGGGAAGAGGCTCATATTTTTGAGGCGCAGGACGATTTCTCCAAGAAAAAGTTTTATGCCTTAGTAGAATTTCCGTATCCCAGCGGCTCGGGTATGCACGTCGGTCATATCAAGGCATATTCGGGTATGGAGGTTATCAGCCGTAAGAGAAGAATGGAAGGGTATAACGTCCTCTTTCCCATCGGCTTTGACGCATACGGATTGCCCACGGAAAACTATGCTATAAAGACGGGAATTCATCCCCGCGCCGTAACAGATAAAAACATTGAGCGCTTTACCGAGCAGCTCAAAAGAGTCGGTTTTTCTTTTGACTGGTCTCGCGTCATTGATACCACCGAAGAGGGCTACTATAAGTGGACGCAGTGGATTTTCTTGCAGATGTTTGAAAAGGGCTTGGCATTCCGTGATACCACGCTTGTCAACTACTGTCCTTCTTGCAAGGTCGTTCTTTCCAATGAGGATTCCCAAGGCGGAAAATGCGATATCTGTAAGAGTGACGTTATTCAGAAGGCAAAGGACGTTTGGTATTTGCGCATAACCGAATATGCCGACAAGCTGCTTGAAGGCTTGGAAGAGGTTGACTATCTTCCCAACGTCAAGCTCCAACAGCGCAACTGGGTCGGTAAGTCCACGGGCGCTTTCGTCAACTTCTCCTTGAAGGGATGTGATGAGAAGCTCCGCATTTACACCACCCGCCCAGATACGCTTTTTGGCGTAACCTTTATGGTTATTGCCCCTGAGCATCCCCTGATTGAAAAGTACAGCCAAAGCATTGCAAATATGGATGCCTTGACGGCTTACAAGGACGAATGCGCCAAAAAGACGGAGTTTGAAAGAACACAGCTTGTAAAAGAGAAGACCGGTGTTCGCATCGAAGGAATTTCCGCTATCAACCCCTTGAACGGAAAAGAAATTCCTATTTACATTTCCGACTATGTTATGATGGGCTACGGAACGGGAGCGATTATGGCTGTTCCCGCTCACGATGAGCGCGACTACGACTTTGCCAAAAAATTTGGCATTGATATCATTCCCGTTATCAAAGGCGGCAATATAGAAGAGGGCGCGTATACCGGGGATGGAGAAATGATAAACTCTTCTTTCTTGGACGGTATGACCAACAAGAAGGATTCTATTGCCCGTGTTATCGCTTTCTTGGAAGAAAAGGGTATTGGAGAAGGCGGCGTTCAGTACAAAATGAAGGACTGGGCGTTTAACCGTCAAAGATACTGGGGCGAGCCCATTCCCGTGGTTTATTGCGATGATTGCGGCATGGTTGCTGTTCCTTATGAGGAATTGCCCTTGCGTCTGCCCCCCATGCAGGACTTCAAGCCCGGCGAGGGTGGAGAGAGCCCCTTGGCATCCTTGGAGAGCTTTGTGAATTGCGCTTGCCCCAAATGCGGCAAGAAGGCGCGCAGGGAAACGGACACGATGCCCCAATGGGCAGGCTCCTCTTGGTACTTCCTGCGATATATAGATCCGCATAACACCGATGCGCTGGCAGACAAGGAAAAGCTGAATTACTGGATGCCTGTTGACTGGTACAACGGCGGTATGGAGCACGTTACCCGTCATATGATTTATTCTCGCTTCTGGCACAAATTCCTTTACGACATCGGCGCGGTTCCTTGCGCTGAGCCTTATGCCAAGAGAACGGCGCAGGGCTTGATTTTGGGCACCGATGGCGAAAAAATGAGTAAATCACGTGGCAACGTTGTAGACCCCAATCTCGTTGTGGATGAGTACGGTGCTGACGTTCTTCGTCTTTATATTCTCTTTATGGGTGAATATGAAAAAGCGGCGCCTTGGTCTGAAAACGGCGTGAAGGGCTGCAAGAGATTTTTAGAGCGTGTTGCCGCCTTAACCGACATTATGACAAACGGGGAAGGCAAGCTGACTACATCCACCCATAAATTGATTAAAAAGGTTTCCTCTGATATTGAGGCAATGAAGTTTAATACCGCGATTGCGGCTATGATGGGATACCTGAACGAGGTGAGTGAGGCAGGCACTATTTCCAAGGATGAGCTTTTGATATTTGTACGCTTGCTTTGTCCTTTTGCTCCTCATATTGCGGAGGAAATGTGGGAAACGCTTGGAATGAAGGGCTTTTGCTCTATGGCAGAATGGCCTGTTCACGACGAAGCAAAAACGGTTGACAGCACCGTGGAAATGGCGGTTCAAATCAACGGCAAGCTGCGCGCGACCATCGTTTTGCCTCTTAACGCCGATAGGGAAGCAGCCCTTGCCGCCGCAAAGGCGGAAAGCCGTGTTGCCTCTGCCCTTGAAGGAAAGAGCATCGTAAAAGAGATAGTGGTTCCCAACCGCATTGTCAATATTGTGGTTCGCTGATAAAAAAACACGCAAAAGGCAAAATTTTCAAAAAAACTGCAAAAAAAGC
>JAGBFG010000002.1 GCA_017936565.1 Clostridia bacterium
CCGTCTTGCCGCAGGAGCAAGTCCAAGCGTCTGCTTGTGCCGGGGCTTCTCTTTCTTTTCTTTCGCTTTCCATTTGGGCGCGGTTGGTTTCAGATGCCGCTCCCATAAAGCCGCCCGAGGCACCCATGCCGACGCCCATACCCATAAAGGCAGCAGCGGCGCCTGAGGAGTTGCTTCCCGCCGCTTCCATACCACGGGCAACAGAGCCTTGCACATAGCCCTCGCGAACGGACGCATCACCCAGCATAGCGCCTCGGTTGCGCATATTGATAAGCTCCTTGGACTCATCGTCATAAGAGACGCTGGCAATGCCAACGGACTGTATTTCCAAGCCGCGCGTTTCCTTCCAGGCGGCGTCAAGCTCGTTTGCCATATAAGAGGAAAGCTCCCGTGATTTTGACGCCACGTGAGAAATACGGATGCCATCGGCGCTCATTTTGTTCATCGCGGCGGTCAGCGCCTCTAAAAATTCGGAGATATACTGCTCGTTGATGTCGGCAATATCCACTCTGTCGGCGTTCTTGGGGATAGCCTCGGTATAGAACAGAATGGGGTTGGTGATTTTCACGGAATATGTACCGTGGGCGCGCAAAAACAGCTCGGAGTTGTAGAAGTTATCGAAATAGTTGACAGGAGCGCGCGTGCCAAACTTGATGCCCTTGATTTCCTGCAAATTGATAAAGAATGCCTTTTGCGTATAAGAGGGAACGCCGCCGAACTTAATACGGGAAAAGGCATCGGCAAAGGACTTGCCGAACTCGCCCGCGAATAGAGAGGGGGCGGAGCTGTTATCCACGCGGTAATAGCCTTCCTCTGCGGTAAAGTCCACAATCTTTCCCCCGTCCACCAGCATCATAAACTGACCGGGGTAGACGTGAATGATAGAGCCGTTGGAAATGACGTCCTCTGTGCCCCTTTTGTTGCTTGCGCGTCTATCGTTTTTTCTCACCTTGACGCCCTTGGTGAAAACGGTGGTGTCGGACATATTGTCCGCTTCTAAAACCTCTTGCCACTGGTCAGCTAAGTTGCCGCCTACGGCATCAAAAAACGCTTTTACAATTCCCATTTTTATTCTCCTAATCTATCAAAATAGTTTTTTGCAGTTTGTGCTTTGCAAGTCTATTATACAATAAAAAAGGGAGCTTGTCAATAAAATTTATTGGTAAGTTTTGTTCAAAATATCAAATAAACCGCAAAAAAATATAAAAATAGTGGTGAAAATGCAAAAAAACAAGAGGTTTTTTTCGAAAAACTCTTGACAAACAGATACAGATATGAGAAAATAAAAACAGATAAGACGGATGGCAAGAGGGCTTTGCTCTCGCGGACAAGGGAATATATGCCGCGTCATCCGTAAGAAAGGAATGCTTTTATATGAAAAAATGGACAAAGATTTTATTGGCAGTATTGGTTTTTGCCTTGACCCTTTCGTTATTTGCCGCCTGCAACGGTGGAAACGGGGGAGCGGGCAACGAAGGCGGTGGTAACGAGGGTGGAGAAGCAGGCAGTGCAGGCGGTGGCGGTGCTGTGACGCCTACCGTTTCCAGCGAACAGGTTATTACCCAATCGGTTGCCAAAATGGAAGAGCTGATGGATATTGAGAACGGCGACGCTGTGATGAAGACGAGCTTCGTTCTGCCCAACTATTCCATTTCCTACCAGAACGAGCGGCTTTCCGTTCTGCGCGGCTCGGGCATCGGCTTGTATTTTGCCCAATACCTGGCGGACGGGGACCGCGGCTTTGCCGACGGGGTCATCTATGGAGACCACGTATCGGAGCAGGGTGTGACGGCGAGCTTCTACGCCAAGAAGACGGTGACCGATAAGGGTGTTGACGTGGTGATGGAAATGCACCAGCAGGGACAGGGCGCCAGCCCCATTTACATCTATTTTGAATACGATTACGCGCGGCAGCTGCCCCTGCGTACCACCATCGTTTCGGTGGGCGAGGCAGGAACGGCGTACAACATTGCCGTTGCCAGCTTTGATTATGTGGAAAACCTGGCGTATAGCTACAACGTGACGCTGAACACGACGGATATGGCCGCCTTCAAGGCGGTGCTTGCTGCCAAGAGCTTTGATTTTGCCACCTTCTGCACCTACGAGATTACCCGCTACAATTTTGCGGTGCTTGACCCTGCGGCAGGAACGATAGAGAATTACTGCTATATGGCAGGACAGAGCGGCGAGAATCTCGGCACTGAGGCACAGGCTTCCGCACTCTACGCCACCCTGTACGCGAAGGTAAAGGACGCATGCGTCCCCGTTGACCTGTTGGACACCGCCTCCGCTACGCAAAAGACCTATTACGCGGAGATGTGGAGCTACGGCGCAGAGCGCGTTGGAAAAATTCAGTAAGGGGGAAAAATATGGCAGAGATAAAGATAACGAAAGAAAATTTTGAGCAAGAGGTCTTGAAGGCAGACTGTCCTGTTCTCTTGGATTTCTGGGCGACCTGGTGCGGCCCTTGCCGAATGATTGCGCCGATAGTAGAGGAAATCGCGAAGGAAAACGCCTCTATCAAGGTGGGAAAGGTGAACGTGGACGAGGAGGAAGCGCTTGCCGTTGCCTTTGGCATTGAGAGCATTCCCACCATTCTCATTATAAAGGAAGGAAGGGTTACGGCAAAGGCTGTTGGCTTCCGTTCCAAGGCGGAGCTGCTTTCCCTGCTCGCGTGAACCGAAATAAAGAAAAACCGTCTTGCTCGATGAAAACGGAAAAGCAAGACGGTTTTTTATTTGCCGAAAGAGAGGTGCAATTAAAGCGGCGCATCTTCTTTCTTTTCGGCTTTGGTTGATGGCACTTTTGCAATATGCTTTTTCTTATGCGTGAAGATGAAGACCAGAACCGTGCCGCCAGCTGACACGAAGAAAAGAACGGTGCAGACACTACTGACGCGGTAAATGTCGTCAAGCGTGATTTCCTCAAAGGTATCGTAATGGTCGGCGGTATAGAAAACCCGCACGTCCTTGGTGTTAACGGTGTAGACCAAGCGCTCCTTGCCGCGGTTTTCAAGAGGATCGTAATTGTCTGTTTTAACGTCACATTCTTTCAGATAACCAACAAGCTCGGGGTTGTTTTCCTTGTTCCAGAAAGTATCGCCGCCGATGATTTTTTCTGAAAGGTCGACATAGGACGGCGCCGTTCCTATATCCGCTTTGGTGATATAGTTCTTGGGCAGCTGGTTGTATTCCATGATATAAAGAGCAACCTCTTTTTTGTCGGTATACTCGCCCCCGATATCAATAGAGGGGCGGGTTCGGAAGGCGAGAAAGCCGAAAACGGCAACGAGAAGGATCATCAAAAGGCGAAATTTCAAGGCACGCCTCTTTTTCGTTTTGCTCATAACAAGAGTCCTTTCTTTCAAAGCGTTTAGATTTGAGAAGGTTCTTTCGCGCTATCCTCGGCTGCCTTGGCGGATTTGTAAATATCCATCGCCTTCATCTGGGAAACGCCCAGAGAGGAGAGGAAGAAAAAGATAATCACCGAGGCGGCGGAAACGGCAAGCATCAGAACGAAGCCAAAGCCGCCAAGGAGAGAGGATGTGTTCCAAAGGGCGTGGAGCGCAACGGCAACGAGGAAGCCGCCAAGGACTCTTGGCTGGAACAGCTCCTCCTTGGCAAAGCCGCTTTTCTTCTTGCAAAGCAGATATACGCCCGCGAAGATGGCGGTGTAGTAATGGTGACCCGCGCAAAAGCCCGAAAGCGTCCGAATCAGAATGGTGCCGACGTAATAGGAGGGGTCCTGGTAGAGGAAAATACCCTCTATATACGAGGTGAAGCTATACAGCATATTTTCAAAGACGTCAAAGCCCGCGCCCACGGCAAAGCCGATGAGAATGCCCGTCAAGACGTTCTTGGGCTTCATTTTGGCGATAAAGATAACGGCGATGACCGCCTTGGCAAGCTCCTCTAAGAGAGGGGCGAAAATGTAAGGGTGGACGGATAGCTCGGAAAGAGGAATGATATTCTCGAAGAGAAGCACGAGAATGATAGCCGCAAAGCCGCCGAATATAAACATAGAGAGAAGCTGAAAGAGGTTGACGTCCCTGGAGAAATTCAGCTCGTACATTAAAATCAGAAGGGGCAGAACCGAGAAGCAGCTGCCAAAGATAATGGCAAACTCGGGAACCTCCGACAGCGCCGAGGCGAAGGAGCCGACGGCGAAGCAAATCAAAAGGAAAAAGAATGCCCGTATGTACAGCCAGGGCTGCGCCACGTCCATCACGTTCTTTTGCTCGGTGGTGAAGCCGTAGGAAAGGGCGGTGCCGTATTCCTCCTTGCTTCTTTTGCGGAAGGCGCCCGAGAGGAAAAATTCCTTGGTGTAAAAATCCTGATAATTGACACCGAAAAGCTTATAGAACTGCTTTTTCAAGTTGTGCTTGCTGAAAAGCCGAAAGATGGATTTTCTTTTCTTTCTTTTGGGCTCGGCATCCTCCAACACCTTTACCAGAACGGGCAGGTTGGTAGAGGCGCCCTCATCCTTGCTTTCGTCCTCGCTCTCGTTTTCGCTTTCGTCCTCAAATTGGGGCTCTAAAATGTCCTGCACCGAGCAGGAGAAAATCTCTGCCAGCTTTAATACGTTGGGATAGTCGGGAAAGCCAACGCCCCTCTCCCACTTGCTGACGGTCTGGGGCTCAACGAACAAAAGCTCGCCAAGCGCCTTTTGGGAAAGTCCGCGCTTGATGCGCTCCTCTTTAATAAAACGGCCTGTGCTTCTTGCGTCCATATACTGTCCTTTCAAATGCTTTTGCCCCCTCGCCACGCAAGGGGGTTACCCAAAGTATACGCCCTTCCGAGGGCGTTGTCAACAAACGCTTCGTTTATTCTGCCGCCTGCGAACGGGGAAGGGGGTAAACGGAGCGTTGATGGCGGCTCAACTTTTCGGCGTTTTTACGAAAGAGCAGTCTTTTATCCTAATACAAAGCCCGTTGTGGTGATATAGGCGACATCATTACCAAGGTCGTCTTTAATGAGGGTTTTGTAAAAGCAGGTACTCTTTCCGTGACGGATTTTCTCTGCCTCGGCAAAAAGAACCTCGCCCTTGACGGCGGAAAGATAGGTGATTTGAGAGGTTTGGGTGACGGTGGGGGATTTTTGCAGATTGGATGCGATGGCAAAGGCAAAATCCGCCATGACAAAAAAGACACCGCCCATCACCTGTCCCAAGGCGTTCTTGTGCCTGTCCTCAATTTTTAACATACATTTTGCGTGCCCGGGGGCAGCCTCAACAATTTCGATACCCGTCTGCTCTGTGGCAAAGCGGTCAGCGCCAAAATACGCCTTTATTTCTTCTAAATCCGTCATACTCTTCGCTTCCTTATAGTATACATATGGGGTTAAGATGAGGCGCCTTATTTGCGGCGGAACTGCTTGGTTAATCTATTAAGGGTGGTATGAAAATCCGAAAGCCCCTTTTTCTCTTCGTCCGCGCGCGGGGGAATAAAGGCGTCCGACACGACAGCGCCGTCCTCGGTATTGGCGGGGGTGCTTGCCTCCTCTTTGTCGGTGGGGACTTCAGCTTCTTCTTTTTCCTTTGCCAAGCCGATGGGCTCGGTGGAAACAAGCTCGCCCATTTCCCAAACCTGCCTTTCGCTTGTGCCGTCGGGCAAGGTCAAAATGCCCGCGCCGTTTCGCTTGTCATGGGTATAAGAGCCGACAAAACAGCTACCGTCGGGATACCAGAAGGAAGCAAGCCCCTCTCTGATACCGCGCACAAACGTTCCGCAAAAGACCTCGCCCGATGCCAGGCGGAAAACACCAAGCCCCGTGCGCATACCGTCCACAAACTCGCCGTCGTACCTGTCGCCGTTTGCCCAATACAGGGTGCCGCTTCCTGTTTTCTTGCCGTCTATAAAGTCGCCTTCGTAGCGGGTGCCGTTGCGCCAGCGGTAGATGCCCTTTCCCGTGCGCTTGTTGTCAATGAAATCGCCCTCATAAGAGGAGCCGTCACTCCAACGGAAAATGCCCTTTCCCGTTCTTTGACCGTAAACAAAATCGCCCTCATAGGAAGAGCCGTCACTCCAAGAATAAACGCCCTTGCCGTGACGCTTGCCGTCCTCGGTTTCGCCTATATACGTACCGTTTTCGTAGGTTATTGTTTCATTTGCCATAAAAATCACCCTGCCTTTGCATTGTAAAGGCTTCCTTTTTGCAGATTTTGGGGTTGTCTTCATTCTATCTATTAGAAACAGTATACCATATTTTTCGGAAAAATACAAGCAAGAAACCCCAAGATAACGGCAAAACAAAAAAATTTTCAAAAAATATAAAATTTTTTTCAAAAACCCCTTGACAAACGCATCTTAATGAGATATAATCTCAATAGCAAGAGAAAAAAACCGAAAAGGAGGAAAAGAATATGCAAGACAGCGGCGCAAAATGCAAAGCTCAGCGCAACACCAAGCAGCAGTCGCTGATTTGGGACGTCTTTTCCTCGATGCACAACCATCCCACCGCCGATATGGTGTTTGCGGCAGTCGCCGCGCGGGATGAGAGCATTGGACGGGCAACGGTCTACCGCGCCCTGCATCGGTTTGTGGAAAAGGGAAGAGCCATTTGCGTGCCCGTGTATGACGGGGCAGACAGATATGACGAAACCCTGCTTCCCCATTCTCACGCAAAATGCACCAAGTGCGGCGGCGTGTCGGACGTATTCATTCGGGGAACGCTTCCCGAAATTGAGGACGACTGCGGATTTACCGTCCAAGGCGGTGCGGTACTGTATTACGGCTGTTGCGCGGCTTGCCGCGAAAGCAAATAAATCAAAAAATCAAAAAATAAAACATTTTTAACGGAGGAAAAGAATATGAAATTTGTATGTCAGGTTTGCGGTTACGTTCACGAGGGAGATAGCGCTCCCGAAAAATGCCCCATTTGCAAGGCTCCCGCTGAAAAATTCACCCAGCAGGCTGAGGAAAAGGTTTGGGCAGCCGAGCACGTGGTTGGCATTGCCAAGGGTGTAGACCCCGAAATCATCGAGGGACTTCGTATGAACTTTATGGGCGAATGCACCGAGGTGGGTATGTATCTTGCTATGGCAAGAGTGGCGCACCGCGAGGGCTATCCCGAAATTGGTCTTTACTGGGAAAAGGCAGCTTTTGAGGAAGCGGAGCACGCTGCCAAGTTTGCAGAGCTTTTGGGCGAGGTCGTGACCGACTCCACCAAGAAGAACCTGGAGCTTCGCGTTGAGGCTGAGAACGGCGCAACCATGGGCAAGTTTGAGTTGGCAAAGAAGGCGAAGGAGCTGAATCTCGACGCCATCCACGACACCGTACATGAAATGGCACGCGATGAAGCCCGTCACGGCAAGGCGTTTGAAGGATTGCTTGCAAGATATTTTAAGTAATTTAACGCTATATATGCGAAGAAGAGCGACCTTGGTCGCTCTTCTTTTTTTAAGCGGCTTAAAATATTATGCCAAAACAAGAAAATGGAAAGAAAACGGTTGTTTTTGGAAAAAATATTGACTTTTTTGGAAAATGTGATACAATAATATTGAAATTGAATATATAAGGAGGCTCTTTCTATGTCAATCAGTAACGCCGAACAAATAAAGCAATATATTCTAAAATTAATCGACGCAAAGGATAAGGACTTTGCTCTTAAAGCTGTTGAAGCCTTTGGGGTATCAAAGTCCACGGTTTATAATTACGTAAAAAAGATGTGCGAGGACAACGTTTTAGAAAAAACGGAAGGCGCAGCTCCTTCCTATGCGCTTGTAAACGTGACGCACGAATTTGAGTATAGCAACAACGGAGCCTTGGGGGAAGACAAAATCTTCCGCGCTGATATTCAGCCACTTTTGAAGGGGTTTGAAAAAAACGTGTTTTCCGCTTGGCAGTATGCTTTTACCGAAATGATGAATAATGCAATTGAGCATTCACGGGCGACGAAAATTGCGGTGGTGTTTTCAACCAACGCCTTGGAAACGAGCATTGTAATCGCCGATAACGGCATTGGTATATTCAAAAACATCCAGATCTTCTTAAAGGAAGAACGGGGCAAGGACGTTACGCTTGAAGAGTGCGTTTCTCTTTTGTTCGCAGGCAAATTTACCACCGCGGAGAAATTCCATTCGGGAGAAGGTATTTTCTTCACGTCACATCTTATGGACGAGTTTGTTATTACCTCTGACGATATGTTTTTTTCGAGAAACAATTTTACGGATGCGACGGTAAAAGGCTTTCACGGACCGTCAAGCACCATCGTATCGATGTCCTTGGGCAATCAAACGAAAAAGAGCACCAAGGAGGTATTTGATCGCTTTGCGGATATGGAAGAGGGCTTTATTCGTACGCATATTCCGATTGCTCATATGTTTGCGTACGGCAATCCCATTTCCCGTTCAGAAGCAAGGCGGCTTGTCGCGCTTGTCGCTGAATTTAAGGAAATTACGCTCGATTTTACCGGTGTAGAAGAGGTAGGACAAGCGTTTTGCCACGAATTGTTCGTCGTATGGCAACGAAACAATCCGAATGTTACCATTCGTGTTGTGGGAGCGTGCGAGGATGTCAGCTTTATGATCCAAAGAGTCCAAAACACCAATTAATCTTCGCTTTGCTTTTGCTGTTTTTGGCAAAAAAGCATATTTGTTCATATTTTATTTGTATAATAGAAATGCGGCGGTACGCCGACTGACATCAAAGGAGATATAGTAACAATGCAAAACACAAGAGTTCCTCTTTCCCCCAGCACCGCAAAATACAACAATATGCGGCTTTCCTTGCTTCTGATTGTGATTTTCAGCGCGGTGAATCTTTTCTCGCCGCTTTTGGGCTTTTATATGCTCTTTTCTGCTTACATACCGCAAACGCTTGCACAGATTGGCGCGTATCTTTACGCGGTGGAAGGGATATTTATCCTTTATGTACTGCTGGTGACGCTGGCGCTTCTTTTGCTTGTACCCTATTTGCTTTGCTGGATTTTCTCCAAGAAAAACGTTGGCTGGATGATAGCCGCGCTTGTTCTGTTTTCCGTTGACACGCTGCTTTTCTTAATCGACTTGGTGTCCATTTTGGTTTCGGGCGAATACACCTTCTTTCTTGACCTGATTTTCCACGTTTACGCGCTCGTATCTTTGATTATGGGCGTAAAGTACGGAAGAGATATGAAAAATGAGACGGTACCCGACTATGACGCTCTTGCTTCCTTGGCGCAGAACGAAGCCGCTATGAACGGCTCTTCCGACGCAAGTGGCGAGACTGTCGCAAACGGGGTTGACGCGGGCGTGCGTCTGCTCACCTTGACGAGAAAGAAATCCTTTGTCGGCTGCGCGATGCGTATGGCGATATATGTCAATGGGCATCCGATTTGCGAGTTAAAGAACGGCGAAAGCGTCACCGTTCCCGTTCCCGCGCAAAGATTTGCGCTGGGCGCTGCCTTCTCTAACGCGCTCGTTTCGGGCGAAGAGATGATCGACGCGGGCAACGACCCTCTTTCCTACACGCTTGTCTTAAAAAGCGGATTTACCTCAAACAGCATCCTCTTTCAGCCCAATACACCTTGATTTCCGCTATATTGATATGGCGGTTAAATGATTCACTTCAAAAAAGCATATACTAATAAAAAAGAATGCAAAGCCTTTTGGTTTTGCCGTCTATATAAAAGAAAGGAGAAAAACAATGGATAAGTATGTTTGCCCCTGTGGCTACGTGTATGACCCCGCTGTTGGCGACGAGGAGAACGGAGTTGCTCCCGGCACCCCTTGGGAAGAGGTACCTGCAGATTGGGTTTGCCCCATTTGCGGACTTGACAAGGATTCCTTTGACAAGGAATAAAGGGGCTGCTTCACAATTCGTGAAGAGTGAAAAAAAGAACAAACCGCCTTTGGCGGTTTGTTCTTCGTGAAGAGTGAAGAGAGAAGAGTGAAAAAAGGCAAATCGGCGGAGCCGATTTGCCTTTTTTATAGGGGAGAAGAGGCGAGAAGGGGGTAGGGGGAGATGCCGCAAGCGTTAGCGAAGGCTTCGGTGTCCCCTGCTTCTTCTCCGAAAAAGACGAAGGTGTCGCCAACCTTGACGGGAAGAGCGCCGATGTCCGCAAAGCATTTTTCCATACAAACCGAGCCGATAAGGGCGACTTTATGTCCTTGCCAACAGACGCGGGCGTAAAGGGCGCTTTGGGGGATGCCTTGGGCATAGCCGATGTTGAGCACGGCATAGCGCGTCGTGCGGCACAGAGGGGTGATGCCGTAGCCGATGTACTCTCCCTTGTCCGCTTCACCGATGGCAAGCACTTCGGCGGTGACTTTTTTGACGGGGCGAAAGAGCGAGGGAAGAGTGAAAAGTGAAGTGGGAAGAGGGGAAACGCCGTAGAGCGCAAGCCCGATTCTTGCCCCGTCAAGCCCCAGACACCCAAAGCGGAAAAAGCCTGCTGAGGCAGAAAGGTGAGAAGAGAGGAAAATATGCTTTTCCGCCAAGGCAGTCTTGAAGCGGGAAAAGGCGACACATTGCAAGGACGTGCGGGGCGAGGCGGGGTCGTTTGCCGCCCCAAAATGGGAGTATATACCCTTGATACGCAAATGGGGCAGGGTGAAAAGGGAGAGCATTTCCTCGGTGGAAGAAATACCAAGGCGGTGCATACCCGTTTCCACCTTGATTTCGGCAGAGAGGGAAAAGTCCTTTGGAAGAGCCCCTCTCTTTTTTTCTTTTTCTATGTATCCCGACAAAAAGGACGCATCTCTGTAAGAGGAGAGAGAAAAGCGCACATCGACAAGGGGAAAGGCGGGATGGAAAAGAAGGGGAGCGGGGTTTTGGATTGGGGGAGAAAGCAAAAGCAGAACGGGACGAAGGGGGAGCTCCCGAAAGCGCTTTTTCAAAAGCGATAGAAAAGAAAGCGCTTCCTCTTGGGAAGCCAAGGCGAAATGAGAGGGTGCTTTTCGGTTCTCTCGCGCTTCCTCTAACAAGGCAGAAAGACAGGGAACAAGACCGTGACCGTAGGCGTTGGATTTCAAGACGCAATAGATGCTTTTATCGGGCGCAAGGGCAGAAAGGGCGCGAAAATTGCTTTTTAAGGCAGCGGTGTCTATATAAACGCTCACGGCAGCCCCTCCCATTCCAGAATATCCAAGCGAGCCAGAAAGCCGTCTCTCTCCAAGGAAATGAAGTAGGGATAGCCGTCCTCGCGGCACTTAACGGTGGCGTTTCCTTGCTCCGTCTTGAAAAACGCCATGCCGCTTTTTTGCGTCAGACGCCCCTGCGGAGCAAGATTAAGCAGGGAAAAGGCAGAAAGAAGCCCCTCGGCAGAAGAGGAAACCGTTTCACTCATATCCTCATAAGAGAGGGTATAAATCTCACCCTCAGTAGAGGGCGTGGCACAGACGCTTATCCCCGAGAGCTCCTCGGGGGCGGTGAAGGCAAAGCGGCGCGTGCCGTTTGCTTCCTTTTGCATCGTGCCCTTTCGTTCTATGCCGTTTTCGGTATAGACGACGGAAAGACAAAAAGCCTCTCTCTGATAAAAAAGAAAATCCCCCTTTTGCCCACAGGAAGAAAGCAAAAAGGGGAATGTCAGTAAAAGCGCAAGTAAAAGCGCAAGCGATTTTTTCATAAGCCTTCCTCGTTTCGCGGGATAGAACACTTTATGCGAAAGGGCTCTGAAAAAGACCGATTATTTGGTAAACCACTTCATTTGGGCATAGCCCTCGCGCAAAAGACGCGCGTTGTAAACGACCACCTGCTCGGAGCTCATAGGGCGCCCCGTTTCGGAAAGAAGGTTCTTGGTGTCAATGGCGGTGCCGATAACGGCGCCATCATCGGCTGAAACATACCAGCGGTTGACCTCAAAATAGGCGCGCGTTAAGGCGGTGGCGTAAAAGGCGTTTTTCCCGATTTCCGTTACAGAGGCGGGAATGGTGATGCTTTCGAGCGACACGGCTCCCGCAAACGCGGCAGGACCGATTTTTGTTACGCTGCCGTCCGAGGGAATTTTGGACTTGGCGCAGCCCATAACCAAGGTTTTATCGGCAATGCGAATGAGGCAGTTATCCTTTGCGGTATAGGTGGTGTTGCCTTCGGCAACGGTGATGGACTGCAAGGACGTGCAATAGGCGAAGGAGTCCTGCTTGAAGGAAGAAAGGCTTGCGGGAAGGGCAAGGGCTGTCAGGTTCCGAGCAAAATAGAAGGCACCGTCCTCAACCGTTTCCAGCCCCTCGGGCAAGGACACCTGCTGCGCCGTGGTAAAGGCGAAGGCGTATCTGCCTATTTTCTTTACCGTGGCAGGCAAAACAATTTTGGAATCGGTTGCGCCGTAAAAGGCATAGTCGCCGATTTCCGTAACCGTCAGCACAGACAAATCGCTTCCGGGGCAAGTCGTTATCAAGACATCGCCCTTTATAATGCAGTTGCCCTTGCTTTGATAAACGGGGTTGTCCGCCGCAACGGAAAGAGAGGTCAGGCTTTGGCAGGCGGCAAGAGCAAAGGGGGAGATTTCGGTAATGGACGCGGGCAGGGAAACGGCGGTAATTTTTGCGTTGCCGTAAAAAGCGTCGGACGCCAGCGCCGTTACCGCGACACCCTCAAAGACGGCGGGAACCGTCACCTCGGTTTTCGTTCCCTTATAGCCCACAACGGCATAGGTATCTTCTATGAGCTGAAAGCGAATGCCATCCTCGTTTTGCAGAATAGGATTTTCCGTTTCTTCTTCTGATGGCGTCGCATCGCCGCCACAGGCGGAAAGCGAGAAGATGGCGCAGAGCGCTAAAAGTAGCGCGCAAAGCTTTGTTTTCATTTGATACTCCTGTTTTTTGAAAATGGCTTTGTTTTTTGTTGGTATACATCTCT
Organism: Clostridia bacterium; assembly: GCA_017936565.1. Taxonomy (GTDB): domain Bacteria; phylum Bacillota; class Clostridia; order Oscillospirales; family CAG-272; genus UBA1740. The sequence continues at coordinate 12,776 of JAGBFG010000002.1, forward strand.
ATTTAATATTATAGTGGATTTTTTACAAAAAGCAATATAAAACGGAAAAAGTTACAAATTGCTTCACATATCCTTTGCAAAAAGGAAACAAAGGAAAATTTTACGCACTTGACGGAAAAAGCGGAGTATGATATAATATCCACAGGCGGCAAAGCCGCCAAGAGCGCACAGCGTGCGGAACTTCGCCAAAGGCGAAGAGTGGAAACCATCAGGAATAAGCCGCATCGGCTAAGCCGATGGGAGCGAACAGGGTTCGCAAAACGAAATCGAAGATTTCGCGGCTTTTTTATGATATAATAATCTTGCTTTTTTGTGCTGTAAAAGCAAGGAAAAGAAAGAGGAAGGAAAAGAGAGGGGCTGTGGGAATGCAAAAGGATAAAATGTTTTTACCGGGAAGAAACGGTCCTGACGCGCTTTTCTTTTTTTTGCTTATTTGTGCTTTGGTGCTTTTGATACTGGGAACGGCGCTTTTGAACGTAATGCTTCTGGCGGTGGCTGTTTTGCCGATGGGGCTTTGTCTTTTTCGTCTGCTTTCGGGAAATCTGCCTCGGCGGCGGCGGGAGAACCGCTTGTTTTTGTCGGTGCTGACGCTGGTTCCCTTGCGCCGCTACATTCAAAAAAGAAAAGAAAAAAACACCCCTTATTTATACTGCACCTGTCCCTCTTGCAGCTCAAGGCTCAGGCTCAAACGCCAAAGCGGTGATTTTACGGTTACCTGCGCCGCTTGTAAATACCGTTTTTCCATTCACATACAGTGAAAAGGACAGGCAAAAAAGAAAAGCAAAGAAGAACGAAAATGGAAGAGAAAAAGATTTTAGCGGTAAAGGACGTTTTTTGCCGCGTGAAGCAGTTTTATTACGGCGTGAGTGACAAGCGGGCGGCCCTTTATGTCGCGGACACGGGAAGGACGGCGGAATATACCAAGGCTCTTCGGGATTTGCGGGGCATTTTCACCCCTGCCGAGCAGCAAGGGGAAGCGGCGGGGTATCTTCTCGCCTGCGCCGAGCAAATCGAAGAGGCGTTTGCCGAGCGCAATTTTCGCTTGGCAGGAGATTTGGCAGAGGCGGGTATACGGCTTTGCGGCGTATTTGATTTCCCCTATTTTTCAAGAAAGCGCTTTTATGAAACGGTTGTTTCTCCCTTGGAAGAAAGGCACGGTGTTTCTTTTTTTGCCGACGGGGGAAAAGCATTTTTAGCGGGTAAGGACAAAAGGATTGCTTTGCGCCCTGTGTTTACCCAAAGGGAAAGACACCTGCATTACAGCGAGGAAAACACCGACGCCGATTTTGAATTGGCGCATCCGTGGCTATATCGCTTGTTTTTGGTTCTGGGGCTTTTGGTCTTTGTCCTGCCCATTGTGGTATACGCCGTTTTGGTAAACACGCTCTTTGGGGGCGGCAACGGTGCCGCTGTTCTCGGCTTTTTGGGCGCGGCGATGCTTGGCGGGGGGCTTGTCAGCCTCTTGATGTCGCTGATACGGCAGTATATGGGTCGGTTTTTAACGCTACTGCTTCTTTGCGGCGGCGCCATTCTTTTGACAGTTTCTTTTATGCTTTTTCTGTAAACAAATATTTACATAGCAGGTGAAGGAGAGCATATGACGGACGTAACAATGAAACCCATTGCCACGGCATATACGGATTTTCCCGAAAAATTCGGCGTTCCCCGTCAAAGCGGCGTAGTCGGCTCCTTAACGGCGAAAATCGTGCTTTCTGCTGCCTTTCGCAATCCCGACGCCTTGCGGGGCATAGAGGGCTTTTCGCATTTGTGGCTGATTTGGGATTTTTCCCTTTCTCACACCAAGACCTTCTCGCCGACGGTCCGTCCGCCGCGCTTGGGGGGCAATGTGAGAATGGGCGTGTTTGCCACGCGCTCTCCCTTCCGTCCAAATCCCTTGGGGCTTTCCTCGGTGCGTCTTTTAGAGGTTGACTATGAGGACGCAGAGGGCCCTGTTTTGTATGTAGCGGGAGCGGATTTGGTGGACGGCACACCGATTTTCGACATAAAGCCATATCTGCCCTATACCGACTCTCACCCTGATGCTGTGGGCGGCTTTGCCGAAGAGGTGATGGGTGAGCGGGTGAAGGTTGAATTTCCCGAGGAATTGCTTGCGCAAATTCCCCCTGATAAGAGAGAGGGGCTTTGCCGCCTGTTAGCAGAGGACCCCCGTCCCGGATATCAAGAGGACGAGGGGCGCGTATACGGCTTTTTCTTCTCGGCGTTTGAAATCAAGTTTTCGGTGAAGGCGGGCGTTTTAGAGGTGTTGGAAGTGGCAAAGCGGTGAAGCGCAAGGTCGTCAAATTTAATAAAATGGGGCTGCCTATATTAAGACAGCCCGCCTTATTTGTGCCAACAACTGATTTTTCGGTGGCTTGCTTATTTGCAAGCCACTCTTTTTCTTTTTTATAGGCGCTTGGGGCGTCCGTGGCTGAAAAGCGCCGCTAAATACCCGAAGCAGAGCGCCGCCGCAAAGCCGCCCGCGGCGGCAGAGAGTCCGCCTGTCAGCGCGCCGAGAAGCCCCTGCTCGTAAACCGCCGCCTTGACGCCCTTGGCAATGGTGCCGCCAAAGCCGATGAGGGTGACGGAAATGCCCGAGCCCGCAAATGCCTTGATGGGCTCATAAAGACCGACAGCCCCCAAAAACACCCCAAGCACCACGTACAGCACCAGAATGCGCGCCGGTGTCAGGGCGGTTAAGTCAATGAGCAGCTGTGCCAACACGCAAAATCCGCCGCCCACGACAAAAACCCTTACCAAATACCAAAAAAACTCCATATTTTTCTCCGTTCGCGACAGATTTTTTGAAAGCGATGCGTCGCGCAGCACCAAACGGGCTTCCCCCTTTGTTTTTACAGGCTTTTATACAAAATGGTTTTCTTTTCCGCTTTGCAGGCAAATAACGGGCGCAATACCCACAATATCCTCTCCTTGCTCAATGCTCGAAGGGCTCATCAGCGCCCCTGTGGAAAGAAACAGAATTTTGCGAAGCTTGCCCGAAGAGAGCGCGGGCAAAAAATACGCCGCCAAGACTGCCGCCGAGCAGCCACAGCCCGAAGCGCCCGCGTGAATGTCCTGCTTGTCCTTGTCGTAAAGGAGCATTCCGCAGTCGCGGTGCCGCTCGCCGAGAGAAACACCGTTGTCTGCCAAAATCTGATGCAAAAGGCGCGTTCCCTCGCTTCCTAAATCTCCTGTTACGATGGCGTCATACTCTTCGGGCGAGGTGTCCGTTTCCGACAGGAAGGTCAGAATGCTGTCTGCCGCCGCGGGCGCCATTGCCGCTCCCATATTAGAGGCGTCCGAAAGCCCGCCGTCCACCGCCCGACCTGCCATAGAAGCCGAGAGGGTTAACCGCACAGGGTGGGGCGAGTCCTCGTAGCGACAAAGAAGAAAAGCCCCCGCCGCCGTGGCGGTCCATTGCGCTGTGGGGGCGCGCTGTCCCCCGTATTCCAAGGGCAAGCGGAACTGCCGCTCCGCCGCGCAAAAGTGAGAGCTTGTCAGGGCGGCACAGCGCACAACGCTCGGGTTGCTCAATGCCAGAGCGGAAAGAAGCAGCCCTTCCGTACAGGTGGAGCAGGCGCCGTATATGCCAAGGTAGGGAATGGAAAAGGGCAACAGCCCGTGAGTGGTGGCGACACATTGGTTTTGCAAATCTCCCGCAAAAACCAAGGAAACGTCCTTGGGGTTCCGCTTTTCCTTTGCCAAGGCGAATTGCAGGGCAAGCCCGCCCATTTCTCCTTCCGCCAATTCCCACGTTTTCGCGCCGAATTTCCCGCTTTCCTCGTGGTAATCCAAATATGCGCCCAAGGGTCCTGCCTTCTCTTCCTTTCCGCCAACCGCCGCAAAGGATGAAACGGTGATTTCCTTGTGCACAAAAATTCTTCCTGCCATGTTTGTTCCTTTCTCAATCTTAAATGGCTTTAAGCCGTTTTATAAACAGTTCGTTACATTCCGAAAAAGAGAAGGTAGAGGGCATACAGCACCCCATAAAGCCCTCCTGCGAGCGTGCCGAACAGAAGAACGGGGCCCGCAACTGTGAAAATTTTTGCGCCGACGCCTAAAATGAGCCCCTCGCTTTTGGTGTCAATAGCGGGAGAAACAACGGCGTTTGCAAAGCCCGTGACGGGCACAAGGGTGCCCGCTCCCGCATACCGCCCAATGCTGTCGAAGACGCCAAGGGCGGTCAGAAGCGCTGACGCGAAGACCAAGGCGACAGTTGCCGATACCGAGGCGGTTTTGGGTAAGAGCGACAGGGAAAGGAAAAAGCGGTACAAAAGCTCACCGACAAGACAAATGCTTCCGCCCACCCAAAACGTCGCAAAGCCGTTGCGCAAAAGAGGGGAGCGCGGGGCGCCCTTTTTGCTTTCCTTGGCGTATTTTTCTTTGTCGAATTTCATCTTTATGACCGTACCTTTCTTTTCTTGTTGTTCTATTTTCCCCTCTTGGCGAAAAAATATACGGAAAAGAAAAGCGGCGCAAAGGCAGAGAAGAGAAAAGAAAAAAAGAAAACCCCTCTTGCCAAAAAAGAAAGGGTGTGTTACAATAGGAAAGAGGGATGAGAAAAATGCCACAAAAGACAGTTGAATGGAGAAGACAATGCATTTTTTTGATGTGTATACCGAAATACTGGAAGACGAATTAAAGCTCGCGATGGGTTGCACTGAGCCCATTGCCATTGCCTATGCCGCGTCTATTCTTTGCGATGCCTTGGGAGACGTTCCGCGCCGCGTGGAGATTGCTTTAAGCGGCAATATTATCAAGAACGTCAAAAGCGTTATCGTGCCTGCCACAGAGGGTATGCACGGGATTGAGGCTGCCGTTGCCGCGGGGCTTGTGGCAAAAGCGCCCGAAAGGGAGCTCGAGGTGCTGACCGCCTTAGGAAAAGAGGACGCTTGCCGTATTGATGCCGTTGTGAAGAGCACAGAGATGCATATTCACGAAATCGAAACGGAAAAGCCCTTCGAGGTGAAGCTTTCGGGATTTGCAGGGGAGAGGACTGCCTTTGTGCATCTGGCTGACCGCCATACAAACGTCGTTTCGGTGCTTCGCGGACAAGAGGACTTAACTAAGGCTTACAGAAAAGACGATAGGCTTGAAGAAAAGGAGAGCGCCCGTAAGGACGTTCTGAACGTGGCGGACATTATAGAGTATGCAGACACCGTTCCCTTGGAAAAGGTGCGTTCCTTGATTTTGCGGCAGGTGGAAAGCAATATGGCTATTGCACAGGAAGGACTTCGGGGCGATTGGGGCGCGTCCATCGGAAAAATGCTGTATAACGAGGGAGATTGCTCGGTAGAAACCGTGGCGCGCGCGATGGCGGCGGCAGGGTCCGATGCCCGAATGAGCGGGTGCGAGATGCCCGTTTGCATTTTGTCGGGCAGCGGCAATCAAGGCATTTGCGCCTCGGTGCCCGTGGTTGTGTTCGCAAGGGAGAAGCAAAAGAGCGAAGAGGAAATGATACGGGCGCTTTTGGTTGCTGACCTTATTACCATTCATCAAAAGACGGGAATCGGTTGTCTTTCGGCTTATTGCGGTGCTGTCAGCGCGGGCTGTGGGTGCGCCGCGGGGCTTTGCTATTTGCACGGCGGCAGACTCAACGAGGTTTCCCACACGCTTGTCAACGCGGTTGCCATTTTGTCGGGTATGATTTGTGACGGGGCAAAGCCGTCCTGCGCGGCAAAAATCGCTATGGCGGTGGAAGCGGGGCTTATGGGTCTTCATATGACTGAGAGCGGCAAGGAATTCTTAGGCGGAGACGGCATTGTCACCAAGGGCGTAGAGAACACCATTCAGAATGTCGGGCGGCTGGCGCGCCAGGGTATGCGGGAAACGGACAAGGAAATTATCCGCATTATGCTGGGGCAGCAGTAAAACGACAACTATTCTTTACAAAAAGCAAAAAAAGAGTCGGCAAAACCGACTCTGAAAAATACGGTGCGCGGGCTGCCTTCAAGGCAGCCCGCCTTATTTTGCGCCAAAAGGCGCAAGCGGGAGCAAAAAACGGGCTTTTTGGTAATCCGCGAAAAAGCAAGGCTACCCTCTTTATTCATCCGAGGTGTCCTGTTCGCCGTAGACGCTTTCTATTTCATAGCACCGAAGGGCGAAGTTTATCTCTCGCTCTTGCCAGAGGGATGGGTCAGCCGAATGCTCTTTGAGGTAAGCGAAGGCGGAAAAGAGCTCCTTGGGCAAGCGGGGGATTTCTTCTAATACAAAAAAGCAGTTCAAGGCGAGAATGGGCTCAAAGCTCGAAGTAACCAGAGCATCAAAGCTGCAATTTGAATCCCAGAAATCCTGGTTGCTGACTCCTTGGTATTGCGTTTCGCGGTATGCAAGCAGGGCTTCTGCCCCTTCTACTCCTTGGATATAGGCAGAAGCAGCCCTTTTGGCATCCCCCAAAAGCAGGTATAGCTCTGCCTCTTTCAGCGCCGCCCGATAGAGATTGGAAAGACCGTATATGTCCTCTCCCGCATCGCTTTGCAGGGCTTTTAGGTATTTGAGGCATTTGCGTACAAGATTTCCCTTTTGTGCCATCGCATAGGTATGCAGGGAAAAGACAGAGGGGCGGAAGTCAAAGGTGCTATCCCATTTTTGCGCCGCCTTCATATAGGCTTCCGTTTGGGCAAACGCCTCGGCGTACATTTCGTTTTCCGCATAAAGAGAAGCCATCCTCTGATGCACCTCGCTGACAAAGGAAAAGCCGAGATAGCTTTCCTCGTATGCCTGCATCGCCCATTTGGGCATCAGCTTGACGGTGAGAGAAAAGGTCAGATAATAGGTTAAGGCGTCAAGGGAGCTCTTTTTGTTTTCAAGCAAGAGCCCGTGCAAATACAAAAGGCGCAGCCGATGGCACATAAAAACGGCGTAGGCGTCACGGTCCTTTTTGCAAAGCGCCATCACCTGCTCGCAAAGGGGCTCTGCCTCGGCAAATAAAAGGAGCAACGCGTCTATCTGCGAGGGCTCCATATCCTTTTCTTTTCCTGCCGCGTCACCCAAGCTGAACAAGCAGCAAAGATAATCGTCAAGCACCTCTAAGCTGTCGTTATAAGTCAAGCGCTCCTTGAAAAAGCCTTGCATAGCGAAAAGGTCGGTGTCAAAGGGGGCGTTGGTTTCAATGGCTAACAAAATTTTTTCTTTGAAAAGTGTTTGGCGCGTTTGGCGCATCTCGTCCGTCGCGTTGGCGGCGGGAACGGTGGCAAGAAGGGCGCAAAACGCCTCATATAGCCTCTTTTTTTCCTCTTGGGGAAGGTCACAAAGGCTGTCCGCGTCATAGAAAAAGTCAACAAGCGCGGTTTTCTCTGCGGGGGTGAGGGAAGAGGCGTCCTCTAAAAGCCGCGCCTTTAAGACCGCTGCTTCTTCGCGGAGCATTGTCTTGATGCCCGTTTCATAGCGCACCGCGCGGGTGGGTGAAACCGCTCCGCTTTGTGCAGGCTCACGTATACGCAAAAGCATTGCCGCCAATTCCTTCAAGCTGTAAAAGGCAAGGGCTAAATGAAGCGCCTCTGCCCCCGCGCCAAAGTCAATGTCCCCGCCGTCAAGAACGGAGCGGGAAAACACCGTCTCAAAGACGGAAGCAAGCGCCCTTGCGTCGTTGGTGGGGTCTTGTATGGCGGCGCGAAGCCCCGCCTTGACGGAAAGGCTGTCAAAATCGTAGCTTCCGTTTTCGCGGATGAGAATTTCGTCCTGCAAATACTGTACGAAGTGCAAAAAGTCAAGAAGGTTGAATTCTTCGCCCAGCAAAAGCCGCAGCTCCTCCTCGCCCACGCCCTTATCGGACAGGGCAATAAAGGAGATAACCCTTTTCAGAAGGGTGGGGTTGATTTTTTCAGCCGCCGCCTCGATAAGTGAGGCACCGAGCGATTCCAAGCCATCGGGGGCGGCGCTTACCGTAGCTATCTGGTGGGCGGAAATGGCGGCAATGTCGGGCATTTTCTCATAGTCCTTCGCATCAAACATCAAAAGCCGACTGAGCATAAATTTTGTGTAAAGGGGAGATTTTCCCTTGGCGCGACACAAAAGCGCTTGCTTTACCCTTTTATCCAACTCCTTGTGACAGTCTAAAAGGGCTTCCTCTAAAATTTCTTCGGCTTGGCTATCCGCCAAGGCGGGAAGGCGAAGGCAAAGCGCGTCGGGCGCTTGGACGGGGTTTGAGGTGGTAAAAAGCACCGTGATGCTCGACAGGGTGGAAAGAGAAGAGGGGATTAAGCAGGAAAGACCCGAGGCGGCGTTGGTCTGCCATTTGTCCTCGCCGTCTATCATCAGGGCAAGGCGCAAGCCCCTTTCCTCGCACATCGCGCAGGCATCGTCTAATTTCTCCATCAGCTCGGGAATTTCGGTTTCCCCGTATACGTGCTGCATAAGGGAAGCCAATGTGGCGTCCTTTAAGGAGCGGGAATATTCGGCATCGTCCTCTTGCGAAAAGAGGTCCTCTTCCTCTTGCTCTATACCTAAAATTTCCTGCAAATAGCCGACAAAATAGCGCAAAACGTTGACGGGGGAGGACGTTTTCGCGGTGTAGGAGCAGATAACGGGCAAGACCAAAAAGCCAAGAGCCTCTGCTTTTTTGCAGAGAGAGGCAAAAAGAATGCTCTTTCCACCGCCTGCCTGTCCTTCTATGGCAATAAGCCTTTCGCCCGCTTCAAGCGCAGAAAGCGCCGCTTTCTCTGTGTCGCGAAAGACGGTAGGGAGCGTTGCTCTTTCCTCTATTTTGTGTCGGTGTATTCTAAATTCTCGCATAGCGGGGGAGAGACGGTCCGTTTCTTGCCACTCCTCCTCTAAAAACGCCAAAACGTCGGCGGTCAGCATTTCGGCAAAGCCTTCAAGTCCCACGGTTTTTCCGTTTTCCTCGCGGGCGGTGTAGCTCTTCACCTGTCTTCCCGAAAGCGCGCAAAGTCTTTCCTTTAAGGCGGCAAGCTTTTGTTGGTGAAGGGCGCTCTCCTTGCTCTCTTGGGCGGTGGGACTTTCCCATTCTCTGAAATAAACCAAGGCGCGCTTGTTTTTGAAAAAGGCGCCGTATTCGATTTCAAGAGCGGTGATGCTGATGTCAAGCTCTTTCGGGGTGAATTGCTTGCGAGAGGCAGCCGCCTCGATAACCGACGCTGAGGGAATCCAACCGTATCTCTCGCCGATAATAATAACCATTAAGGGAGAGGAACGGTCAAGCGTGTCAAGGCAGACGTTTAATACCTTGCCCTCGCTCTCGCTTCCTTCCATATCAGAGGTATCAATGCCCCAGCGCAAATCGCAAAAGGAAACGCTGTCCGCGTGCTTTTTTGCCTCGGCGTTCACGATGGGCGCGACGGTTTTTTGAATGATGTCCCGTTCATAGTGCATATCACGGAAGGTGCTGGAAACAAAAATAGATTTCATAAACGGATATATCCTTTCTTCCTGCTATAAGGGTGCTTTTTCAAATAAGAAAAAGGAAAAAGCGAAAAGCCATCTGTATGAAGCGGCCTTGCTTCTTCCTTTTGTGATGAAGCCCTTTTGCTTCAAGCCTTATGGGATTTTTTAATATAAGTCAGATGCGGTGGTGAAGATAGAGAAGGGGAAGGTGACAGCCATAATACCGATACCCACTGTTACCGCAACGCCTAAAATAGCACCTGCCAGAGAGAAGGCGAAGGAGAAGCCCACGATTGCCAGAATGAAGCCCAAAATGCTTCCCGAGCAAAGAAAATTCCACCAGATTTGAAGAACCGACAGCGCCCACGCCGCGATAAACAAAAAGACACGGACACCAAGTGAGCCCCAGATGGTCATACAAACCGTTGCGGCAGCCAGATACATCAAAAGCACCGCGGCAAAGCCAAAGTCAGCACCAAGACCGAAAATCAAGACCGCGCCGCCCGCGATACCACCCAAAACCAAGCCTGTTATATAACGCCCTGTACTCATAAAGAAACCCCTTTGAAGAAAATTTTTGACGGGCTGCACAAAAAAGAGCCCTTACCTTGACAGTATAACACAAATCATTTGTTTTTTCAAGTGGAAAAGCAGAGGGTTGCGAATTTTATAAGGGTAACCGCGTTTTTTACACGAAAGGAAAAAAGATAAGCGGTGCTTCGCCATTGACTTTTACGAAGAACTGTGATAAGATAAAGCATATATAATGCGTTATCATTATGAAGCGCGATACGAAGAGCAATAAGAGAAGCAAAAGGAAAGAAAGATGACGACTTACGAAGGAAAAGACAAGTATATTTTTGTCAGCTACGCCCACAAGGACGCCGAAACCGTGATGCCTATTCTGGAAACCCTGTCCGAGAAGGGCTTTCGCATCTGGTACGATGCGGGCATAGAAGCGGGAACGGAGTGGCCCGAATATATTGCAGAGCGTCTGATGAGCTGCTCTGTGGTTTTGGTGTTTATGTCGACTTCCTCTGCCGCCTCTGCCAACTGCCGAAAAGAGATAAATTTTGCCTTGGAAATGGACAAGGAGCTTTTGGTTGTTTATTTGGAGAAAACGGAGATGTCGGCGGGAATGCGCTTGCAGCTCAATTCTCATCAGGCTCTGTTCCGCTACCGTCACCCCAATGACGCAAGCTTCGTGCGGGAGCTTTTGCGCTCAAAGCTCCTCTTACAGGCAAGCGAGGGCTATACTCCCGATAAGAACGAGGGCGCTTCGAGCAAGGCCGTTTTCATTTCCTCTCCCTCGTCCGCCATTGCTGTGGGGAAGGAGTCACGGTATTTTATCGGCAACGTGTGCGGGTATGCCTCTTGCGATATGAAAAATCCGTGGAGAGAGGGCGTGTATACCCAAGAGGTAGAGGTAAACGCATACAGCGTTATCCATTTCCACGGGAAATTGGGCAAGCCTTTAGACAGAGCGAAAAGGGCAACGGTGCGCCTTTCGGTGTATGACGAGGAGAGAAACCTTGTCTGTGAGAAAACGGAAAGGGTGGATTGCGCCAAGGGAAGTGACCGCTTCTCTGTTCCGTGGACCGTGCGCGAGGCAGACGGCACCTTTCAAACGCCAGGGCGCTATATTGCCGCGGTGCAGTTTGAGGACAGCACCGTTTATGAAACGAAAATCGAGTTGATTTATCGCCAAACAGCGACCTTTGGGACAAGAGAAAAGCCCACCGCCATAGAAAAGAAGGCGCAGCGGCAGCAGCATATGCACCAGCAGCCAAAGGGGCTTTTGTTTGCCATACCCCTTCTTGTTATATCGGGCATTATCGGTGAAATCAACAGCACCGTTGCGGGCATTTTGCTTTTCGCGGGAATGATTTTCTGCTTTATCGCGCTTATGCGCTTAACCCGCAGGGTCGTGGTCAAAAGCTTTTTCCTGTCGCTCTTGCTTTGCACCATTTTGCTCTATTTTTACACGCTTTACCTTGTCGGCGTTGGTATTTACCAGCTGATTGCTGCTTGTACCCGACCTCGCGGAAAAGGTACGGACGATATCATTTAACAAAAAAACAAAAAGCGGCGCAAAGCGCAAAAAGTAAAGAACTATTTACGGTCTCTTGCGTGTAATCGCCGCAAATCCGCAAAATTTGCAAAGAAGGAAGCCTTTGTGACACAAGGGCAGGGTGATTTTTATGACGCTTCCCCCTATTCAGCCTAAGGTGATACTGAAAAACGTTGCCTTGACCGTGCTTGGCACGTTGCTTTTGTCCTTGGCAACGGCGATGTTTATTTTGCCCTATCAGCTGGTTGTTGGCGGTATTTCGGGCTTGGCAATTTTGATAAACGCCCTTATTCCCTTGGGTGATCAGGCTTGGATTACCATTGTCACGGTGGCTCTGTATTTGCTGGGCGTTTTGTTCTTGGGCAAGTCCTTTGCCATTAAAACGCTGATTTCCACCCTTGTTTACCCCTTGGGTGTGGCGCTTTTTTCGCTGGTCGTTTCCCCTGACGTGCTTGGCGGCATCTTTTATTTGCCTATGAGCGAATATGCGGAAATAGGTGTGCTGCTCGCCGCTATCTTCGGCGGCATTCTGACGGGAGCCGGGTGTGCGCTTGCGTTTATCGGGGGCGGCTCAACGGGCGGTGTTGACGTGATAACGCTTGTCGTTTGCAAGTATTTTAAGCGGATAAAGAGCTCGGTGATGTTCTTCGTGGTGGATGCCTCTATTATTTTAGGCGGGCTTTTCCTCAGCGGCAGTATGGTCATCGTTTTGCTTGGTATCATTTCCGCCTTTATGGCGGCGCTGATGGTGGATAAGGTGTTTTTGGGGCAGTCGCGCGCCTTTATCGCGCAGATTGTTTCCAAGGAGCACGAGGCTATTAACCGCGCGATTATAGATGAAATAGACCGTACCTCAACGGTGGTGTCTGTCAACGGCGGGTACACGGGCGCGCCCTATCAGATGCTCATTGTTACCTTTACAATGAACGAATACGCCGCCCTGCTTTCCATCGTCAGCCGAAACGATAAGGACGCCTTCGTTACCATTCACCCTGCGCACGAAATCAACGGCGAGGGCTTTTCCCGCGCCAAATAAAAAGCGCGCCGCGGCAAAGACCGAGGGCGCAAAAGCGGGCGCTATATCTGTTATATGCAAACAAACATTTACAAAAAAGGCTATTATGGCGAAAACCACAATAGCCTTTTCTTTATTTGCTGATTTTGTAGGTGGATTTATCGGCGGAAAGCTCTGCCTTGTACCCCAAGCCCTTTAATAAGTCTATGGTTCTTTTATAGTTGTAGTTTCTGCTGTCAAAGTCAACCAGGGTTTTTTGCAAAAAGTCGCCGATAACGCTTGCCAGAACCCAGCCTTCGGGGTCACTGTGCTCGTCGATGATCTTATCGATAATCTGCTTGACCTGCTTTAAGGACGGCAAGGAAGACTGCTCGTCTCGGTCCGTGGGCTTTTCGCCCTCTGCTGTGGCAGAGGATGGGGCGGTGTCAGGCGCCTTGGCGGAAGGCGGGGTCTTTTTGGTCTTGCCTGTCTTTTCTCCCGCGGGCTTTTTGGCGGGCTTTTTGTCTTCGCCGTCCTCGCCGCTGATGAGGTCAAGGTATTTGAATTTACTGCACGCGGCAATAAAGGGCTTCGGCGTGCTTTTCTTACCCATACCGATGACGATCATACCTGCCTCGCGCAGCCTTGCCGCCAGCTTGGTGAAATCGCTGTCCGAGGAAACCAGACAAAAGCCGTTTACCTTGCCTGTATACAAAATATCCATCGCATCGATGATCATAGCAGAGTCGGTGGCGTTTTTGCCTGTTGTGTAGGCATACTGCTGCATAGGGGTGATGGAGTTTTCAAGCAAAATCTTCTTCCACGGGTTCAGATTCGTCTGAGTGAAGTCGCCGTAGATGCGCTTGTAGGTGATAACACCCTCCTTCGCCATTTCTTCCATAATGGTGCCGATGTATTGACTGCTGGAATTATCTCCGTCAATCAATACGGCAAATTTTAATTCTTCCATAGAAATCACCTGCCCTTATCTTGAAAGGGCTTCCTTTTTTTGCGGATTTGCCACCCTTGGCGGCGTGTTTTTACTCTAAGGCGCACTTAGAACATATGGCGAACCAGAATAGCGGCGACCTCGTCACGGAACGGGGCGAATTTTTCGCCGCCCTCACCCTCTGCAAGCTCGCTCCATATGGTAAACGCCCTTTCCAAGCGAGGAATGTCAGGAGCGCTTCGGTTCATATTACCGAGAAGATAACAGGCGAGCGCTAAAATGTGTAAATCTCTTGGCTCGTGCTCTCCTTCGATATACTTCTCCATATAGGCAATGCACCTTTCATAGCTGTGGCAGGCGCCCGTGAACAGGGTCATCATAGAGCATACCTGCGCATCCATATACGCAATCTTGGCGCGAGAGTGGTACAGCTTTCTGTCTTCGGACTCGCTGAGGATTTCCTCATAGAGCGCGTCTGCCGCGAAAAGATGCGTGCGCGCTCTTACAAGCGCGTTTTCGGTAATGCACGCCTCGCCAAGCGAGGTCAGCGCTTGTGCTTTCAGCTTAAGCGTGACGATGTCCTTGAGTGTTGCGGGGGAGTCACAGATATCCAGCGCTCTTGCGTAGGCTATCTTGGCTTCGCCAAGATTTCCCATCTCTTGATGCTCGTCACCCAAGAAGAGCAAAAAGCGCAGGTAGAGCGCATAGGACTCGCGGTGCTCCATCGCACTTGATACGGTTTCCATACCGCGAAGGATGACGCTTATCGCCTCTTCGTGCTCTCCCTCGCGCGAGAGGGAGAGCGCCTTGTTGAAAAGGTTAACGGCAAGGTTATAGCGGTCAATGGCAGAGGAGTCCTCTCCCTTCGCCAATTCCTCGTTGAGCGCCGTTGCCTCGTTTGCGTATTTTTCTGCCTTTGTCGGATTTCCCTTTTCTGTGTAAAGGTTTGCAAGCTCCGTCAAAAGCACCGCCAGTCCCCGTCGGTCAAAGTCGCTTCCGCTTTCCTCCAAATCAAAGCGGAAGAAGGGAAGGTTGCTTTTGAGGATTAAAATGGCTTCGTCCAAATTCCCCGCAAGGCGTTCTACCGCGGCGAGCCTGCTGCTGGCAACCCGCATATAGAGCGCACCCGTGTCGTTCAAATGGCGCACGCCGCGCAGGCGGTCCGCTTCGGCTTTGGTTTTGTTTAACGTCTCTCTTGCCGCATCGTAGTCGCCAAGGTTTTTGTATTCCTCGGCAAGAGAAAGAAGCGCCGAAAGATACTTGTCCAGATTTTCCGCGCTGTTTTTCTCTGTGAAGGCGGCATAAAGAAGCGCTATCTGCTTCCTTCTCAAACGGGTTACCTCGGCATAGCTTCTTTCTACGCCATCGCCGCAGCGATACATATAAACGAGCTTCTCCAAGGCGGGCGTAAAGCCACCCTCGGCGGCTTCCTTTATCAAGCTCACGCCGAGCGGGCGATTGACCTCGACAAAGATACCGTTTAAGTACGCAAGACCGAGAAAATAGGTGTTATCTATACTGTTTTCCGTTTTTATGTCGCCCGTGTTCGCAATATCCTTGAGCGCGGAAAACAGTTTTTCCTCGTCCTCAATCGGAATGAGCGGGGGCGCATTTTGAAACTTGTTGGAAAAGTCGCTTTGGCTTGTGCTTTGGGTTTCCACCGCCAAAATGCGCATTTCCTTTTCTACCGCGGCAGGAAACTCAACGTCCAAAACGTAGTTGGTCGGCTCGAGCATATGCGGCGTGACCGACATCAAGAAAAGACTGCTGTTATTCATCGCCTCTTCAATGGAATGATTGAAGTCCTCGCCCGGAAGCAGAAACTCATCGTACCAGATAGCGATGGATTGATACTCTTTGCGGCTGTGGATTTTTTCAAGCAGCTTTTGCGCGCCTCTTCTGTCCTTTTTGCGATAGCTGAGGAAAAAGGACAAATCAAAGCTGTTGCGTATTTTGGCGCGCACGGCAGAGCTTTGCAGCACCTCACCGAGCGCTCTGTTCAGCTTTTGCTTGTAGGGGAGCGCAACGTCGCTGTTGTCGTTGGGATCCAAATACTGTATGTCGGGGAAAACGCGGTTATATTCCACCAAGGAAACCGCCTCTGTCAGAATGGGAAGAATGGGAATATGCAGCTCCATTGCCAAGGGAAGCTCCGTATCCTTGGCGCGCGAGGGCTCGCTTAAAAAGCGTTTGCTCACCAACACGACAAACAGCTGCATGTCCGAAAGGATGGAGAGCCATTCCTCGTTTTCTGCGCCCGAGGGGTCACCGTCAAAGCAAGCGATACTGTCGAAAAGAGCCAAAATGTCATCGACAAGCGGCTTGCATTTACGCGTGTCGGCAGGGCAGGCGCAAAGGAACACGCGCCCGACGTGGTC
The DNA here is from genome assembly GCA_017936565.1 of Clostridia bacterium. Taxonomy (GTDB): domain Bacteria; phylum Bacillota; class Clostridia; order Oscillospirales; family CAG-272; genus UBA1740. The sequence goes on from JAGBFG010000002.1 coordinate 28,507, forward strand.
GGAAGAAAGGGGGCGCCGATGAAATTCGGGTGTTGGCATAGCCGTTATTCTCCTGTTCGATAAAAGTTCTCAATATCGTTGTCCTCGTCAATGACAACGCGGAAGACGCCGCCCAAATTTTCAATGTCTAAGGTCGCAGTTGTTTTATAGTACTCGCAGGTAAACTCAAAGAAGCGGTCATAGAGCATATCGAGCCAGTCCTGCGTTTCGCTTTTCTTTTCCTCGTTTTTGAGGAAGAACTTGATTTCCTTGAAGAAGCTGAGCTCCTCAGCGGTCTTCATATTGCACGCCGAGAGAATGTTGCCAAGCGACAGATTGGTTTTAACCGAGCGCTCGCCAACGACCTCGCCCTCTTCTTTTTCGCAGGTGATAAAGATGATTTCGTCCACGGGCTGTGTTACATCGTTCATACCGTCAAGGCAATGATAGAGCACGCCCTTGCAGGTATCCCAGCCGTAGAGAGATGCGTGCTTGGTGCCGTATCGCAGACCGACCTGGAAATAGTTACAGGGAATAATGCAAAGCTCAATGTATCCGTTTTGCATACGGTCAAGCTCGAAGGGCTTGATGTTGGAGAAGGTGGTAATAACAATCATTTTGTTGCCGTACATATAAAAGTTGATGCCCTCGGGTACGGCGAAGCCGAAAAAATCCATGTAGATAGGCTCAAAAGCGTTGTTTTTCATCGATGCTTTCAAGCAGTGCCCGCGCTTGGGGGTAGAGCTTTCTTCAATAATGACGTTGCCATAGGTTTTGGAAAACATAATGGTTGCTCCTTTTCTGCTTTTATTGAGAGATGTAAAACAAAGGAAAAATCTCTTCTGCATTCATTATAACGGTTTTCCGGTTCTTTGTCAAGAGAGGGTACTTTCCGCCGCAAAGCAAAATAAAAAAGGGACGAGGAAGCTTTAACCCCTTCGTCCTTTTTTAAGCCTTGGTAAGCAAAATCAGCGCTCCGCTTGGCAACGGGATGCCTTTATTTCCGCTTCTTTTTGAAGCATTTCATACCGTTGGTGCTACCACCGTCGCAAAGAACGTCAACACCTGCAAGGTATCCGTTGCGCTCGTCCGCAACGGTAGCTAGCGCAAAGCCTAACTCCTCGGGCTTGCCCATTCTCTCTTCCGCGGAGAAGGGGATGAGCATGCCGCCCTCTTCCTTTTCGAGATTGCCCATGTCGGTAGCGATAAGTCCGGGGCTCAGAGAAACGACACGGATGCCGTTTTTGCCGTATTCAAAGGCGCACTTCTGGGCATACCAAACGACGAAATTCTTGGAAAGCGAGTAGGCAAAGCCCTTGCGCTGATATTCGCCCTTGGCGAGATTGCTCTTTTTGACGAGCTTTTTAAGGAAAAGTGCCTCGTCGGTTTCCGCAAGAGCGTAAACCTTTTTGTTTATCAGGAAAGAAGGGAGAACGTAAGCCGAGTTTGAGGCCACGTCAACGATCACGCTTCCCGCTTCCATCACCTTGGAAAATTCTTGGTTGACGTAGACTGTACCGAGCGCGTTTATACGGAGTATTCCTTCCTGTGTGCCCTTCATTGCGGGCGAAACGCCGGCAGAATTTATCACGTTTTTAACCGAGCCGAGCGAGGCGGCGTAAAGTGCAAGCTCCCTCACGCTTTCGCGGTCAGAGGTATCGCAGGTTTTTGCATAAGCCTCATAGCCGAGCGCCTTTAACTCCTCTATTGCTCCCTCGAGCTTCTTCAAGGTTCTGCCCGAAATCACAATGATTTTGTCCTTGGGCATACATTTTGCGGCAGCAAGCCCTATTCCGCTTCCACCGCCAACGACGACACATACATTAGCCATCTTTTTTCTCCTTTCCTTGTTTACAAGTTTTGCAAGTCATTGCCGCGGGCAAGAAGCCTGCCTTCAAAAGCCCTCTCTTTCCGCACAATGCTTGCTTTATTCGGTATAGTTAGTATAGCACAAAGTGAGTTAATATGCAAGAGCCTTTCTTAAATTATAAAAATGAAAATCCCCCGGTTTAGCGTGGTGTCCTTAACGGACAAATCACGCTAAACGATGTTTGCCCAAATTCGCTTTGCGAACTTTTAGGGTGAAGTGATGACGGCTTCGCCTTGTGATGTTCACTGCGTGAATGATGTTGTGCCTTCGGCACAGTGGGCAAACATTACATCAGTGCGAGCAAAAAAGACGCGCAAGCGCGCCGCTTGTCATTATTATACCACTCTCTGGCGCGTGTCAACCTTCCTTGATTGCTTTCCGTCCTGCGTGTCATAACATGGGGGATTTCCGCCGAGGGACAGAGGCTTTCTATGTGGCTCGGTCATCCGCGGCTCTGACATCCCCCGGGCTCACTTCCGAAAATATAGGCGCTCGGCATCGGAGCATAGCTCCTCTTTGAGCTTCTTGTTTTCGTGACTCCTCGCGCAAAAACGCCGCTCAGTGGCGTTTTTGGCTTTGTCCCATTCAGTACCGCTCCACTTCGATTCCCGTACGGGTCA
>JAGBFG010000015.1 GCA_017936565.1 Clostridia bacterium
CCATTTGTTAGAGAGTATGAAGAAGCATAATGTAAACCGTATTGTGTTCAGCTCTTCTGCAACGGTTTACGGTGTTCCCAAAACGGTTCCGATTCGTGAGGATTTCCCTCTTTCTACCACCAATCCTTACGGGGAAACCAAATTGATGATTGAGCACATTTTGAAGGACGCGTGTCATGCAAATCCAGCGCTTTCCGCTTGTGTTCTGCGTTATTTTAACCCCATCGGAGCGCACGAGAGCGGCTTGATTGGAGAGGACCCCTGTGGCATTCCCAACAACCTGATGCCCTATATTTCCAAGGTAGCGGCAGGAAAGCTTGACTATCTGCGTGTGTTTGGTAATGATTACGATACCAAGGACGGAACAGGTGTTCGTGACTATATTCACGTTGTGGACTTGGCTTTGGCTCATCTATGTGCCTTGAAGAGAACGAAAGAAGCGGGTGGCATTGAATATTATAACATTGGTACAGGAAACGGATATTCCGTTTTTGAAATGGTCGCCGCGTTTGAAAAGGCGTGGGGTGGTCCTGTTCCTTACAAAATCGTAGAAAGAAGACCGGGCGACGTGGCAGAATGCTATGCCGATGCTTCCTTGGCGCTTTCTATGCTTTCCTGGAAGGCAGAGCGCGACCTTGCCAAGATGTGCGAGGACGCGGCAAGATGGCAAAAAATGAATCCCGACGGATATCCCGAGAATTAAGAACTAAAAAAATAATGAATAATGGCTATTCCTGAATAAAGGAATGGCCTTTCTTTTTTTCCCCATAACTTTCCTTGTTTTTTTTTATGCGTATTGCGGAAAATAAAAAAGAAAAGCAATTTGGCTTTTCTTATAGAAAAATATAGGAATACAGAAATGAAAAAAATATTTACTTTTTTGCTTTCCGCTCTTCTGCTTTTGAGCCTTTTGCTATCCTTTGGCGTCGCGGCGAAGGAAGGGGCATATCAATGGTATATCAAGCGGGAAAAGGACCATAAGCAGCCGCAAATCGCCAAGGAAATGGCTTGGATAGTCAGATACGGCGGATATTATGCAGACACAACTCGCATCGACAATAGCGGTGAAAAGGTTTTATATCTGACCTTTGACGCAGGCTATGAAAACGGCAACGTTGCCAAGATACTTGACATTTTGAAGGAAGAAGAGGTAACGGGCGCTTTTTTTGTCCTTTCCCATATGATAAAGGATGAAGGGGATTTGATAAAAAGGATGAAAGCAGAGGGGCATCTTGTTTGCAATCACACGGCATCCCACAAGGATAATACAAAAATATCGGAAGAAGACTTAAAAAATGATATTATCCGTTTGGAAAAGGAATATACCGCTTTAACGGGGGAACAGATGGATAAGTATTTTCGTCCACCTGAGGGAAAATTTACCGAAAGCTCCTTAAAAACCGTGGCTGAGCTTGGGTATAAAACAATTTTTTGGAGCAACGCCTATGCTGATTGGGATAATAACCGCCAAATGAGCGCAGAAAAGGCAAAGGAAAAGCTGCTTGCCAACACCCATAATGGCGCGGTCATCCTCTTACACCCCACATCCAATGTAAATGCCGCTATTTTGCGGGAAGTGATACAGGAATGGAAAAAGGAAGGGTATTCCTTTGGAACGCTTTACGATTTAACCGAAAGAGCAAGATAAGAAAATAGAAAAGGAGAAGCGCCCATGCGTGTAAAGAGAATGCTATCGCTGTGTTTGGCGCTTCTTTTTCTTTTTTGCGTACAAACGCCGATACAGGCAGAGCCCTTAAAGCACCGTGTTTTTTATCACGGAAGCCGAGAAGAAAAGGTTATAGCCCTAACCTTTGATGACGGACCGCATCCGCGCTACACAACGGAAATTTTAGCCATACTTGAAAAGTATCAGGTAAGAGCGACCTTTTTTGTAATAGGTAAAAATTTAGAGCTATATCCAACGGCGGCAAGGGCGCTGTTGCAGTCGGATAACGAAATCGGAAATCACACCTATTCGCACCCGCATATGCAGTATATTTCAACCGAGAATTTGATGGAAGAAATCAATAAAACAGAAGAGATAATCGCCTCATTGGGCGGAAAGCCCACAACCCTTTTTCGCCCACCCGAAGGGGCAAAAAGCGCCTCTCACTTAACGGTGGTTTCTCACTTGTCCTATAAAACGGTACTGTGGAGCATTGACACAAAGGATTGGGCGCACCATTCCCCCTCTTCTATTTGTAAAACGGTGTTAAAAAACGTAAAGGGCGGCGACATCGTTTTGTTTCACGATTACGTCAATCCGCCCAGTTATACAATAACCGCCTTGGAGTATCTGATTCCTATGTTGCTCCAAAACGGTTATCGGTTTGTAACAGTATCTGAATTATTAGGTCAGTGCTCTTCCTCAGGGGAGGAAAGCTCCTCCTGATATGGGTCTATCATCAGCTCTTTGATTTTGAAATACGCCGCATAAGTGGTCATATATGCGCCATTGGAGAAGAGAAGCACCAAGGGCAAAATGATGGCAAGACCAAGGAAAATGCCGGAATATGCCAAGGCTAAATGGATGAAAACCAAAATGCAAATACCGAGGAACGCCATAAAGTTGCGCTTGAAGCCGACAATAGAGAAAATAAGCGCATTCTTCAAAATTTTTCGTATGGAGAGGTTAAAGGTGACCATCTGGATGTAAATATAAAAACGCATCGTGATATAAATGATGGCGATAAAGATATTCATCCAAAAGAGTATGCCGTTCAAAAAGCCGCTGTATTGGCTTAAAATCAGCACATTGACAGGCAAAAGCCCTAAAAGAAGCAAATCCAGCATTCCGAAAGGAAATGCCTGCTTGAAGTTGCGCTTCACCGCATACCAGAAATCGCTCCACATAAAAACAGGCTCGCCCTTTACCATATTCCGCAAAATGTAGGTCGTTCCCACATTCACAATGCCCCAAGTAAAGAACAAAAGCAACCCAAGCCCCATAAAGACGTATGCAATGGGCTTAAAGGATGCAGCAGGCGTGTAGACACCGATAATACCGCCAAGCGCTAAAAGGGGAGCAGAGAGGCCCTCTTGCGCGACAAGTGCCTGGAAAACAGGAAACGCATCAAGGGCAGGGCTGACAAAGTCATAGCTTAAAATACCGCTGAATGCCAGCGCCAAAAAGAAAATAGGGAAGTTGCCGAGCACCATAAACATATTGACGGTTAGCAAGCGTCCAAAATCTCTTTTATATAAAATGAAAAACTTTTTGAGGTTAGGCGGAAGATTTGCCTCTTCCTTGGAAACACCCTTGCCTTCCCGTTGGGAATCAAAGAGCTTAAACCTCTTTTTCTTTTTGGTTTCTTCTTCCATTGTTTTCTCCGTTCTGCCGCAGGAGCGGTCAAGTATTCTGAAATATATCCTTCACAAAACCTAATTTTTTCAAGGAAAACACAGAAAAAATAAAAAAAGTCTTGACAAAGTTCTTTTTATTATGTATAATAAATGTGTTATTTTGCAACGCGAGGGGAGGGACAAGAGATGGCTGAAATCAGAGTAAAAGAAAACGAGTCTTTGGATAGTGCGCTTCGTCGTTTTAAGCGTCAGTGCGTGAAATCCGGTGTTTTGACCGAGCTTCGCAAAAGAGAGCATTATGAAAAACCCAGCGTAAAACGCAAGAAGAAATCCGAAGCAGCAAGAAAACGTAAATTCAAGTAATTTATACTTGTGTGGGAGTTGTGAAAACAACTCCCACCGTTTTTTTTTACGCGATTTTGGCTTGGGCAAGTCCCTTGACAAAATCAGCTGTGATGGTGACCTTTTTTGCGTCCACCTTGGAGGGAACCTCGTACATTAAGGGCATCATAATGCTTTCCATAATGGAACGCAAGCCCCGCGCGCCGATTTCTCTCTCCATAGCCAGCTTAGCAATCTCTTGCAAAGCCTCTTCTTCAAATTCAAGCTCGACGCCGTCAATGGAAAAGAGCTTGCAATATTGCTTGGAAAGGGAGTTCTTGGGCTCTTTCAGGATACGAACAAGGGCTTCCTCGTCCAAATTATCCAAAGCAACCATCACGGGCAAACGCCCCACCAATTCCGGAATTAAGCCGTATTTGATAATATCGTGCGCGTTGGCATCGGCGTAACAACCCTTTGCCACCTTTTCCTTTTTACTGCGAACATCGCCGCCAAAGCCAATCGTTTGATTGCCTCGTCTTTGCTCGATAATATCAGAAAGACCGTCAAAAGCGCCGCCGCAAATAAAGAGGATGTTTTCCGTATGAATTTGAATAAACTCCTGGTTAGGATGCTTTCTGCCACCCTGCGGGGGAACGTTGGCAACCGTGCCCTCTAAAATCTTCAACAGTGCCTGCTGCACACCCTCGCCCGATACATCGCGCGTGATGGAGCGATTTTCGCCGCGGCGGGAAATTTTATCAAGCTCATCGATATAAATAATGCCCTTTTCGGCAAGCTCTATATTGTAATCAGCCGCTTGAATTAAGCGAAGCAAAATGTTTTCCACATCCTCGCCGACATACCCTGCCTCTGTTAATGTTGTGGCATCCGCGATAGCGAAGGGCACCTTCAAGGCCTTGGCAAGTGTCTGGGCAAGATAGGTTTTGCCAACGCCCGTAGGACCAAGAAGCAATACGTTGCTTTTTTGAATGTCAACCTCTTCTTCCTCGGACTTGTCCTTCTTGCCTTTTTTGTCCAACGAGAGAATGCGTTTGTAATGGTTATACACCGCAACCGATAAAACGCGCTTGGCTTCATCCTGCCCGATAACAAACTCATCAAGTGTTTCCTTGATTTGATGGGGGCGGGGAAGCGTTTCAAAGGTTAAGGTGCCATTTTCCGTAGAAGAATTGCTCCCTTTGGTTTCTTGGGTATATTCCTCAATAATACGCTGACAAGCGTCAACGCATTCGTTGCAAATACAAACCCCCGAGGGCGAAGGAATCAAAAAGGCGACGCTATTTTCATCCCTGCCACAAAAGGCGCATTTCAAAATATGAGAAGCATTTTTTGCCATAAAATATGACCATACCTTTCTTGTATTACCGCATAGGAGAACGCCAAAAGACTATAAAAGCCCGGCAAAAGCAAGCCATTAGGGTCTATGAGCGATTACCTTGTCAATCAAACCGTATGCGGCAGCTTGATCCGCGGTCATAAAATTATCGCGCTCGGTATCTCTTTGGATGATTTCAATATCCTTGCCTGTTCTTTCAGCCAAAATAGCGTTGAGCTTTTCTCTGGTCCTTAAAATATGGTCAGCGTGGATTTTAATATCGCTGGCTTGACCCTGCATACCGCCTAAGGGCTGATGAATCATAATTTCGCTGTTGGGAAGCGCCAAGCGCTTGCCCTTCGCGCCTGCCGCAAGCAGAAAAGCGCCCATGCTTGCAGCCATACCGATACAAATAGTGGAAACGTCGCACTTGATAAAGTTCATAGTATCATAAATGGCAAAGCCAGCGGAAACAGATCCGCCGGGACTGTTGATATAAAAATAGATATCCTTGTCAGGATCCTGTGCTTCTAAAAAAAGCATCTGCGCAACAATAAGGGAAGCGGTAGCGTCGTTGACCTCATCGGAAAGAATGACAATACGGTCATTTAACAGGCGAGAAAAAATGTCATAAGCGCGCTCGCCGCGGCTGGTTTGCTCAATCACGGTAGGAACAAGTGGCATACTGGTATCTCCTTTTCTTTTTTAATAAAACTGCGTGCTTCCCCAGAAGAAAGCACGCAGTGTCAGTTTATTTAAGCGGCAGTGACAACCGCTTTTTCTTTTACAAGGTCCATTGCTGCTTTTACTTTCAAATCTTCAATAAGATCACTTTCCTGAATCATCGCTTTTACTTGGTCCATAGGAACATTATATGCCTCGGAAATGCGTTTGTATTCATCCTCAATGGCAGCAGCGTCAACAGAGAGTCCTTCCAAAGCCGCAATCTTCTCTAAGGTAAGACGAAGCTTTACTTGCTTTTCAGCACGAGGACGCATTTGCTCGCGCATGGTATCCAAATTCATGCCCGTGTACTTGAAATAGGTAGAAAGATCAAGTCCTTGCATTCTCAAATTGTTGTCGAAGTCACGAAGAGCGTTTTCGGTTTCCATCTCAAACATGACCTCGGGAATGTCGGCTTGCATTCTTTCAAGAAGCGCTTCAACGAGCTTGTCCTCAACCTCATTTTCCATTTCCATGTCAAAACGCGCCTGAAGCTTTTCCTTGGTGTCTGCCTTGTATGCTTCGAGGGTATCAAATTCAGAAACATCCTTTGCAAACTCATCGTCAAGAACAGCAAGCTCTGTTGCCTTGATTTCCTTTAAGGTAACAGAGAATACAGCGGCCTTGCCTGCCAATTCCTCTGCGTGATACTCCTCGGGGAAGGTAACGTTCACGTCAAAGGTCTCTGCAATGCTCTTGCCGACAATCTGATCCTCAAAGCCGGGAATGAAGGAGCCGCTGCCGAGCTTCAAGGAATAATCGTTGGCGCTTCCGCCTTCAAAGGCAACGCCGTCAACGGTGCCGACATAGTCAATCTTAACGGTGTCGTCCATAGCGGCGGGGCGGTCTGTAACCTCTACCATTCTGGAATTACGCTCGCGAACCTTTTCGATTTCGGCGTTTACTGCCTCTTCATCGGCAATTTTTTCGGTTCTGGAAACCGCAATACCGAGATAGTTCTCAATGGTTACCTCGGGCTTCACATAAACCTTTGCCTTCATAACGGGAGCGTTGTCCTCAATAGAAACAACGTCAAATTCGGGGCGCCCCACAATAGCAAGGTCAGCTTCCTTGGCAGCCTCTTCATAGGCAGGACCAATGCAGGCGTTCAAGGCATCCTCATAGAAAACGCCCTTGCCATACATTTTTTCAACGATAGAACGAGGAGCCTTTCCTTTACGGAAGCCGGGGATGTTCATTTTCTTCACATTTTTGCGATATGCGTCATTCATAGCGCTCTCAAATGCTTCCTTGGCAACCGTAAATTCAAGCTCGTAACAATTCTTTTCAACTTCGGTCTTTTTAGTCAGACTCATTGGTTTTATCCTCCACAGAACAATAATAATTCAATCCTATATATTATATTGCAAAAAGAAAAAACTGTCAATAGACTTTTCAAAAAAAGATGAAAAACTTTACATTTTTTCTTGCTTATAAACGATTTTAGGCACAAAATTCAAAAAATCAGCTGATACCAGTATAAATTCTATTCCCTCATAGAAAAAAGAAGAGGGAACATCGTAGGTGCCGTGTATGTGCCCGTAATAGCATTTTCTTATACCGTTGGCTTTCATGACGGCTAAAATATCCTCAGATACCTTGTCGGCAAAAACAACGGGAAAATGCATAAAGACGTATAACGGCTTGTCCTTTGCATTCTCTTGCAGCTTCTTGCCCTCGTCAATGCTCATTTGCAGGCGATTTGCCTCTCTTGCGCTGATTTTGGCAAAATCGGTGTCCTTGGGAATGTTGTCGCAGTCAGGGTCGTAAAACCATCCGCGGCTGCCGCAAAGAATAACACCTTCGGCTTCATAGGCGTTATTAAAGAGAAAGGAAAGCGTGTCGAGCTTGTTTTCTTGACAGAATGCTGTCATCTTGCGCATCGTCTGCCACCAAAAATCGTGATTTCCCTTGCCGATGATTTTGTGCCCCGGGAGCGTGTCAAGAAAGGTTAAATCTTCAAGCGCCTCTTCCGCCGTCAAACCCCACGAAATATCCCCGGGAAGCACAACCGTGTCACCCTCGTTCACGACAGCGCGCCAGCTTGCTTCTAATTTCGTTATATAATTTTTCCATCTGTTTCCAAAGACCTCCATGGATTTATTGGTGGAGGCGTGTAAGGAAAGATGCAAATCTGAAATAACAAAAACAGACATTCCTTTTCTCCTGTATAAAATACAATTTTGAGGGAATAGTAAAGAGTGGGGAAACCCTAAATTTTGCTTGCAAAAAAATAAAAAGGCAGGAAACCGTGATGGATCAGAAAAATGTTTGTGGTTGTAACAAGGCGTTGAAGGGAATTAACTGCGATGTAACCCATTGCACTTATAATGCGGAAGGGACATCTTGTCACGCTCCCGAAATTTCCGTCGGCCCCAGCTACGCCAATTCAAGCGCGGAAACCATCTGCGCCACCTTTAAGCCCCGCGAGGAGCAATAAGGGGGGCTTGGCTGGGTGTAGAAACCAAGGGCTTCTACACCCGCTTTACATAATAGGTCAAGCCATCAGCGCTTGACAAAGTCGATAACGGATTTTGGCATTTCTTCCTTTTCAATGGCAGAGGGGAAGCGCAGCTCCTTTTCATCCAGATGGGAAAGAGGGGCGGGAATTTCGGTGCCCGTCAGAGCAGAAAGCGCATCAAGCGCTTCTAATTCTCCTTTTTCCGTCTTTCCGCTTAACGCTTCAAGAACCGAATAGGCAAACTTGTAGGGGCTTGCGGTAGACGCCAACAAAACGCGGCGTGCAGCACCCGTTTCCTTGATATAGGCAGAAGCGGCGTGATAGCCGACGGCAGTATGGGTATCCATCAGATAGCCGTTTTCGTTAAATGCCTGCTTGATAGAGGCGAAGCACTCTTCCTCAGTTGCAAAATAAGCGGTGAAGCTTTCCTGGATGGCTGCCAATTCCTCTTGGGAAACGGTATATTTACCCGTTTTGGCAAGCTCTTCCATATAAAGGGCTGTTTTTTCACTTCCCGCGATTAAATACAGTAGTCTTTCCAGATTGCTGGAAATCAAAATATCCATAGAGGGAGAGGACGTGGTGTGGAAGGTGCGGTTTCTGTCATAGGTGCCTGTTCTTATGAAATCGGTCAAGACGTTGTTGCGGTTGGAAGCGCAAATCAGCTTTTCAATGGGAAGCCCCATTCGTTTGGCAAGGTAAGCGGCAAAAATGTTGCCAAAGTTACCGGTAGGCACACAAACGTCAATCCTTTCACCCAAGGAAATCTGCCCGCTTGCCACCATATCGCAATAAGCGGATACATAGTAAACAATCTGCGGAACCAAACGTCCCCAGTTGATGGAGTTTGCGCTGGAAAGGAAGGCTCCCTCTTTATCCAAGGCATCAGCCATAGCAGCGTCGCCGAAAATTCTCTTTACGCCGCTTTGCGCGTCGTCAAAGTTGCCGTAAATGCCCACAACGTCCACGTTGTTGCCCTCTTGTGTCTGCATTTGCAGCTTTTGTACGCGGGAAACACCGTCAATGGGGTAAAAGACCTTTATCTTAATCTGAGGAATGTCGCGATATCCTTCAAGAGCGGCTTTGCCCGTGTCGCCCGATGTGGCAACCAAAATCAATGCCGTTCTTTTTTCTCCCGTCTTAACAAGCGCGCGGGAGAGAAGACGGGGCATAATCTGAAGCGCCATATCCTTAAAAGCGCAGGTAGGACCGTGCCACAGCTCCAAGGCGGTAACCTTGCCGTCTATATCGTGAATGGGAGCTGCCCCCTTGGGAAAGCGCTTTTTGCTGTATGCCTCGGTAGAATCGCTCAACACCTCGTTGATAGAGTAATCCGTCAGATACTTTGAAAAAATATAAGCGGCACGCTCCGCATACGAGCATTCAAGCAGAGATTCAATTTCCTCTTTCGTTATGCTCGGAACGGTTTGTGGCATATATAAGCCGCCGTCAGGCGCTAAGCCGTTTTTAATGGCTACGGCTGAATCAATCAAAACGTCATCTGTGCTTCTGGTGCTTTTGTACTTCATAAGAGATTCCTTTCCTGGCGGTGACTTTTGCGCGACACCACCTATATATCTTCATAATTATTGTAATCAAATTAACGGGAAAACGCGCCTTGTATGTGATGAATGTAAGTAACGGTTTCTTTCTCTGAAAGATAAACCTCAATCACGTCAAAACGAAAGCGCTTGCCATTGTTTTTGTGCCGCGCTGCAAAGGCAGAGCCGGCGTGTATGATGTTTTTTTGCTTTTCTGCCGTCACCGCGGAAGCGGGACGTCCGAAAAGGGTGGGCTTGCCGTATTGCTGTATGCGGGTTTTCACCTCGCAAAATATATAAAGCTCTTGATTTTCAGCGATAATATCTATTTCGTCCTTTCCGACAAAATAATTACGCGCTGTAATACGAAAGCCGTTTTCTCTTAAAAATTTTGCGGCTGCTTCCTCGCCGATAAGCCCTATTCTTTGCTTCTTAGTTAATAAATCGGAGTTTTGTTTCATTTTGCTTTATTTCTTGGGCGGCTGTGATAAAAATCCGAGAAAGGACCTTCTGTGAATAGGGCAAGGTCCGTGCTCCCGAATTAAAGCCATATGGCGCGCAGTACCGTAGCCCTTGTGCTTGGCAAACTCATAAAGGGGATAGGCCTTATCGTCTTCCAAGCAAAGCCTGTCCCGTGTGACCTTTGCTAAAATGCTTGCCGCGGCAATGGAATAGGAAAGAGAATCCCCTTTGATGACGGTTTGGCAGGGAAGAGAAAAATCCCTTGCCGTATTTCCGTCTATCAAGGCGAAATCGGCTTTTTGGGAAAGCCCCTCAATAGCGCGGCGCATAGCGAGCATGGTAGCGTTCAAAATGTTCATTTGGTCTATTTCTTTCACAGAAGCGGAAGCAATAGAATAGGAAAGGGCGACCTCGGTGATTTCCTCAAAAAGCGCCTCTCTCTTTTTCGGCGTCAGCTTTTTGGAATCGTCAAGACCCTTGATGACAACCCCCAGGGGCAAAATACAAGCCGCCGCGACAACGGGCCCCGAAAGGGGACCTCTGCCCGCTTCGTCAACTCCGCATATGGCGGTATATCCCTCGTTAGCCAAAGCCTCTTCTATATCAAAGGTGGGCATTGTCGTTCTCCTTGTCTTGCTGTCTTTTTTACGGGTTTGGACGTTCTAATGTAATTCTGCCGATTTTTATATTGCGGAATTCTTCGAGCAGGGTGCGCGCTGTGCGCTGCTCATCGACACGCCCCCCTGCCATCAGGAAGCCGCGGTTTTTGCCGATTTGCTGAAATAAGTCATAAGCGTCAAGCGATTGCTGCTCATCGGCGCTAACACGGTAGCGCTCTGTCAAAAGAGCAGGATAATAGCAACGAAGGCGGTCACAAAGAATCATCGCGATTTCTTCAATGTCCAGAATATCATCCTTGATAGCGCCCGTTATGGCCAGGTTTTCACCTGTTATTTTATCCTCAAATTTCGGCCAAAGGACACCCGGCATATCCAGTAGATCAAGACCCATATCGGTGCTGACCCATTGCTTGATGGTGGTAACGCCCGGGCGGTTTTCCGCCTTTGCTTTTTTAGCACCCGCCATTTTGTTGATTAAGGTGGATTTACCCACGTTGGGAATGCCGACCACCATAGCGCGCAAGCGCCGCCCTGTCATGCCTTTGCTTTGGTATCTTTGTATTTTTTCTTCCAGAAGCGTCTGAATATAGGGGTAAATATCGCGAAAGCCCTCACCTGTGACAGAGTCAACAGCCAAGCAGGGATATCCCTTTTCGCGGTAATATTCCACCCAAAGCTTCGTTGAGGCAGAGTCTGCCATAGAGGATTTGGAAAGCAGAGTGAGAATGGGCTTTTGCCCTAATATTTTCTTGATTTCGGGGTTTTTGGAAGATGCTGGAATGCGGGCATCCAATATTTCAATAGAAATATCCACCTGCGACAAGCACTCTTTCATCACACGGCGGGTTTTCGCCATATGTCCGGGAAACCATTGAACTGTTTGCGACGGCATTTTTGCATCTCCTTTCTCGGATATTAAATAAATGCGTATTACGGGAAGACGGTAAAGCTTGAAAAGGGAAGAAAGCGCAGGCAAACCTTTCCTACCACGCAAGAGGCTTCGACACAGCCGAAGGAGCGGCTGTCATAAGAATTGTTACGGCTGTCTCCCATCACGAATATCATCCCCTCGGGAACAGTCAAGGGAGCCATATCAGAGTACCTTGAAGGAAAATTGGGGTCAAAAAAGACAGAATATCCCAAAGAGCCGTCCGTTTCCTCTAATTTTCCGCCGCTTCCATCGGCGTTATAAACGTATACCTCGTTATCCTTTATAAAGACGGTTTGTCCTTCCGTGGCAATGACGCGCTTTACAATCGCCCGTCCGTCATCCACGCGCGGGGATTGAACGACTACAATATCGCCGCTCTTCGGAGAATAAAGAAAGCCGGATACCAAAAGCTTGTCTTCGGGGTGAAGGGTGTTTTGCATAGATCTCCCTTCAACCACGGATAAACGGGTGACAAAGGTGAATAAAATCAATATAATCGCGGCAGCGACAGTGAAAAGCTCAATAAAATCGTAAATATCCCCGAGCAGCTTTTTTTGTGCCGCCAAGGAAGCATCACTTGATTGAAGGGGCTTTTTTTCTTCCATAAAAACGCCTTTCTGCCTTTTGGTTTTTTTGTTTTTTTAACCTCTGATAACCTTTTCCATCAAAACGGTGCCATCAGGTAAGTAATTTTGGCAGGCTTCTGCGGTGTCCTCTGTCAAGGTAGAAACGCCCTTTTCCTTCCTATCGCTGCGGTAAATCATAAAGGGCACAGGCTCCATGCTATGCGTGCGAATGGCAACGGGGGTGGGATGGTCGGGAAGGCAAGCGATACGAAAATCCTCGCCTGTGGACTCCAAATAAGCCAAAACGGGTGTTAAAATTTCGGCATCTATCTTTTCGATAGAAAGGACCTTGTTTTCAATCTCGGCGCGGTGCCCGCATTCGTCGGGCGCCTCTACGTGAACGTATACCAAATCCTTTCCGCGACGGAAAGCGTCAATAGCGGCATCTGCCTTTCCCTTGAAATTGGTATGAATGTTTCCCGTCGCTCCTTCAACGTCAACAGACTCCATCTTGGCGCAAAGACCAATACCCTTAATCAAGTCCACGGCGGAAATGACAGAAGCGTCAAGCCCCCATTTTTCCTTGAAGGAGGGAAGAGACGGCTTTTTACCGGGGCTCCAAAGCCAAGCGGAGTTGGCGGGAAGCAGTCCCCTTGCTCTACGGGCTTCGTTGACAGGGTGGTGGTTCAAAATGTCATGGCTTTCGCGCATAAAGCGGTAAAAGACCTCGCCCTCTTCTCCTTGGGGCAGGTATTTCTCAATTTTTTTGCCGATAATGTCGTGAGGACGGGCAAAAGGGAATTTGTCGTTGCCGTTTTTCCAAATCAGACAATGGCGGTAGCTTATCCCTGTATAGAGCGTGCGCTCTTCGTTTGCCAATTTTTCGTTCAGTGCTTGTATTAACAGGTCAGCCTCAGCGGTGGTGATTTCATCAGCGCTATGGTCGAGCATAATTTTTTGCTCATATTCACCTTCGTCGCTCACCGCTACCAGGTTGCAACGGTATGCCGTCTCATCGGACTTCATATCAATGCCCATAGAAACAGCCTCTAAGGGAGAGCGCCCCTTGGAATATTCTCTCGGGTCATAGGAGAGAATAGCCAAGTTTGCCGTATCGCTTTCGGGAACCATTCCTTGGGGAACGTTGGAAACCGTGCCGCATTCGGAAACCTGCGCCAGCTTATCCATAGTCGGCTTATGCGCCGCTTCCATAGGCGTTCTTCCACCAAGCTCTTCAATTTTGCGGTCAGCCATTCCATCGTATACAAGAATTAAGTATTTCATTTTTTAATCTTCCTTTCCGTATAAAGCGGTCATCTCTGCGCTTTTGCCTGTATTTGAGAGGAGTCATTTCACGTGCTTTTATGATAAGCGGCTCCCTATTACTCCATTATAGAATTATAGCATACTTTCCCTATATTTTACAACAGTTTTTTGAAAAAAATTAAAAAAATGAGATTTTTTTGCAAAAACATCTTGCATTTTTGAAATATATGTGATAGAATACAAAATGGTGTCTTGCGGTTGACGTAAGATACAATTAAAGAACAGTCCTCTGCGTCGCTCCGCACGAATGTTCTGTTGTAAGGAGGAAGCTATAATGGAAAAAATTACAGCTTTTGCGAATGAGCAGTTGAAAGCCGACGTCCCCTCTTTTTCGATTGGTGATACCGTAACGGTACACAACAGAATCAAAGAAGGCGACAAAGAGAGAATCCAGTTGTTTGAAGGCACCGTGATTGCCAGACATGGCGGCGGTATTTCCGAAACCTTCACGGTTCGTCACATCAGCTACGGCTGTGGCGTGGAAAAAACCTTCCCCATCCATTCTCCCAATGTTGTTAAGGTCGTTGTTACGCGCCGCGGTGTAGTTCGCCGTGCAAAGCTTTATTACTTGCGTGACAGAGTCGGTAAGAGTGCGAAAGTTAAGGAAAAGATTTAATTTTTCTTTTCGCGCAAAAAATGGTCGGTGACGGGGTGCAGATTCCGTATATTTCATCCGCGAGCGGAATCGAAATAAACAAGAATTTGCTCCCATAAGCACCGACCATTTTTATTATTACATGTCTTTTGCAGGGGAAGCTTATCCCATATTGTCGGATAACTGCTTGCCGCCTAAAATATGGAAATGCAAATGCTTGACGCTTTGGCAGCCGTCCTTTCCTATGTTGGAAATAATGCGGTAACCGTTTGCAAGCCCTTCCGCTTTGGCAATTTTGGGGATAACCGTGAAGATATGGGCAACCGTATCTGCGTTTTCCTCGTTAATTTCGTGCACGGAGCCGATATGCGCCTTGGGAACGACTAAAATATGGGTCGGCGCTTGGGGATAGATGTCGCGAAAGGCATAAACCACCTCATCCTCGTATACCTTGTTAGAGGGAATTTCCCCCGCGATGATTTTGCAAAACAAGCAATCCATTTTTGTGACCTTTGCTTTTATAAAGCATCCTTTCTTTTAGGGTAATAGCGGGATTTCCCCGTTTGTTTTCCTACTTATATTGTATCACGAATTCCGATTTTTGCAAGTATTAGAACGAAAAAAAACGAATGGAAATGAAAAAATGTACCCCTTTACCGACAAAGATTTGCCGTCCTGTCAGGATGTGAAGGATTTTTGGCAGGAAATCAAGCAGGACAGCCGTCCTATTATTGTATACGGCATAGGAAACGGCGCGGATAAGCTTTCGGAGTATTTGTCCCTTTACGGAAGAGAAATTTCCGACTTCTTTGCAAGCGACGGCTTTTGCCGTGGGCAGATGTTCCGCGGAAAAAGGGTTTTGTCCTTTGCCGAGGTTAAAGAAAAATATAAGGACTTTGTCATTCTCTTGGCGTTTGGCAGCAGCAGACGGGAAGTGCTTGACGCGGTTTATAGCCTTTCTTCGTCCTATGACGTGCGTGTTCCCGAGTTTCCGCTTTCCGAGAAGGAACTCTTTGATGCGGCGTTTTATCGCGCCCATTATGACGATATAATGAAAGCGTATGCGCTTTTAGAGGATGATATGTCCCGCTCTTTGTTCGTTTCGTTGATTTTGCATCGGTTAACCGCCAAGCTCCTTTACCTGCGAAATGCCGTTTGCTATGAAGACGAAAGCAGTCTTTTGGAGTTAGAGCATATTAAAACGGCGGTGGATGTTGGGGCTTACCGCGGAGATACCTTGGAAAAATGGCGTAAAGAGGCACCTGCCTTAACCGAGGTCTATGCCATAGAGCCAGACCGAAAAAGCTTTGAAAAGCTATCTAAAAATGCGCCCTGTATGCCCTTTGCCGTTCATCTTTATCACGCGGCGGCGTGGCGCGCGGACGGAGAAGGCGTATTCTTTCAGAGCGGAAATCGCAACGCTTCCTTGCAAAAGGCAGAGGAAACCGCATCCTTTCAAAAGAAAACCGACCTCGTCAAAACATTAAAAATAGACACAATACTTGAAGGCAGAAGCGTTGAATTGATAAAATATGATACCGAAGGGGCTGAAAAAGAAGCCATAGAGGGCACAAGCCGTACCATTCGTGCCTGCAAGCCCCATTTGCTTGTTTCCGCTTATCATAAAAGCCGTGATATTTTTTCATTGCTTTTACTTTTGGAAGAAGCATACCCCGGTGTATATCGCTATTATTTCAGGCGGATTGAATGCTTACCCGGGTGGGAGTTGAACCTGCTTGCCATTCGGAAATAGAATTTTGCGACTAAAAAGAGCTTTAATGAGCGCCGCTCTTATGCGGCAGATCAGAGGATAACTATGGTTGAATTGCTTTCTCCCGCGGGCAACCGCGAAAAAATGAACGCCGCCATTCTTTATGGGGCGGATGCCGTTTATCTGGCAGGGCAAAATTTCGGTATGCGGGCTGCTGCCGACAATTTTTCGTTGGAAGAGTTAAAGGATGCAGTCGCCTACGCTCACGGGAAGGGTGTTCGCGTTTACGTAACCGTGAACACAATGCCAAGGCAAAAGGAATATGGCTATTTGCGAGAATATTTAGAGGAATTGGGAAAATGCGAGCCCGACGCTGTTATTGTAGCGGATTTGGGTGTTTTATCTCTTGTCAAAGAGGTTTTGCCCCATATGGAAATCCATATTTCCACGCAAGCCAATGCCGTCAGCGCCGCCGCTTGTCGTGCGTATCATGCCCTTGGCGCGAAGAGAGTTGTGCTGGCAAGGGAATTGACGCTGGAAGAGATTGTATCCATTCGGCAAGACACGCCAGACACCTTGGAGCTTGAAGCGTTTATTCACGGCGCTATGTGTATTTCTTATAGCGGAAGATGTCTTTTGTCTGGCTTCTTAACGGAGTCCGACGCAAATCGCGGCGCCTGCAAGCAGCCTTGCCGTTGGAATTATCGCGTGCATAGCCTGGTGGTCACAGAGGAAAAGCGCCCCGACATTTTAATTCCCTTGGAAGAAGAAAAGGGCGAAGCCTTCGTGATGAGCTCCAAGGATACCTGTATGATAGATCATATTCCTGCCTTGATGGAAAGCGGCATCAACAGCTTCAAAATTGAAGGCAGAATGAAAAGCGCCTATTATACCGCAGTTGTAACCAACGCTTACCGTATGGCTATTTCCTCGTATCAGACGGGGAATTACGTCTATAACCCTCTTTGGCGGCAGGAGCTTGAAAGCGTGAGCCATCGCGAGTATGGAACGGGGTATTATTTCTCCCTCTCCCAAGAAAACCAAAACACCTGCAAGGACGGCGGATACATCAAGGAAAAGGCATATTTGGCTGCCGTTGTTTCCTGTGAAGAGGGAAGCAAGGAAGCCCTATGTATTCAAAAGAACAAGTTTTTGGTGGGAGAAACGGTGCAAGTGCTCTCGCCCGGAAAAACGGGTGTTTGCGCTTCTGTTCTTGCGCTATACGACCAAGAGCACCAGCCTATTGAGAGCGTGCCTCACGCGCAAATGAAATTTTTTATAGAGCTTTCCGTGCCTGTCAAGAGCGGTGATATTATTCGCGCAAGCGGGTGTTAAGCTCTATAAAATATAATTTACAAGTAAGAAAGGAACGGTTATGAAAATCTTTATTGAAGCATTGTTCGCAGCCCTTATTGGTATTGTAGAGGGCATTACGGAGTGGCTTCCTGTCAGCAGCACGGGGCATATGATTTTGCTCGATGAAATTTTAGGGCTGAAAAACAGTGTTTCCCAAGACTTTTACGACTTCTTTCTGGTTGCCATTCAGCTTGGCGCCATTTTGGCGGTGGTTGTTCTGTTCTTCCGCAAATTAAATCCTTTCGCAAGAGGTAAAACGGCGCTTGAAAAGAAAAACACGTGGCGCCTTTGGCTCTATGTCATCATTGGCATTTTGCCTGCCGCTATTATCGGCATTCCCTTGGATGACTTTATGGAAGAGCATTTTTACGGCTTTCCCGTTGTTGCCTTGGCGCTTATCGTATACGGTGTTGCCTTTATTCTTATTGAGAGAAAAAGAAAAGACAAACCAAACGCCGTTGAGGATGTCGCAGAGCTCACCCCGAAGCACGCGCTTCTTATCGGTTTGTTCCAGGTGCTTTCCTTAATCCCCGGCACCTCTCGCTCAGGCTCTACCATTCTTGGCGGAATGCTCGTGGGTATTTCCCGTACCGCCGCGGCTGAATTTTCCTTCTTTATGTCCATTCCCGTGATGCTTGGCGCTTCCTTGCTGCGCGGCTTGAAGTTTTTTGCTGACGCTCCCGTTATTTCCTTGAATGAATGGGTCATTTTGCTTGTGGGAACGGTTGTGGCGTTCTTTGTCTCCTTGCTTGCCATTCGCTTCCTGATGGATTTTGTGAAAAAGCACAGCTTTGAGGTTTTCGGCTGGTATCGCATCGCGCTTGGCATCATCGTTCTGATTGTTGCCGCTTGCCTTGGCAAGCTCACGTTTGCTTAATATGTGTAATATGGGATAAAAAAACTGCTTCGGCAACAGAACAGATTTAACCTGTTCTACCCCGCCGAAGCAGTTTTTATTATTTGGCGATGACGCCTGTGCTTTCCGTGACCTTCATCATACTGATATAAGTTTTTCCACGGTTCAGCGTCAGCTTTTCGCCGTTTTCCATACGGAAAACCAAGCCTTGCTCATTTTCATATTGCCACGTAATGCGAATGACACCGCCGCCCGTATAGCAGTATCCGCTCCCACCTGCTTCTGCGTCCAGAGTAAAATAAGAATCGTTTTCACTGTCATATTGGGTGACGTTGTGAAACAGAACAAGAACGTTGGCAAAGGAAAGAGGGGTGCCTTCTTGGTTTATGCCGTAATATTCGCCGTTTTTCTTGCCTTGATATGTCATAGTATTCTTATCGTAAGAAAAGAGTGCCTCTTTTCCAACGCCGTATCTGATTTTAACGGTTGAAATGGGATTGCCTTGGGGAGAGATACTTGCCTTGGGTTCGCAAAACAAATAGGGAAGGGCGGGATTTTGAAGGGTAAGCGAATATCCCGCTGCGCTTATGGCTCCTTCCAAGCATTCCTTTGAGGCATAAATAGATGTCCCCTCTTGCCAATAGCCACTGCTTTGGCTTAACGCGGATAAATCCAAGCAATCTCCCTTGTCAGCCTCGGTGCTTTGGCTTCTGTCATTGCTTCCGTAAAAAACACTTATAGCGTGAAGGGACTTTGAAATTGGCATCATATAGTCGCGAACCGAGGAAACAGAGGAAAAAAGAGAAGCCTGTTGCCACGAGGTCGTCAATGCCCAAAGCCGTGTTTCTCCGCTGGGAACAGGGGCTTCTATGAGAATATCCGCAAAAGAAAGCCCATTTTGTATTTTATTGTCAAAATTTCCGATACAGATAGAAATCGGGCGGTATGAAACGCTTTCTTCGTCACATACCAGCCCGGTGTACGGATTGTAATGTAAAATAGGTTCCGGCTCTTGCGGAACGGTGTTGGCAGGTAAATCGTTTGATGGGGCTTGTCCATTATTTTCGTTTTGCTCGGGCAAAAAGGATGGAGCCCCGCAGGAAGTGCATAAACATGATGTCAAAACAAAGAGGGCAAATAAAAGTAGACTTGTTTTTTGAAAAACAAATTTTGCAGACTTCATTTTGAATCTCCTTGATTTTTACGCGCGATTTGCCCGTTCAAGCCAAGCGATACCGTATTCAAATGCTTCGGTAAGACTCTTCACTTGCTTTTGCTTTTCGACGCGGTTTGAATTGTCTGTGGGAAGAATTTGAATCAAAATATCGGTGGGGATTTTAATGTTGAATTTTGGGTCTACTTCTTCTTTCATAATGAAAATAAAAAGATAGAACTTGTCCGACATATCGCCGTAATACAGCTCATTTCCCTGTCTTACGAGCGGTTTGCCGCAATATTCAAGATATTTTCCCTCGATTCCTTTTGCAGTTAACATATCTAAACTCCTTTCTTTTGTAATAGTGAATACAAACTCTCCCATTTTCTTCATTTTAACACGATTTCCATTTTTTGTCAATTGTTTTGAATAAAAACAGGAAAAAACTTGTCGGGATAAAACGACATTATTTGCAGTAGGGAGAGGTTCGTATAAAACAATCCGCGCTGCCGCCCGAGTCGCGAAGCAAGGCGTACACCGAGTCTGCACGGTGCGAAAGGCTTGCCGCTTGGGCAACGGTGGCGGAATAATTTTTGAAAGAGGCGGGCTTATTTATGACAGTAAGCGCCGATTTTTTACGCATCTGCCGTAGTAGCGCCTGTCCGCAAGCGTCCATAGCCAAAACCTGCGTGTAGGCAGGCTCCTCGCGAAGATTTTGAGGGGTAACCTCAAAAAAGGAAAAAAGAGCGGCGCGGCGAATGCGGGCGGATGGGTATTTCTTGGTTGTTGAGGCAGAAATCCATTCCTCGTAAGACGAAGCCTTGGCAGCGTTTTTGGCAATATGACGGTAAAGCCCGCCGCCTGACTCTGCATATTCTGCCCTTGGTGTCGGATGAAGCCGAAAATGCCCCAATAGCAGTTTTCCGTATAGAGAGAAGGAAGAAACGTAAGCGCCCGTCTTCAAGGCTTCTTCAAGCAAAGTGTGATTGCAGGTGGGGATATAGGAAAGGGCAGCCCTTATATCTCCCTTAGTAAGAAGATGTCGCAGATAAGAGGCGGAAGCAAAACCGACAGGTGCGCTCTCATCCTCTTTATACGAGCCAAGGCGCTTTACCGTATGCGGGGTAATTGGGGAAGAGAGCTTGTATAGCGCCTTCAAATAGGATAATGCTAAAATGTTGTTGGGAGAAGAGAGCATCTCCCCGCAACTTTCCCCGTATACCTCTTGGTAAACCAAGGGCTGTAAAGCGGCAGTGCCAATGGATGAGCCTTTTTCCTTCGCCTTGTCAAGCAGGGCAGAGGAAAACTCTCGGGAAGATAAACGGGAAGCGCAAAGGGCAAGCTCTTGTAAATCTCCCGACTCGCTACCAAAGGAAAGAATGTCGATAATTCCAATAGAATGCGCGATATAAACGGCGGCAGAAGCAAAAAACTCCGCGCCGCTCGCGGCATAAGGAAAGGGAAGCTCCAAAACAAGGTTAGCGCCTGCCTCGACTGCCATTTGCGCTCGGATATTCTTGCCGAAAAGCATCGGCTCTCCCCTTTGAGAGAAGTTGCCGCCCATAATAGCAACAATGGCGGTATCCTCTCCGTAGGCTTTACGAATTTCCGCAAAATGATAGGCGTGTCCCAAATGAAACGGATTGTATTCACAAATAACCGCGACAGTTTTCAAAATAACACTCCTTTTTGCAGAATAAAGTAAAAATAGACTTGTTTTTTTTGAAAAAATCAGTATAATAAAAGTGGAAATAATTAGAAAGGGAA
This sequence comes from Clostridia bacterium, assembly GCA_017936565.1. Lineage (GTDB taxonomy): Bacteria > Bacillota > Clostridia > Oscillospirales > CAG-272 > UBA1740. Next base: position 21,035 of record JAGBFG010000015.1, read on the forward strand.
AAAAATATGAATGTTTTAATTGTAAACGCAGGCTCCAGCTCCCTGAAATATCAGCTTTTCAATACTGAAACCAAAACCGTTCTTGCCAAGGGTGGGTGTGAACGAATTGGCGAAAAGGGCGGAAATATCTCTCACAAGGTTCCCGAAAAAACACCCTATGAGAAAAATCAAGAGCTGCAAAACCACGAAGATGCTATCAAATTGGTTATCGAAACCTTAACGGACAAGGAAGTCGGCTGTATCGCTTCTATGGATGAAATCGGCGCTGTGGGGCACCGTGTTGTACACGGCGGTCCGTATTTTACAGGCTCTGTTTTGGCAACCGAGGATGTTTTGGCAAAGGTTGAGCTTTGTAAGGAGCTTGCCCCCTTGCATATCGGTCCCAGCCTTGTCGGCATTCACGCTTGTATGGACGTGATGAAAAACGTGCCGCAGGTATTGGTGTTTGACACCGCTTTCCATTCCACTATGCCCGAAGAGGCGTATACCTTCGCTATCCCGAGAGAATACAGCGAGAAATATCACATTCGCCGCTACGGCTTCCACGGCTCTTCTCATCGGTATGTTTCCCGTGAAATGATACAAATACTTGGAAAGCCCGCGGAAGAAACGAAAATCGTTACCTGTCACTTGGGCAACGGCTCTTCCATTGCCGCTGTAAAGGGTGGCAAGGTCATTGACACGACGATGGGCTTTACACCCCTTGACGGGTTAATGATGGGAACAAGAAGCGGCGCCATCGACCCCGCTATCGTTTCTTTCCTGATGGAAAAGGAAAATCTTTCTGCCGACCAAATAAACAACATTTTGAATAAAAAGAGCGGTATTTTGGGCGTCTACGGCGCCTCATCTGATTTCAGAGATTGCCGTATGGCAATGGAAGAAAAGAAGGATCCTCGTGCCACTCTTGCCATTCGTATGCTGGCTTATCAGGTGAAAAAGTATATCGGCGCCTACACTGCCGCTATGGGCGGGCTTGACGCTGTCGTCTTTACCGCAGGTATTGGCGAAAACAATAATATCATTCGCGCTATGCCGTGCGAGGGGCTGGAATTCTTGGGAATTGAAATAGACCACGCGGTAAATGACGGCATCAAGCGCCCCATTCAGACCACTAAGATTTCTACGGAAAATTCCAAGGTTCAGGTGTATCTGATTCCCACCAACGAAGAGCTGATTATAGCCGAGGATACCGAATCGGTTGTTTCTGCTTTGAAATGATGCTTCTTGGGAATAAGGCATATAGAGAAAGGAAATTGTGAGATCCGCAATTTCCTTTTTTGTTTATCAAGAAAATCGGAATAATTCTATACCAGTATACCACTTTTTGCGAAAAATGTCAATGCGGAATATAAGGAAAAGGAAAGAAATCCGTTATATTTTGACAAAAAGGGCGCAAGGGGCGAAAAAAAGCTGTTTTTTATCCCCTTCTATGAGAGAAGGGATAGAATTTCATCCCGCTTTTCTTCGGCTTCCTTCGCCAAAAGCGTGAAATTCATATTTTTGGCGTGAAGCTGCTCTAACGTAAAATGCAACTTGCCCGCTTCCAACAGAGAGGATACAGCGCTTTCCTTCAAGGCTGCCTCAATTTGTGTCAGCCGTCGCATCCGCGCTTTTTCTTCCCCCTTTGTTTTTTCCAAAAAGCGTAAGGTGTTTATGCTTTGTAAGGGGGAAAGCGGTGGAGCATAGGCTTCCTTGATGAATATGGCGGAAAGGCTTGGGAAATAAATACCGTCTAAATTTTCCTCTGAAAGTGGGGAGAGAAGCGCCACAAAGGGAAGCTGATAGGCAATGGCTTGACTTCTTAAAGCACATAGATAAAGCTCAGCAGAATATTCATTTCCCGCAACCGTGATAAAGGTAGAGCCCTCGGGCCACCAGTTTTTTAAGAGAAACTCACCTCGCATTGAAAAGGCGCGAATAAAGCGAAAATGGGTTTCATAATCGGCAGATGCGGTATGGCTGTATTTTTTAAGAATGCGCTTGACGGAAGCGGTGGCTTTCTCAAATAAAAATCGTTGCCCGTATCTTTTGAGCGCTTCCTGGTGACAAGCGCCCATAGGCGAAAGTGAGGCATAGGCACATCGGTATGCCTCTTTCTTTTGCCCTTGCAGACGAAGAATGTCTGCTTCCTCTTTTTTCAGCCCCTCTTTTTCCAAATAATGTGCAAAATTCCATTCCTCATCGCGAAGACCGGGCAAAATGGAAATGCGCGCGTGCGGTGGCGTGCCGTCCACAATACCCACAGTCCTTCCGTTCTTATGGAACAAAACACCGTCTAAAGACTCCCCGTCGGATGAGCAATAAATTTCCTGCTTTAATACGTCACCCGACAGCTCACTTTTTATCTTGCGCATCATACTGCTTTTTCCTGTACCCGATCCGCCGTGTATAATGTATAATTTGTCTAAAAGATGTGGAGAAAAAACGCTTTCAAAGAATCCGCAAAATCCGTTTTGCGAGTTTGAGCTGATAAAGTATTTTCCCGTTAAAAACGCCGTTTTTTGCATATAAATACCCTGTCCTTGCATCGCAAAGCCTCCTTTTTAATCTATTTTTATCATATGAAGACTTTCGTCATTTGACAGCATTTTTCAAAAATAACGGCAAAAGCGTTTTGAAACTTGACTTTTTTATAAAAATATTCTATAATAAATTTGTACGTAAAAAACAATGAAAAGGGATAAAGCGTAAAAGCCTTTGTCCTTGTGAGGTAAAAGCAATGGATATGAGAAAAGATGTTGTCATTGTCGGCGCAGGACCTGCCGGTATTTTCACCGCCCTTGAAATGATACGCAAGCATTCTGCAAAGCGTATTATAATTGTAGAAAAGGGAAAAGCCGTAGAGGAGCGCTCTTGCCCTAAGCATAAAACGAAGCAATGTGTAAATTGCAAGCCGTATTGCCACATAACCACAGGCTTTTCGGGGGCTGGCGCGTTTTCTGACGGTAAGCTCTCTCTTTCCTATGAGGTTGGCGGCGATTTGCCAAGCTTAATTGGGGAAAACCTTGCCCAAGAAACCATCGATTATACTGATAAAATTTATTTAGAATTTGGCGCAGATACCCACGTGGAAGGCATCGGTATGACCGAAGAGGTAAAGGAAATCCGCAAACGCGCCATTCGCGCGGGCTTGAAGCTTGTGGATTGCCCCATTCGCCATTTAGGGACTGAAAAGGCGCAAAACCTTTATTACGCCATAGAGCAGTATCTCTTGCAAAACGGTGTGGAAATGCTGTTTGGCTATGCTTGCTCCGATTTGATTTTTGAGAACGATACCTGTGTCGGTGTATACGCAAGCAACGGCAAAGAGGATTTGGCAATTTATGCGACTCATACCGTCGTGGCGACAGGGCGCAGGGGTGCTGATTGGCTTGAAAGAATTTGCACGGAGCATAATATCGCTCACCAGCCCGGTACGGTGGATATCGGTGTGCGCGTTGAGGTGCGTAATGAGGTTATGGAAACCGTCAACAAGGTTTTGTATGAGTCAAAACTGGTTGGATATCCCGCTCCTTTCAAAAACAAGGTCAGAACCTTCTGCCAAAACCCCGGCGGCTTTGTCAGTCAGGAGAACTATGACAATGATTTAGCGGTGGTAAACGGTCATTCCTATAAGGATTTGAAGAGCAACAACACCAATCTTGCCATTCTGTGCTCTCATAATTTCTCCGTGCCCTTTAATCAGCCCATTTCCTACGCCCAAAAGGTAGGAGAGCTGACCAATATGTTAGGCGCGGGTCATATTTTAGTACAGCGCTTTGGCGATATTCTGGACGGTAAGAGAACCTGGCAAAAGGAGCTTTTGCAATCAAACGTCCGTCCCACCTTGCCCGATGCTGTTGCGGGTGATATTACCGCCGCTATGCCGTATCGCGCGATGACCAATATCATTCACTTTATCCAAGCGGTTGACGAGGTTGTTCCTGGCTTTGCATCGCAGGAAACCCTGTTATATTCTCCCGAGCTTAAATTTTACAGCAATCGCGTGAAGATGGATGAGGACTTCAATACCAGCGTTCCCGGTCTTTATTGCTTGGGTGATTCCAGCGGCTGGACGCGTGGCTTAATGATGGCGTCTGTTATGGGCGTCTTGATGGGAAGAAAATTGGCGTAAATCTTCTGCCCAAAAACAAACAAAAGAAAAAGACCTCTTTTTGCACGAGTTCTTGCAGCAAGAACGGTAAAGAGAGGTCTTTTGTTTATGCGCGGAAGGCAGAAAGAAGGGAAATACGCTTGACTGAATAACGGTATGCTTCTTCAAAATTCCGCATTTGCTTGTGGCAATGCTCCAAATCGGCGTATATGCGGAATAAAACAAAGGCGCCGATGTTCGCCGTGACCTTTTGCGCTTCCAGTGCTTCAAGCGCTTTAATAGCGTCGCGATATTTGCCCTGCTTTATCAGCATTTTGGCTTGCATATGCTCTCCCAAAACAGAGTCTTGGAATGAATGCTCCCTCTCGCTTTCGGTTAAGTACAGGTAAAAATCCTCGGCTACCGCGTCATTGGCAAGGGAAGAATAGAGGGCGGCGTCCAGTTCAAATTTCGGCGCTTGCGCATTATCAACCACCGCCCGCAGCAATTCCGCCTTGGCTTCTATGTGCGTTGTGGGATATACGGTGGCTTTGCAAAAGTCCTTTGTCTTTTGCAAAAGGGCGCTTATGGTCTTTAACGCGCCTTGATATAACTGTTCAAAGCAGTATTCCACAGCGCTTTCCGCTAAAAGCAAGGCTAACTCGTCATCCGTCTGTCCCAAGTGCTTTTCCCAGGTCCTTAATACTTCCTTGTAGTTTTTACGGGCAAAATGCTTCTTTAACAGGGGCAAAATCTCCATCTTTTTATAAGAAAGCCATTCTCCTTCATCGTCTAAAAGGTATCCGGCAGGTACCCCCAAGCGCCCTGCCAGATATAAAAGCGTAGACAAAGAGGGAAGCGCGATGCCGTTTTCAATACGGCTGAGCATATTTCGGGTGATTTCATTTCCCGCTAAGTCGTTTTGCGTTAAGCCTTGCCCTTTACGCAGGGCGCATATCTTTTCGCCAAGAGTCATTTATGGGATTTCCTTTCTTTTTGCCCAAACGGGCGTTCTTAATCTTTGGATAGAGCTTCATTTACTGCACGATATATCCAAAGTCTACCGCATCATCAATAGAGGTGTTGTCTATTAATTCGCCCCATTCACCCAAACGGTTGATTTGAGTAAGACTGTCAGGCACCTTTCCGACTAAAATGGTCTGCGCGGCGCAGAACGAATGGGAAAAGGTCATTTTTTGGGGCTTAATGGGGAGCAGATAATATATCTCTATTTCCATCGTAAAATAAACGGAATGAATGGTCTGGTTGATGCCGACCTCTTCAAAGGATGTTTCAAAGCCGGCGTATAGGCTGCTTGCGGTTTGCACATCAACACGCAAATTCTTTCCCTTGCCGGAAAGCAATAATATACCAAGAAGGTTTGAATAGGGCAAGGAAACCGAAAATCTGCCGCGCTCTCTGAATGCTGTCAAAAGATTTTTGGCGATAGCGTAACGCAGGGAGTTGAGCTTTAACATATCAGCGGATACAGAGGCAATGCTCCCGCCGGTGTCCTTTTCAATATGTATCAGGTCCTGATAGGTGTATTCGCCTTCTGCCAGAGCTTTACCTATGATTTCTGAACAAAAGGCGGTGACGGTGTTGGTAATTTCCGTTTCCGTTAATGCCTTGACGTAAGGAAAAATCAGCGTATTGAAAAGCCATATCAAAAGAATAGGTAAGGCAATAAGCAAAATCAATGCTCGTTTTTTTCGCGAAAGTCTTTTCGGTCTTTTACCAATATAATACAGGCTTCCCATTCATTTTCCTCCTTTTCTTTCAGCATATGTAAAAGAAAAGAGGTGGGTGAAAAAGGGCTTTATTCTTCCTCTTCGTCATCCGCTTGAACGGGCTTTTTGTTTTTTTGCACTTTAACGTGTGCCAACGGGTTTGCATCGATGGCGCTCGCTATATTTTCGTCGTTTATGTGTGTGTAAATTTGCGTGGTGTTCAGCTGGGCGTGCCCCAAAATATCCTTTAATACACGCACATCCACGTGCCCTGTCTGATACATCAGGGTAGCTGCGGTGTGACGCAGCTTGTGGACGGAAAATCCGCGCCCCGACAAGCCCGCCATATCTAAATACTTATATATCATCCATTGCACCGTTTTGTTACTGATGCGCTGATTGCGGGAGCTTAAAAACAGGGCAGTTGTCTTCACACGAGAGGTATCCTGTCCCTGCCGATAGGCAATATAGTCAAGCAAAGCGGCGCGGCAGGCGTCGTTCAGATATACAATCCTCTCTTTGTTTCCCTTACCGATGACGCGCAAGGACCGTAGCTGCTGGTCTAAATCCGTTAAATTGATACCGACAAGCTCGGATAAACGCATACCGCAGTTCAAAAAGAGCGTGACGATGGCGTAATCTCTTAAAACGGTAGCGGATTCGCTGTCATTTTTGATGGTTTCCAAGAGGGTGATGCTTTCTTCAAGCGTTAAAACCTTGGGCACGGTTGAGCGCTTTCTGGGAGAGCCGATATCCACGGTGGGATCATTGTCTATCAGATGCTTGCTTACACGCAGATACTTGAAAAAGGTTTTAAGGGAAGAGAGCTTGCGGGATTTTGCCGCCCAGCCGTTGCTTCTGTTTTCTCCCACGTACAGCATATAAGCCAAAACCTGAGAGCCGTCAATCTGGCGGATGACATCTAACCCGATATGCCTGATGTCAATTTGGGTAAAGGCCTCGCTTTCCAAATCTATCCCTAAGCGTTCTGCCTCTAAATAGCGGAAAAAGGTGCGTAAATCCAATAAATATTCGCAAACGGTCTTTTCAGAACAGCCCTCAATGACCGCTTTATAAGAGGCAAAATCCCGCACAATAGGGGGGAAAAGCTTCATTTCCTCGCTTTTTAACGTTAAAGTTGCCATATGAATTCTCCCTCGAATGTAAGGTATAAATGGACACTCCTATTATACAAAAAACAACGACAAAAAAAGTGAATATTCTGTGAATAATGAATAATTTATGGTTCCTTATCAGTTTAGACACAACTTTTGTATAAAATAGAAAGGTAACCGTTTGATACACGCTTGCTTGTAAACGGTTTTACACAAAGGACAATCGTATAAAGGGATATAAACGATAGGAGACTATAATGAAATTTTTGAAAGCCAATTTTCATCTTATCAGCCGCCTTTTTGTCAACCAGATGGGTATGACAATATTCGGTCTTGTGCTGATGCTGGCGGCAAGCAAAATCAATGCCTTGCACGTTCCTTTGAGTGTTTTTTCCACCTTGTTTTATTTGTATCTTATCCACACGGTTATGTGGGAAGAGGGCGCGAAGGACGCTATACGCATTGAGCAGGGCAGAAAGACAAAATCTCTTTTCTATCCTTGGAAGCTTTCCTTTTGGGCGAGCGTTCCCAATTTTTTCATTGCGCTTTTGATGCTTATTGGCTATTTGTTCGGTTATCTTTTCACGACCTCTGCCGCAGCGCAGCAGTTTTGTACGATAATGGGCGTTATTGCTTCTGTTTTTGAAGCAATGTATCTTGGTATATTTAATGGCATCAGCGCTCTTTTGCCCTCGGATAACGAGGCTCTGCGGGTGGCGGTGCGCGTTATCTTTTACATCCTTTCTTCCTTGCCGATGATGCTGGCTTCTCATTTTTCTTACGCGCTTGGCTTGCGTAACGTCCATTTCCTGATTCCCAGATACAAAAAAGGCAAAAAAGAGTAATTTATATTTGCCGATGCGTCTCATAATTAAATCTCCCTCTTCATACAATGAGATACCGTATGAGGAGGGTTTTTTATGCTTGGATTTTTGAGACGCTTGGAAAAAAGCGGTTTTGAAGGGGTTGTTCTTTGTCTTGTTATATTTGCGCTTCTTTCGTATTCCATACAGCCCGTGTGGCAGGAAGAGTCCTTTGTTCCCGTACAAGCAGCGGACGGCGAGCGGGTAATCGTTTTAGACGCGGGGCACGGGGGGCTTGACGGTGGCGCCTCGGGAAAGGGCGGCGTTCTGGAAAAGGATTTGAATTTAGCGTACACACGCCTTCTGTCAAGGATGCTCTCATCATTGGGGTACCAGGTCATAGAAACCCGCACAAGCGACGCTCTCGTTCTGAAAGAGGGAGAGGACGTTTACGGAATGAGAAAAAAATACGACTTAAAAAACCGCAAGGATATGATACATCAATATGAGGGCTGTACCTTTTTGAGCATACATATGAACGCCTTTCCTGACGGTAAATACAAGGGACTTCAGGTGTATTATGCCAACACAAGCGAAAGTAAGGCTTTGGCTGAGCAGATACAAAACATAACCCGAGAGCATTTGCAAGAGGATAATCAGCGAAGACCCAAGGCAGCGGATTCTTCCATCTACCTGTTAGACGGCATAACAACGCCCGCGGTCTTGGTTGAATGCGGTTTTTTGTCCAATCAAGAGGATGAAAATAATTTATCTGATGAAATTTATCAAAAAAGATTGTGTTTTTTGCTGGTTTGTGCTATTATGAAGTAAAGACAGAGAAAGGCAGAGGGCTATGAAAGAAAAAAACATTTTCGTTTGCAGCGAATGCGGCTGTGTCAGTAAAAAATGGTTGGGTAGATGCCCCGATTGCGGCGAATGGAATACGATGTTGGAGCAAGAGCCGCCCCGTGAGACAAAGCGGGGAAGCGTTAATCGCCCTCTTTCTACTTCCCAAGCGGAGCTTTTGGGAGAAACATCCTTGCCCGCCTATATGAGAAATGAAACGGGAATGCAGGAGCTTGACCGTGTGCTTGGCGGGGGTCTTGTGCAAGGCTCCGTTGTTTTGCTTTCGGGCGAGCCCGGGATTGGAAAATCCACCCTGCTTTTGCAAATATCGGATGAGCTGTCGCAAAAGCACAAGGTTTTATACGTATCAGGAGAAGAGTCCAAGGGGCAAATCAAGCTGCGCGCAGAACGGCTTGGCGTTAAAAAAGGAAACCTTTATATTTTAACCGAAACCAATGCGGATGCCATACTGGAAGAGAGCAAACGCATAGCCCCTGATGTTCTCATTGTTGACTCCATCCAAACGGTATATAGCGAGAGATTTACCTCTGTTTCGGGGAGCATCACGCAGGTCAGAGAGTGCGCTATGTCCTTTATCAGCTATGCCAAGGAAAGTGGCACGGCGGTGTTTTTGGTCGGTCACGTAAACAAGGAGGGCGGTATTTCAGGCCCTAAAAATTTAGAGCATATGGTGGATGCGGTTCTGTATTTTGAAGGCGATAGAAGACAAGCCTACCGTATTATCCGCGCTATGAAAAACAGATACGGCTCTACCAATGAAATCGGCGTTTTTGAGATGGGAGATTTAGGGCTGAAGGAAATTACCAACCCCTCGGAAATGATGATGCAGGGAAGACTTGAGCACGTCAGCGGAAATATGGCTTGCTGCGTGATGGAAGGAAGCCGTCCTATTATAACGGAAATTCAGTCCTTGGTGGCGCAAACGGTGTTTCCCGCGCCGCGCCGCACCTCTGACGGCTTCGACTATAACAGAATGTGCCTGCTCATTGCCGTTTTGGAAAGACGGTTGCGGTTGAAATTCTATCAGAACGACGTTTATTTGAATATTGCGGGCGGCATGCGGCTTGACGAGCCGGCGGCTGACTTGGCTGTTGCCATTTCTTTGATTTCTGCCATCACCGACACGGTGGTTCCTTCCGATATGGTCGCCTTTGGCGAGCTTGGTCTTTCGGGAGAGG
>JAGBFG010000016.1 GCA_017936565.1 Clostridia bacterium
AAAATATCCTAAGGAAATGGGAATACCCGCGCGCATCCCCTTCAAAAACCATTGTCTGCGATTCATATGCTTTTCCCTCTTTTATTCCTTCAAAAGCTTCAAATTCCGAAGCAAAACCTGTCTTCCCCGCCAGGCAAAGGCGTATTGTCCGAATGCTTCCTCGTCCATAGAAGCAAGTAAATCCGAAGAAAGCGAACAGATACGCTTTTCCAAAAAATAGGGGATTTTTGTGTATATCGTTCCCGCTTCCTTTGCCCGTTTCGTATAAGGGCAGACGTTTTGGCAAATATCACAGCCCCAAGCTGTATGATACTGTCGCAAAAGGCGCTCTTCATCCGCTGAAAGCTCTCCTTTTTTCTGGGTGATGGCGGAAAGGCATTCCTTCCCCTCGCCTCGCAAAACCCCGCTCGGACACGCCCTTTGGCAAGCGCCGCATTGAAAGCAGGTGGCAAAGGGGTGTAACTTTGCCTCGCCCAAAAGAGAGAGGGGCGCATCTGTGAAAATTTCAGCGATGAATTGAAAGGAGCTGTATTTTTCTGTGAGTAAAAGCCCGTTTTTTCCAAAAACACCAAGCCCTGAGCGCACAGCAGCCTCTCTCTCGTCAATGGGAGAGTGGTCTGTAAAGGCATAGAAGCGGTATGGCGAGAAAGCCTCTTCTAATTTTGGCAAAAGAGTGTTCTCTAACTCTCTGATGAAAAAATGATAGTCGCGACAAACGGCGTAGGCTGAAAAATTGTCAGGCGTTTCTGTGTAATAGGGAAGCAAAAAAAGAATGACGGATGAAGGGCAAAAGCCCTCTTTTTTTTCTAAAAGGTAGCCCTTTTGCACCTTGCATTCCGAAAAGGGAAGAAGCGCGACGTCCTCAATACAGTGCGCCGTAAAAAGCGCGGAAAGGCTGTCCTTCAACATATTCGTTCCCCTTTCCTGTCAAGATTTCCTATGTATTGTAGCACAAAAGAAAGAAAAAAACAAGATTTCTTTTCATTTTAAAGGATTTTTTACAGAAAGCATTGTATTTTGCGCTGAAATATGCTACAATATAAAAAATTATTACCAAATTATTTTGACGAAAGGGCTTCCTTTGGAAGAATAATAATATGCTTGATTTTATACAGAAGGGCTTGCTTTATACGTTGTATGGCGAGTTCATTCCCCAAAATATTTTCGTTATATGTGTGGTTCTTTGTGTTTTCGTGCCGTATCTCTTAGGCAGCTTCAATGCCGCTGTCTTCGTTTCCAAGCATATTTATAAAGAGGATGTGCGCGAGAAGGGAAGCGGAAACGCGGGTCTTACCAATATGAAGCGCAATTACGGCTTCAAGGGTGCCTTGCTCGTTTTTGTGGGGGACGGCTTGAAAACCCTGCTCTCCATTTTGTTCGCGGGGCTCCTTTTCGGTATGCAATATGTCTCTGTCGGCTTTTCCTTGAATAGCTTTGGCTATTTAGCCGCCTTTTGTTGCACAATCGGGCACATTTTCCCCTTGTTTTATCGCATGAAGGGCGGAAAAGGCGTCCTTTGCACAGGTATCTCCGCCGTTGTGCTTTGTCCTGTGGTGGCACTTGTGCTGCTTGTCGTCTTTTTGGGCGTCTTGCTTTTAACCAAATACGTCTCGCTCTCCTCTATGATTGCCGCGGCGATGTATCCCTTTATCTTGAATCGTCTGATGTCCTTGTTCTGCGGCGTCGCGCCCGATGGTCTCATGACGCTTACCACCATTATAACAGGCGTTCTCGTTTTCTTCTGTCATCGGGAAAACATCAAGCGTCTGATGAATAAAACCGAGTCGAAAATTAAATGGGGCAGTAAAAAATAAAGCCAAAAGGGAAGGAAACCGTCGTGACAACAGAAGAATGCTTGTTAGATTTGGCAGAACGGTGTGTGTATGCCTCTCTTTTGAAAAAAATAGTCTTTTCCAAGCCGCGAAATAGCGAGTTCCATAAAATAGAGGGCGTGCTTCGCAAGCACAAGGAGAATGCCGTTTTGGCAGTATCCTGCTATAAGGATGGTAAGGTTTTCCACCGCCAGCTTTCTTTTTCCGAGGTTTTTGCCTTTTTAGAGGAACAGATTTTTGCCTTTGACCGTGTCAATCTTCTCGCGGCAGAAGACAGCGCTTCTTTCAGTCGCGGAAAGAAGGGGAAAACCGTCCTTCTCGGCAAAGAAAAAATAGAAGGGCTTTTGAAAAACGAAAAGACCTTTTCCGTCGCCCTAACGGAAGGGCTGAACGATGCCAAGAATCATATCCTGTCGGGCAACGAGCCCTTTTTGAAGGAGCTTGGTATTGCGGATAAAAACGGCAGAATTCACGATAAAAAGCAAGCGAAATTCCGTCAGATCAATCGCTTTTTGGAGCACATTCGGGATATCGAGCCCTATCTTCCCCAAGAAGAGCCTCTTTTCATTTATGACCTTTGTTGCGGGAAAAGCTATTTGAGCTTTGCCGTGTACCATTATTTCGTGCATATCAAGAAAAAGCAAGTGGATATGCTCGGTATGGACTTAAAGCGGGATTGTATGGAGTTCTGCGCCGCAACCGCGAAAAATCTCGGCTTTTCGGGTATGCGCTTTGAAACGGGGGACGTCAGAATGGCGCCCAAGGACAGAAAGCCCCACTTAGTGCTTTCTCTTCACGCCTGCGATATTGCCACGGATATCGTGCTCCATTTCGCCGCAGAAGCGGGGGCAGAGGTGATTTTGTCAACCCCTTGCTGTCACCGAAATCTGACCGATAAAATACAAAACGATGCTCTCTCCTTTGTGACGGATTCTCCCAGACTCAAAGGAAAGCTCGCCGAGGTGTTTACCGACGCCTTGCGCCTGAAACGGCTTGAAGCAAAGGGCTATAAAACGATGGCTATGGAATTGACCGACCCCGAAAACACCCCGAAAAATACCCTTTTGCGCGCCGTGAAGGACAAGTCCTTCCGCAAGGATTCCGCGAAAGCAAGAGCGCTTGAAGAGGAATACAGAGCGGCTCTTCGCTTCGTGTTGGGCAAGGATGCCTTGGACTATCCCTTTGAACTGTAAGAATAGGAGATTGCTTTGAATACACGACAATATACTTCCCATTCTCCCGCGCAAACCGAGGAAATTGCCGCTGCCCTTGCCCAAGAGGTGCAGACAGAGGGCAAAGCCTTCCTCGCCCTGTTTGGCGAGATGGGCGTGGGAAAAACGGCGTTTGTCCGCGGCTTTTGCCGGGCGCTCGGGATTGACGGGGTGCATAGCCCAACCTATGCCTTGGTCAATGAATACAGGGGAAAGGCAACCGTCTATCATTTTGACCTCTACCGTATGTGGGATGAGGATGATTTGTACGCCATTGATTTTGACAGCTACGTGGATAAGGATGCCATTCTTCTTTGTGAGTGGAGTGAGCGCCTTGGTAGCCTTATGCCCTCTTCTGCTTGGCGTGTCACCCTTTCGCGCACCGAAAAAGAGGATGAAAGAATAATCACGGTAGAAATACCGTAAAGGAGAAAAGAACGTCCGTGAAAATTTTAGCACTCGACAGCACCGCCAAGGCAGCATCTGTTGCTCTTTTAGAGGATGGAAAAATTTTAGCTTCTTCCTTTGCGGAAAACGCTAAAACCCATAGCGAGCTTTTGCTTCCTATGGTGGAAAAGCTTTGTAAGGGCTTGTCCGTTCCCTTGCAGGACATCGATTATTACGCCGTCACAGTTGGCCCAGGTTCCTTTACGGGCGTGCGTATCGGTGTTTGTGTGGCAAAGGGGCTTGCCTTTCGGTTTCCAAGAACGGGAGAGAAGAACTGTATCGCCGTTTCAACCCTCGAAGCCCTGGCGCAAAACCTGTACGGGCTTGACGGTATCTACGTTCCCGTGATGGACGCCAGACGAAACGAGGTGTATAATGCCTTATTCCGTATGGAAAAAGGGAAATTAACGCGCCTTTGCCCCGATAGAGCCATTCCTCTTTCGGTTTTGGCCGAGGAGTTGATGAAGAAATACCCCAAAGAGCCCATTCGTCTTTGCGGAGATGGGGTGGCGGTGGCAAGGCGCTTTTTGGAGAATACACCCCTCTTGCTTCCCGAAACCCCCGCGCTTTGCGTTCTGCAAAGCGCCGCATCCGTTGCCCTTTGCGCCTACCGTATGGCAGAGCGGGGTGAGATCGTGTCAGACGAGGCGCTTTCTCCCTCTTATTTGCGTGTTCCGCAGGCAGAGCGGGAGCGCTTGGAAAGAGAAGCGGCAAAAAACAGTCAAGTATAAAACAATATAACGCAACAAAGCAGGAAGGACTGAAAAAATGAAAAAAATTTTTATTGGCGCGGATTCCGCAGGCTTTGACTATAAGGAGCAGGTTAAGGTCTATTTAACAGAAAAAGGCTATGAAATGGTTGACGTGGGCGCAGAAACGGGCGCTTCCGGCTCTCACTATCCCGAGTATGCGGGAAAGGTGGCAGAGGGTGTGCGCGCGAATGAGGGCGCTTTGGGCATTTTGATTTGCGGAACGGGCATCGGTATGAGTATGACCGCCAATAAATACAGAGGCATTCGTGCCGCTCTTTGCGGGGATACGTTCAGCGCCAGAATGACCAGAATTCATAACGACGCCAACGTGCTTTGTATGGGCGCGCGTGTTATCGGTATTGAGCTTGCCAAGGATATTGTGGACGCCTTTTTGTCCAACGAGTTTGAGCGCGGCGGCAGGCACGAAATGCGCGTCAATATGATAACCGAGGTCGAAAACAAAGAACTGAAAAACTAAAAAATATATTCAAAGGGGCAGCTTCCCTGTTCATGAAGCACCGAAAAGCAACACAAAACGGTTGTTTTTCTTCTCCTGTGCGTTACAATTTCACAGAAATTGTAATCTGACCTTCAAATTTTCTGCAAAGATTTCAGCAATTTACGCCTTTATTGGCATAAATTGCCGTGGGGCTGAGCGAATGACTCAGCCCCTTTTTTATTGGTTGTAAAATAAAAAATACAGGCTATTGCATAAGCCTGTAAAAATTTGGTAAAAATCTCTTTGTCAATAAAAAGATAAGGAGAAAAATAATGAAAACCGCAATAACTGCTCTTCTTTCCTTTGTGCTTGCCGTTTTTTTATGCATCGCCTTGCCCATTGCGGGAGAAGAAAAAATTTATGAGGGAGTCGTCAGGCTGCACGTGCTTGCCAATTCCGATACCGCCGAGGACCAGAATTTGAAAATTGAAATCCGTGATTTCGTTCTTTCGTCCTACGGAGAAATGTTAACAGATGTCAAGAACGCGCAAGAAGCCCAAGCCTATTTGCAAGAAAATCTCTCGGCTATACAAAGGGACGTCGAGGAATTTTTGAAAAGCAAAGGGAAAAACACGCCCGTCACCGTGACGCTTGAAGAGGAGCGCTTCCACACCCGTGCCTATGAAAATGTCACACTCCCTGCAGGTACTTATACCTCTTTGACCGTGCAAATAGGCGCGGGAAAGGGGCAAAATTGGTGGTGCGTCCTGTACCCCGCCCTCTGCACCCAAGGGGCAATGGGGGAGAAAGTAGCGCAAGACGCCTTCAAGGAGGAGGAATATAGCTTCGTCACAAAATCGGGCTATGCCGTGAAATTCCGCACCCTTGAAATTTTGGAAACCATTTTCGGATAAATGCGGATAAAAACAAAAAAGGCTGTTGTCTGGCAAGAACGCACATTCGCTCTTTCGGCTGAAAGAAACGAAAGCGGCGCCAAAACAACAGCCTTTTTTTGTTAGACGTTAAGAATTTTTGGTCTCCAAAACCTGTTCGCCGTCATAGAAGCCGCACTTCTTGCAAACACGGTATGCCAAATTCATCTCGCCGCACTTGGGGCACTTTGCAAGGTTGGGCGCATCCAATTTAGAAACGCTTGCGCGTCTTTTGTCTCTGCGGGATTTGGAAACTTTCGCCTTTGGTACTGCCATTTTTACTTCCTCCTTAGGAAATCTATCATTATTTTTTTAACGTAGCTTGAAATCGGTTATTCCTCTTGGCCCTCCGCCTTCATTCTTTCATAAAGCCGACGCAACGGCTCTAAGCGCGGGTCCAATTCCTTCTGCTCACAGCTACAAGGTCCTTCATTGAGGTTCTTACCGCATTTCTGGCAAAGCCCGCGGCAGTCCTCTTTGCAAAGCACACGCATAGGCAGGGAAGTCTCAAGGAGTTCAAGAAGGAGTTCGTCAATGTCGAGGAAACCGTCTTCCACAACAGCAAACTCGTCAATGCGGTTCTCGGGCAGCCCTTCAAGCATATCGGGCGTCGCCAC
This sequence comes from Clostridia bacterium, assembly GCA_017936565.1. Lineage (GTDB taxonomy): Bacteria > Bacillota > Clostridia > Oscillospirales > CAG-272 > UBA1740. The sequence goes on from JAGBFG010000016.1 coordinate 6,231, forward strand.
TGTGCGTTCCACATCGAAGGAGAAACTTCTTGTCACGTCATCAAGACACCGCGCGCAAGGCGCAACGATTTGGACATCCAAGGATAAGGTCATTCGCATATACCCTGCGGCATTGGTGATGGTACCCAAAACCGAAACAGGCGTAGGAAAGCGAACATCGGTTAAAGCGGAAAAATGATTGCCCGCATCCTGCTTCGGTGTCAAAGAAAAAGACACAGGAAAGGTGCGGCATTCGCCTGCAAGCAGGCCTCTCAAATCTAATCTCATTTGTTCCCCCGATTTCCACGGTCTTGTTCTTGCAAAACCGTACAAATTATTATACATTCAATTTTTCAAATTGTCAAGGCTTTTTCTTTATTTTTTTGCATTTATTTCAAAAAATATGGAATTTTATTGAAATTTTCACGATAACCATTTGACATTTGCCAAAAGATGTAGTATACTAATTTTGTGAGCAAGAAAATGCTCCAAACGCCATCTTTCTCGATTTTCCGCTTCGCTCTTGGCGTCCTTGAAAAGAAAATCAAAAGGGTTGCAGAATATATGAAAATATTTAAGAAAATATTGATACTTGGGCTTGTCCTTTGCTTCACGGTATTTTTCGCCGCGCTGTTCGCAAGAATTTATATGGCTGAGAACTATCCCAAGGAATCCACCAAAATGGTTATGACAGAGTCCTTGCTCTCTCATTATCGGGAGACGGGGTCGCTTACAGCATACACGCAGGACCTGCGTGTTTCCTATGACGACAATAAAGAGGGCAATTTCTTTGCCAAGGAATTGATAGTGGTGCCCGATGCCAAGCATTTGCAAATTACAATGCGGTATAACGAGCATTCGCTCCAAAATGTGGCGGCGGCATATAAGCTCCCCGCCGTTCCTGAGGTGCAAAAGGGGCTCTTCCGCTACCGTCTGTGCGTTTCCTACGGCACAGAGGATTACGTGTATTATGAGGCTTCCTACGAAAAGGAAATGCACCGTTATCTTTACCAGTATACCAAGCTTGCCTTTGAGGGCGTTGCCTTTGAGGGCGCCGTTTGGATGCGGGTAGAAATATTCTATGCAGGGGACTATGAGGGCAAGCCTGAAAACCAAGCAGAAGAAACAATGTTCGGCGCCATTCCCGTGTATGAAGCATTTGTGGAATGGGATGGTGAAATGTTAGAAAACCCCTTAAAAGAATACCGTATTCCCCAAGAGGTGTTACCGAAATGAAAAACGTGACCTATGTATCAGCGGCGGAGCCCAGGAAAATCTGGAAGCTTTCGGGCATTCTCGTTGCCTTGGGCTGCGTTGCCGCCCTGTTTTTGTCGTTGGGGATAGGCAACAGGCTGGTTATGCAGCTTTTTGCGGTCTTTTCCTTTGTCGCCGCCATCTATTTTTGGTATGCGTATATTGCCACCTCGTATCTCTATGAGGTGGGCGAGGAAGATAAAGAGATTTTCTTTTTGGTGTATAAGCAGCAAGGGAAGAAAAGTATTTTGCAAGCAAAGCTCGCCCTTTCTTCCTTGCGGGATATGGTAAAAACGGATAGCCAGCGCCCGCTCTCCTCTTCCTTGTATCAAAAGAAATACCGCTATTCCGCCGCCTTCTTTCCAGAGGAATATACAGCATTGCTCTTTGAGGAAGACGGCGCTATCATCGCCTTGGAAATCTGCGCCGACGAGGCGTTTCTCTCGCTCTTTTCTCCCTTCTTGCCTAAAAGCAACGAGCCCAACGAAGAAATAACGTCCCCATTTGATTCGTAAAATAGGGCTGTTTTATAAAGACAGCCCACCCCATTTTTTCAATAACACGCCTGCATAGTTAAATGGATATAATAACCCCCTCCTAAGGGGTAGTTACAGGTTCGATTCCTGTTGCGGGTGCCATTTAAAAACGTTTTTAAATCCTGCCATTTTCGCTTGAAAAAAGTACAGTTTTGTGGTATAATATCAGTACATATACGTACCCCGGAAAGGAGAAGATATGACACTTGAAAACAGATTAAGAATAACCGATTCTGCGGAGCTTGCTCGTGAAGAAGAAAGAATAAGTAAAACACGCGCCATAGAACTTTTCGAAACTAATTTCCTTTCTTCTCTTACCCCGGGAACGTTTGATGCTCTTTCTAAAATACACATTTTCCTTTTTTCTGACATATACGACTTTGCAGGTCAGATACGGACGGTGAACATAGCAAAGGGAAATTTTAGATTTGCTCCACTTATGTATCTCCATACCGCACTTGAAAATATCGAAAAAATGCCTCAGAGCACGTTCGATGAAATCGTTGAAAAATATGTTGAAATAAATGTGGCACATCCTTTTAGAGAGGGAAATGGACGAGCAACACGAATTTGGCTTGATCACATACTGAAAGCTGAACTCGGAAGGGTGATTGATTGGAGCCTTGTAGATAAAGAGGATTATCTTCTTGCTATGGAAAGAAGTCCTATCAAAGATATTGAAATCAAGCACCTCCTAAAAAATGCTTTGACAGATAAGGTGAATGACCGACAGGTATTTATGAAAGGAATTGACCATAGCTACTACTACGAGGGCTATACTACCTTTAAAGCCGAGGATTTGAAATAATGATTGGGCAGTCGATTTCGGCTGCTTTTTTCATTCTTGCAAGGCGGGTATCCCGCTTGGCGAAACGCATAGTAGGCATGTAAATTGCCTTGGTGATGGCAATTTGTACCCTACGCTTGTCCTGTTCCCTAAAATTCATATTTTAAGGTTTGTGTGCTCCAAAATTATGTATTTCACTTGACTTTTTTTCTTGATCGTGTTATAATTGTAATTGCGAAACAAACTTAATAACAGAATTAGGGGTATTTTCTTTTTATGGGAATACTATACCCTTTTTTTGTCGACCCTACTTTTATGAATTTGGCAAAAATGCAAATTCCACTTTGGTAGGGTTGGCAAGATTTAATATCCCCATTCTGTTAAAGTTTGTTTCGCAGCAATCGGGATTTGCGTTTTTCGGTGCGTATGACTTCGGTTGTGCGCACTTTTTATTTTTGAATTGGAGGAGAAGAAAACAATGAAAAATGAAGAAAGTGTATATGCTGAAACAATAGAAACAGAAGCAACTGGCGAAGAATCTGTTGAAGCAACGGAAAAAGGATTACGAAAAGCAAAGAACGTTATTGTCAAAGCAATTGACGAGAATGGAAATGATGAAATTGATATTGAAGATGTCATCATAAAAGGTTTAAGATTTCCCGGAATAAGAATTAACCGAGAAGCGTTCTTACGAAAACAATTTTTTAAGCGGTACTCAAAAGAAATTATTGATATAGCAATTGCAGAATCTCCAATGAAAGCAAAGATTCCTGTAAAAGAGATTGATAAAATTGCAGATGAGGTAATTCAATTTGAGAGAAACTGTGTGTCGGGTATTTCTGCGGTACTTGGTGCTCCGGGCGGTTGGGCTATGGTCGCAACCATTCCTGCTGATATAGCACAATATTATTGTTATCTATTAAGAGCTACGCAAAAACTTTTATATCTTTATGGTTTTCCTCAAATAGACATCGAGGAACAAGGTAATACGTTTGATGATGCCATAATGAACACGCTGATTATTTGTTTCGGTGTAATGTATGGCACTGCCGGCGCAAACAATGCCCTAAAAGCCATAGCGAAGGCTTTGGGCATCGGAGTTGAAAAGCAACTTATGAAAAAAGCTCTAACCAAAGGTACAATATATCCAATTGTCAAAAGTGTTGCCAAGTGGTTTGGCGCTAAGATGACAAAAGAAGTTTTTACAGGCTTCTTCAAGAGAGCTATTCCTCTTGTCGGCGGAGTTCTTGGGGGAGGCATTACTTATCTTTCTTTCAAACCCTGCTGTGATAAACTTAAAAAGTCTTTGCAAGATACCATCTTGAGCAACCCCAAGTACAAGCCTGTTCTTGAGGATGATATGATTATTAACGAAATTGAAAATATGGAGTAATTTGTCCGTCCACCCTTGTACACCCACACGCTACAAAGCACAATAGAAACCACCAACAAACCCACAACCTACCAAGCGTAAAATTTGCCTTTTCGGTGGATTTTACGCTTATTTTGCACAAAAATCACCCGCCCCCAGATAGACTCATACACTTATGAAAACTCCTAAGGGGTAGTTACAGGTTCGATTCCTGTTGCGGATGTCAAAAATTCCGTGCGCAAAAGCGTGCGAAATTTTCACTTTTCATACTTAAAAAAACATTTTTCCCCTTTACTATTTACTGTTATGGTGCTATAATGAAAATGAAAGAGATGGAAAAATTACTCATATTTTTAAGGAGACAGCGTTATGAAAGAAGCAGATATCTTAAACAATGAGAAAAAACTCAAAAAAGCCGTGAAATGTTATAGACGGCGTCATCTTCGTGGCTTTTTTATTTGGCTGTGGGGGTTACTCTCGTTCGTTCCGATACTGGTTGTCGCCATAGCAGTCACTTTAAGCGCCATTCCCGTTAAAAACTTCGTCGGCGAAGAACAAGCGGGAAAGGTTGCGGATGGCTCTATTCTGGAAGCTATTATGCAAATAAACAGCTACACCTTTGACGAGGTTCCCATCGCGAAGGAGCTCATTAACACGGTAACCTCAACCGAAGTGTTTAACGGCAAGCAGCTTGGCGATCTTATACACATCAAAACGGACGATATCGGCACGGTAAAGATTATGGATTTCGTCAACCAAATTTCTTCCAATCCCGGTGAAATGATTGAAATTGTTGCTTCGATAGATACTCTTATCGGATTGGAAGCCTTGGGCGATTTCGGCGCTCTTTCATCCTTCTCAACCTATGAAGAGGTAGAGGTCGAGATTGACGTCAACGACCCTGCGTTTACCCCCGCTCTTTATTATTATCAAGTGGACGGCGCGTATGTCCGCGCGTTTGACAACGATAAAAACAGAATTGCTCCCGAGGGTGCGATCCTCTACTACGGCGCTTTGGCGTATATGCCCATTCCCGATGCGGTTAACCTCATCAGCGAAAGTCTTGGTAGAGAATCGTTAACCGAAATATTAACCAACCTTGGCGGTGCTGAAATGGGCGAGGATAGCGTTATCGTGAAGCTCTTAGGCAGCACCACGATTAACGGCGTTGGCAACATTACTTTAAGCGATATTGAGCTTAGCACGTTTATTCCCGAAGAAAATAACAAGGACCTGTACCAAATTTTGCGTAGCGCTTGCGTTGACGATTTGGGCCCCAACGACCCTATCACCCTGCAAAACGTGGCGAACGGCTTTGATATGCAAAAGATTAAATTGACAGGCTTCTTGGACAAAACCACCTACGCAACCTTCTATAATATTTTGTGTGACGCGTTGGACACCAATCCCAATGATAATGTCACCGTTAAGCCCGAGGATATTACGATTGCTCAGCTCGGCAGCTTCGATATAACCAACACCAAGCTTTCGGCATTGCTTGGCGAAAAGTCGGCTGATAACGAAACAATTTACGATATCCTGTGCTCGGCTTGCGGCGTGGAGGATTACCGGGATTTAACCATCAATCACCTGCAATCATTTAGCCTTGACGGCGTTTATTTGGAGGACGTTCTGCCCTATTCAAGCGACAATGCGGATATTTATGAAACCATTATGAATCTGAACCCTGAGGTCAGCAACAGAAGTGAGCTTCAAATCAAGCACTTGTCCAACCTGAATCCCAAAACCCTGTCGCTCAAATCGGTTGGTATTTCCGGCGAGGTGTTAACCTTCTTGTCCAAGGCGCTCAATATGAAGGAGGATGAAATTAAGGTCAACAACCTTTCAACGCTAACCGTTGATGCTATTCCTCTTTCCGCGGTATTGCCATACTCGGGCAACGAAACCACCTATAAATTGCTCCTTTCGGCTCTGACGGGTAAAAACCAGGATACCGTAACCGTTGGTGACTTAAAGACGTTTAACCTTAACTCAGTCAAGCTCATTGACATTTTAGGTGAAAGAACGGATAACCTATACGATGTATTGGCGCAAGCGTCCGGAGTAAGCAAGGTAAGCCTTACCGTTGGTTCGTTAAGCTCTTCGTTTGATATCGGCAGAGTAACCCTGTCTTCCATCATAACGGAAAGCACAGGCAGAGATAAAATGTTTGATATCTTGGTTTCTGCTTGCGGATTAACCGACGCAAGTCAATTAAAGGTTTCTTCGTTGACAGGCTTCAACGCTTCAAGAATCTTGCTAGATGCCGTTTTGCACGAGCCTGAACAGCACGTGAAGTGGTTAATGGAAGACGCTTGTAATAAAGCTTACGAAACAATCACCATTAACGACTTAACGAGCAGCACCTTCGATATTGACAGGGTGAAGATTTCCCACCTTATTGACGATGCCGCCCCCACCCTGCAAACCATTTTAAGTGATGCTTGTAATGGAAAGGCTTATGCAGAATTGCTGTTCAAGGATATTTCTTCGGAAGGCAGCTTCAACCTTAACAGCGTAAAATTAAGCTCACTTGTGACGGAAAACACGGGCAACGAAATTGTTGATAAGCTAAAAGCCGATAGCACCGTAACCATAGGAAATATGGGCACGAAATTAACCGCCATTCTTCCTACCGTTAAGCTGTCTTCCGTTCTGACGCAAGACACGGGCAACGGCTTATTAGACAGTCTAAGAAAGGATAGCTCTGTCACTATTGGAAATGTCGGCGAAAAGCTTAACCAGAAGCTTTCGGTAGCAACCATCGGTCAGCTTATTGAAGACGGTATTATTACCGTAGAGGTGACAAACCCCGAGGTTTTGGCAATGACCTTAGACCAAGCCATTGAAAAACTGAATATGCTTCCTTAATCTTAAACCATAAAAGCTCAGCCGAACAGGTGATGCTTTTGGCGTAAAACCCGCCGTTTTGGCGGGTTTTACGCTTTTTTTAAAAAAAGCGATTTTGGCATTGACTTTGTCTTTTTTATGTGCTATACTCCAAAAAGACAATATGAAACGGAGGGGCTTATGATGGAAAGGCTCGATACGGAGAAAAAGGATATTTATAAGGGTAGCAGACTCTGCTACATATTGGAAGCGGCGGTGGAGTATTTTATTTCTATCCTCGTCGGTACAACTTATCTTGCAAAGCTTACCTCTTCTATCGGTATCTCCGATGGCGTGACGGGAATTTTGTCGTCCTTCATATCGCTCGGCTGTGGATTTCAGATATTAGCGCTGCTTTTGTCGGGCGGCGGAAGTAAAAAGCGGCTCATTACAGGAATGACGCTGATTCATCAGCTTTTGTTTACCTTCCTTTACGTTGTGCCGCTGTTTGATCTTTCTAAAAACACCAAGACGGTCATTTTCGTTGTCCTTCTTGTTTTGGCGTACTTCCTTAAAAATCTCGTTTTCGCGCCCAAAACCGCTTGGATGATGTCGCTCGTTGACGACAGCTTCAGGGGCAGATTTACCGCGAAAAAGGAAATCGTGTCGCTCATCTCAGGTATGGTCGTTCAGATCGTGATGGGGCGCGTCATAGATACCTTTGAGGAGCGCGGGAATTTGCAAAGCGCCTTTATCGTTTCAACGGCGGTGCTTCTTGTGTTCACGGTGGCGCACGTTATGCTTCTTATCCTGACAAAGGAGAAAAAGGAAGTAGAGTCCATCGCTACAATCTCAGTCAAGGAGCAGTTAAAGAGCGCGATAACGGATAAGAATTTGCACGCGCTCATCCCCCTCTATATCCTGTGGAACGTGGCAAACTATATCACCACCCCCTTTTACGGCACGTATCAGCTCAAGGATCTTGGCTTCAGTATGACGTTTGTTGCCGTTTTATCCATCATTTACGCATTAGTGCGCTCGCTCGTTTCCCCTATGTTTGGCAAGCTTGCCGATAAACGCTCCTTCGCGACGATGTTGAAAATATGCTTCGGCATCAAGATATTCGCCTTCGTCTTCAATATGATAGCCGGGCAGGTGTTCTATACCGTCTATTATATCCTGTCAGCCATCGCTTTGGCAGGCATCAACGGCGGTATGTTGAATATCATCTACGATTATATTCCGCACACAAGAAGAACAGGCGCTCTCGCCATCTGCAACAGCATCTCTGGCGTGCTTGGCTTCTTCGCCACTCTTGCGGCAAAGCCGCTTGTCGACTATATCCAAAGCCAAGGCAACAAATTCCTGTTTTTCGAGCACATATACGCGCAGCAGCTTCTCTCGTTTTTAGCCGCCGTTATCATTTTTGTTATCATTCTTTATTTGCATTTCGTTGTCTCAAAGCTTTGTAAGCCAAGCGCCAATCCTGTATCGGACAACGCGATATAGTCTAATCCCCTTTCCCCTGTAGTGCAAAAATCTCAGAAGATTATGTTTCTGTTAAAAAATATAAAAAGGAGAAAAAGTATGACAAACTGGCTTGGAAACGCGGTAGTCTACGAAATCTATCCTCAGTCCTTTTACGACACGAATGGCGATGGCATCGGTGACTTGCGCGGTGTTATTGAAAAGCTCGATTACATAGAGCAATGCGGCTTCAACGTTATTTGGCTGAACCCTATCAACGAAAGCGCGTTTTTAGACGCTGGGTATGACGTCACCGATTTTTATAAGGTCGCGTCGCGATACGGCACAAACGAGGATTATAAGGAGCTGTGCGACAAGGCACACGCAAGAGGAATGCGCGTCCTTTTTGACCTTGTGGCAGGGCACACCTCGGTCTACCATCCGTGGTTCTTGGAATCGCAAAAGGCAGAAAAGAACGAATTTTCCAACCGCTATATCTGGACGGACGGCGCCTTCGACTACGATGCGGGCATCTCGGGGTACGGTGAGCGAGACGGAAACTATATCAACAATTTTTTCTGGCATCAGCCCTCGCTCAATTATGGATACGCCCACCCCGACCCCCGCTGCCCCTGGCAGCTGCCTTGTGACCATCCCGATTGCCGCGCAACCCTTGAAGAGCTTAAAAAAATCATTGGCTTTTGGATGGATTTAGGTATGGACGGCTTCCGTGTTGATATGGCGGCATCGCTCATCAAGGGCGATACGGACGGAAGCTATATGCAAGCGCTTTGGAAAGAAGTCAAGGATTATATGCAAGCGAAAAATCCCGAGTGCCTGCTTATATCGGAATGGGGCTTCCCGAGGGACGCTATCCATGCACATTTTGACTTGGATTTTCTGCTTCACTCAGGACAAAGCGCCTATACCTCGCTTTTCCGTCACGAAAAGGGAAGAAATACCACGCGCCTGTTTCTTGGTGACAGCTTCTTCCACCGCGATGGAAAGGGCGATATCAACGAGTACCTTAAAGTCTTTTTACGTGATTTGGACGAGATTCGCGGGCGCGGGTACATCGGGCACATCACAGGCAACCACGACATTCCCCGCCTTGCCCACGGCAGAACAGTGCCTGAGGTTAAGTGCGCGATGACCTTCCTTTTCACGATGCCTGGCGTTCCCTTCGTCTACTACGGTGACGAAATCGGGATGGACTTTATCGAAGGGCTCAAAACAAAGGAAGGCGGCTATATTCGCACGGGTACGAGAACCCCTATGCAGTGGTGCGAAGGGAAAAACCATGGCTTCTCGGAAAGCGATGCGCCGTATCTGCCCACCGATAGCCGCAAAGGCGCACCAACCGTCTTAGCGCAGGAAAAGGACGAGGACTCGCTTCTTGCCTTCGTTAAAATGCTCGTGAAGCTGCACAGGGAAACCCCTGCCCTTTGGGCAGACGCCCCCATTTCCATTCTGAATGCGGGCTATCCCTTTGTATATGAGCGCGCGGCGGAAGACACAACGCTCGTTATCGCCATCAATCCATCCAGTCGGGAATATGAGCTTCCTCTTGACGCGGGCGAAACTCTCCTCTCACAAAACGCGGCAGTGAAAAACGGCATTCTTAAAATGAAGGGCGTCAGCCTTTTCATCGGTAAAAAGTAAAAGGAAGCCGCAACAGCCGAAAGAATTTATCAGCAAAAGAGGATAGAGTATGTGGCAGAATAAAAAGAAAGCCTTGACGTTTAGCTTTGATGACGGAACCCTGCAAGACAGGCGCCTAGTTGAATTGATGGACAAATACGGCTTGCGCGGAACCTTCAACCTGAATAGCGCCTTTTTGGGCAAGCGCACCGCAAAAAAAGAGGTAAACGGTCAAACCGTGGACTATTCAAGAGTAAACCCCACCGAAATACAAAGTCTTTACCGCAAGCACGAAATCGCCTCGCACACGCTTGCCCACCTTTCGCTTACGGAGCTTTCGGATGAAGGAATCGTCTGGCAGGTTGAGAAAGATAGAAAACTGCTCAGTATCCTTGCAGGATATGAGGTGGTAGGCTTCGCATACCCTTACGGATGCTATGACGAAAGAGTCTTGCGCGTCTTAAAGGAAAATACGGGAATAAAATACGCAAGAATTGTCGGCGCTCCCCTTGCCGTCTTTGACAAGGCAAACGAGATAGGCGACCTTATGTGTTATAACCCGACCTTGCACATCTGCCAAACGGATAAAATGATGGAAATGGGTCGCGCGTTTGTAAGGGCAAAGCCGGAAGAGCCTATTCTGTTCTGTGTTTGGGGGCACGCATACGAGCTTGACGAAGGAAAAGACGTAAGCTGGGAAGACATAGAGGCATTCTTTGCGCTCGTTTCAGGGCAAGAGGATATTTTCTACGGAACGAATAGGGAAGTCTTCCTTGGGGATGACTGTCTCTTGGACAAGGATTGATTTGTGTTTTTTTTGTGGTACAGTAAATACGAAAATCAGCAAAAAACATATATAGGAGAAGAAAAATGGGAAAGAAATCTTCAAGCGGCGGCTCCTTGATGGAAGAGCTTGCCTTTTGGGCGGTCATCTTTTTGGCTCTTGTGATGCTTTTAAGCACGGGAGCAAGCCTTCTGCATACGTGGGGAGTTGAAATTCCCTCTTTGGAAAGTATAATGGGTATTCTGAATAGAATTTCCTTGGCAATCGCTATTGCCATCACCATTTGCTGCTCCTATCGCGCCGCAAGACGCAAGGGAAGAAAATGGTTTGTCGTTTGGGTTGTGTGCGCTATTTTGGTGGGGCTGTCTTTTGTATTCGGCATCAGTATTCTTTGAGGGGATGTCAGATTTGACGAGATCGAAAAGCCCGAGGAAGTTTTTATAGTACAGCTAAGATAAGCCTTTCCGCAAGGAAGGGCTTATCTATTTTAAGGAGGAAATTCTTCGAATTTCTCCATTTTATTAAATTCGGGCTTTTCTACCGCCGTTTCCACCCATTCGCCGTATGAAAATATGCCTTCGGGAAGGAAGCGGCGCTTCTTGCCTAAATCCGCCTATCCCCTTTGGGCTGTTCTGAAAATCTCCGTTTAAGCCCTTCTTTTGACCGCATAGTGAAAATCGCTTGCAAGAGAAAAGAATATATGGTACAATATAAACAAACCTGAAAGAAGGGAAGGAGAACACGATGAAATTCACCCTGCATATCGTTCCTGATGGTGAGGAAGAGGTTATCGTATATGCCAAAGAAAAAAGCGCGCTTTGCGAAAAAATAAGGCAGACGTGCGAGGAATTTTCCTTGGAAATCGTGGGCTACGGAGAAAAAGAAGCTGTGAAGCTGTCTGCCGAGGAGATTGTTTGCTTCACGGTGGAAACCGGAAAGGTGTGGGCAAGAACGGAAAAGGAAATATACGCCGTGAAGCAAAGGCTGTATGTTTTAGAGGAAATGCTCGGCGAGGGCTTTGTCAAAATCAATCAGTCCTGTCTTGCCAGAATTTCCGCCATCCGTAAATTTGAGTATTCCTTTTCTTGCGCCTTGAAGGTCGTTTTTAAGAACGGATATACCGATTATGTTTCCCGCAGATGTATTAAAACGGTAAAAGAAAGGGTGGGCATTGTATGAATCAGTACCTTAAAGCGTTTTTTCACAGAGGTCTTGTTTTTGGCGGCTTTGGGCCCATCGTAACGGGCATTGTGCTTGCCATTATCGCTTGGTCGGGCGTTTCTGTTTCGCTTTCCGCATTGGAAATTCTGGTAATGGTGATTTCCACTTATCTTCTTGCCTTTGTACACGCAGGGGCATCCGTCTTCAACCAAATCGAGCATTGGCATATTTCAAAGAGCCTTGCTTGCCATTTTGCCTCGCTTTACACGGTGTATTCCCTCTGCTATCTTGTCAATGCGTGGATCCCCTTTCATTTGACGGCTTTTCTGATTTTCAGCGGCGTTTTTGCTGTCAGCTATCTCATTGTCTGGCTTGCGGTCTATATCAGCATCAAAAGAATCAGCGAAAAATTAAATAAAAAAATAGAGCAATGAAAAAAGCGTGATGCCCGCCCTCTCGGTATGGGTATCACGCTTTTTCTTACTGTTTTTTGGAAGCTTCCGTTTTCTTTTTTGGTTTGCCGTCATATTTTTTCCAAAAGCTCTTAACGAGTGTCTCGTATTTGTCCTTTTCCACCCAGTAGCTCAGTCCGTGCTCTGCCCCCGGTACTATCAAAAGCTCCTTGGGAGAGGTGCAAGCCATATAATTGCGGTATGTCATCGTCACAGGCACAAATTTGTCTGCCGTGCCGTGAACAAATAAAACGGGAACGTTTGCTTCCCGCAGAGCGTCCTCGCAGGAATAGCAGGATTCCTTGTTGGTAATCCTTTGATATGCCTTGTCCACCTTTGCCGCGACAAAGCCGTAGGGCACGTGTAAATTGTTTTCCGCCACGTAACGCCAAATGTCCTTGGGCGAGGTGAAGCCGCAATCCGCCATAATGCCCTTGACGCTTGGCGGAAAGGGAAAGTCTGCCGCCATCAAAACGGTGGTCGCTCCCATAGAAACGCCCGCCAGATAAATGGGTAGGGTGCCGTTTGTTCTCTCGTTTATATATTGCACCCACTTGAAGCAGTCAAAGCGCTCCAAGGGTCCAAAGCCCATATAGTCACCGCCGCTTGCGTTTTGCCCCCGTTGCTCCGCATACAGCACCGAGCAATCGTTTTCGTGCCAGAAGGACGCAATGCCGCAAAAATCTCTGTTCCAAGCGGAGCGCCACCCGTGCATCGCCAAAATAATTCTCTTGGGACTTTTGGCGTTATAAATATGCCCGACCAAATGAATGCCGTCATCGGCTGTGATGGTAACCGTCTCGCTCGCCTGCTCCTCTAAACGCAGAGCAAGCGCCTTTACCTCTTCCATTTTTTCGCTATGCTCTTCCGAGCCGCTGGCTTTCGTTTGTCCTTTGCTTATTTTCGGGGGCAGCTTTCTCTCCATCGCAAGCCCCGTCATCACGTCAACCAGCTTTCGCTGAACGGTTTTCAAGCCAACAGCACCAATTCCAATGCCTATGCCCGTCAGAAGCGCTTTCATACCTGTTTTCATCGGTCATATTCCTTTCTTTCGTTGGTTAGTTATCAGGTTTTTTTAGTGAGGTCGTTTTTGCATTTCGGGCAATGTATGATAATAAAGCCCTTTCCCTTAGGCACACGAAGCACCGCCCCACAGGTGCACTTGAAATATCGGTGTGTCTTGCGGTCACGCCATTTGTTTTTCTGTAAGGCGGAGAACCCCTTGATTTTTCCTAAAAATCTCTCATAAGCCAAGCCCTCTTTTTGCCTTTTGGGAATGTTGCGAGAAAAGGTGCGAAACAGCGCCAAAAGCAAAAGCAGGGAATATATAAGCAAAAGGGGAATTCTCCAAACAAACATAGAAACAAAGCAAATCAAAAGCGAGAGCCAACACATATGCAAGGAGAGCTTGTCCTGCCCGTATCGCCCCATCATAAATGCTTGGTATTTCATAGCCAAGCGCCCTAAAAAATCGCGCATTTTTTCTTCTTTCTTTTTTTGAAATCAATCCTTTTGTATACAGTATTGTAGCACCGTAAAATGAATATTATGTGAATATGGGCGGGAAATATTGAAAAAAAGGGGCTGAGTGAATGACTCAGCCCCACGGCATTTTGTGCCAATAAAGATGCAAAGGACAAGGGCTGTCTTAATAAAGACAGCCCAAAAAATTATCTCAAATCGGCAAGCTCGTAAATCAAGCGTTCCGTTTTCTCCCAGCCAAGGCAGGGGTCGGTGATGGATTTTCCGTAAATATCTCCGTCGGGCTTCTGGCAGCCGTCCTCTAAATACGATTCAATCATCATTCCCTTGACAAGCCTGTGAATCTGGTCGGAATGACGGGTGCTGTGGAGAATTTCCTTGGCAATGCGGGGCTGTTGGTCCCACTTTTTGCCCGAGTTTGAGTGATTGGTGTCAACGATGACAGCGGGATTGGCAAGCCCGCTCTTCGCGTAAAGCTCGCACAGATGCTGCATATCCTCGTAGTGATAGTTGGCATAGGCGTTGCCGAGTCTGTCCACGTAGCCGCGCAGAATGGCGTGCGCCAAGGGGTTGCCCTTGCTCTCCACTTCCCAGCCCGAGTATACGAAGGTATGGGGATGCTGGGCGGCGGTGATGGAATTCATCATAACCGAAAGGTCGCCGCTGGTGGGGTTTTTCATACCGACAGGCATCTGTAAGCCGCTGGCGGTTAAGCGATGCAGCTGGTTTTCCACCGAGCGCGCGCCAACGGCAACATAGGAAAGCACGTCGCCAAGATACTTGTGATTTTCAGGGTAGAGCATCTCATCGGCGCAGGAGAAGCCTGTTTTTGTCATCGCCTTCACGTGAAGCTTACGGATAGAAATAACGCCCTTTAACATATTGGGAGAGCTGTTGGGGTCAGGCTGGTGGAACATTCCCTTGTAGCCGTCACCCGTGGTACGTGGCTTGTTGGTGTAAATACGGGGGATAATCAGAATTTTATCCGCCACCTTGTCCTGAACCTCGCGCAGACGGTAAATGTATTCTAAAACCGAGTCCTCACGGTCTGCGGAACAGGGACCGATGACGAGAATCAGCTTGTCGCTTTTTCCCGTGAAGATATCCTCTATCTCTTGGTCTCTTTCTGCCTTCTGCTTTTTCATCTCCTCGGTGATGGGATACATCGCCATAATCTCCTCAACGCTGGGAAGCTGGCGCTTAAAGGTCATATTTAACATATTTTATCATCCTTTCGGTTGTTATTATCGGTTTGTTTTTTTATCAAAAAAGGTGCGGCGCTCTGTGGAAAGCCGCATCATTTCCCGAAGCGACTCTTGGTCATCCTCGGCAATGGCATCTCGCATTTTCGCAAACTGCTCCGAAAACAGATCCATCTGTGCCAAAAGCGCCTTTTTGTTCAAGAGAAAAAGCTCGCTCCACATTTCGTCGTTGATTTTAGCGATGCGGGTCAGATCTCGGAAGGAGTCGCCCGTATAACGCGCCAGATGCTCGGCATCCTTGCAGTCCATTAAAGAAACGGCAATGCAGTGTGTCAGCTGGGAAAGAAACCCTATCATTTCATCGTGCTTCTCGGGAGAGAGAACGGAAACGGTGGAAAAGCCGAGGGTTTTTCCAATCTCTATGCAGGTGTCTATCGCCTCTTGCGTGTTCTTCTCGGTGGGCGTTACAATGTAATTGGCGCCCCTGAACATCTCGGTGTTGGCGTTCTCAATACCCGAGGCCTCTCGCCCCGCCATAGGGTGCGCGCCGATATACTCCAAATCCTCGCGCAAAAGCGCCTGCAGGTCCTCGGCAATGGCACCCTTGACGCCTGTGACGTCGGTTAAAAGTCGCCCCTTGGGAATAAGGTGCTGGTATTGCTTCACCCATTCTGTAAAAATGTGCGGATAGAGGGCAAAAATCAAAATGTCATACTTGCCGATAAGGTCCGCCTTGGGCTCGCTTTGCCCCTCTTGTATAAAGCCCTTTTCCAAGGCATAGGCGAGGGATGACTCCTTTTTTTCAATTGCTCCCACAAAATAACCCTTTTCCGTGAAAGCGCGGGCGTAGCTTCCGCCCATCAGTCCTAAGCCAATGATTAAAATTTTGTTTTTCTTATCAAGCATTTTTCGTTACCTTTATATGCAGTTGTTCTAAAACCTCAAAAAAGTCGGGATAGCTTTTGCCAACCGCTTCCGCCCCTTCGATTTCTCCGCCAAAACAAGTGGCAAGCAGAGATAAGGACATAGCGATACGGTGGTCGTTATGACTGCAAAAGGGAAGTGTGGGCGCGTGAACGGCAGAGGGGAAAACGGTGAAGGTGTCCTCTTCTTGCCTTGACACAGCGCCGATTTTTTCAAGCTCCTGTTGCATAACACCAACGCGGTCACTTTCCTTGATTTTGAGTCGCCCAACGCCCTTGAATACACCCCCGTTTTTAACGGAAGCCAGAGCAAAGAGCAAGGGCCCCAAATCGGGGCAGTCGCGCAAATCAAGTATAGGGGAAGGGCGCTCTAACTCCTCTAAAAGAGAAAGAAAAACACGGTCTCCCTGAATGCTGTCCTGCTTCATACCCTCAACCGTTACCCTTCCGCCCAAGGTGTTGAGTCCGTAAAGGAAGGCGGCGTTTGACCAATCCCCCTCGGTATATACCTCTTTTGGCGTGTAGGCTTGTTTGCCGCGGATAAAGAAGCGGTTTTCTTCGGTTTCTTCAATGGAAATACCAAAGGTCTTTAAGGCGTCAAGCGTGATGTCTATATAAGAGCGGCTCTCCACTGGCGGCAGCACGGTAAGGACACTGTCACCCACTAACAAGGGAAGAGCAAAGAAAAGTCCGCTGATGAACTGACTGCTCACATCACCCCTAAGGGTGTATTCCCCCGCGGTCAGCTTGCCCTCTACCCGTAAAGACGCGCTCTCCTTGTGGAAGGTGATGCCCTTTGGTGTGAGCACATCCTCATAAACGGAAACCCCTCTTTCAAAAAGCCTTGGCGTTCCCGTAAACAAAGCGCTCTCTCCCAAGGTTAAGGCAAGGGGTAAGAAAAAGCGAAGCGTGCTTCCGCTTTCAAGGCAAGGAAACACGAAGCAGCCACCTTCCTTTTGCCCCTTGATAAGGACGGTGTCGCCTTCCTTTTGGTAGGCGATGCCAAGGGCAGAAACGCAGCCGAGCGTTGCCTTCATATCGTGGCTCTCGGAAACCCCGTGAACCACGCCGCCCTCGCCCGAGAGCGCCGCCGCAATCAAATAGCGGTGAGCAAAGCTCTTGGAAGGGGGGGCGGAAACGGCGCCGTATGCCTTTCCCTTTTCTATTCTGACGGTCATTTTTATAACCAACCCTTTCTTTTCGTATAAGGTCTGAAATTTTTTCAGCCTTTTTTCTCCAAGAGCGAAATTAACATATCCATAGCCTCAATATAGCCTAAAAATCCCTTTCCCATCACTCTGCCGCTTGCAACCTCTCCGATATAGCTGACTTGGCGGAAAGACTCTCTTTTGCTTACGTCGGAAATATGCACCTCGACGGTTGGAATGCCCCCCCCCTTGACGGCGTCCGCAATGGCAACGCTTGTGTGGGTATAAGCGGCGGGATTAAAAACAATGCCGTCCACCTTGTCAAAATAAGCCTTTTGAATGGCGTCCACCAGCTCTCCCTCGTGGTTGGATTGAAGGAAGGAAACCGAAACGCCCCGTTTTTTTGCGTGCTCCTTTATCAGAGAAACCAAATACTCATAGGTTTCCTTTCCGTAAATGTCAGGCTCACGAATGCCAAGCATATTGATGTTCGGTCCGTTGAGAATTAAAAATTTCATTGCTTGCCACCAAAGCCTTCGCGTCAGCGAAGCCTTCTTTCTTTGTGAATTTGCGGGATTTTGTCAGGAAAAGAATGTTTCCTTTATTTCTTTTGCCACAAGGGAAGCATCCCTGTTGGCTTCAACTGTGATATCCTTTGCCGCTTGGTAAATAGGCAAGCGGACGGTATATAGCGCCTCTAAGCGCGCCTTATCAGAGGACAGAGGACGGGAAGCGGTGGGAGTGAGATTTTCAAGGGCGCGGTCTAAAAAGAAAAGCTTTCCGTTTTGCTTCAAAAGACGCACGTTTTCTTCCTTCAAGACGGCGCCGCCGCCTGTGGCAATCACACAGCCCGACATCTTTGCCACCTCTCGTATGACCTCTGTTTCTTCCTTGCGGAACGACTCTTCGCCGTATTTCTCAATAAACAAGGAAACAGGCATACCCAATTTTTCGGTCAAGCGCTCGTCCGTGTCGACAAAAGGACGGTCAAGTCCCCTTGCCAACAGCTTTCCGACGGTGGTCTTTCCCGAGGATGGCATACCAATAAGAACCGCGTTTTCCTTTTCGCGCAGCGTTGCCTGATAGATAGGCAAAATGGCGTCAGCGTCAGGCTCCTTGCCGAAAAAGAGAGCAGAAGCGTATACCGCTTGCGCCACCAGCATATAAAGCCCCCCGCTTGCCTTTACGCCAAGCCCTTGCGCCTCTTGCACCAAGGTCGTTCTCAGGGGATGGTAAATGGCATCTAAAACACCTTCCAAAAGAGGAAAAGCGGAGAGGGAAAGGGGTGTCGCCTCGGGAGAGGGAAACATTCCAACAGGGGTGGTGTTTATGATGACTTGGCAGTCCTTGTGAAAGGAAAACACCTCGTCATATGTAATCACACCCTCTTTTTTTGTGCGGGAAACTCTGTAAACTTCTCTCGCCCCTTGGCTCTTGGCAACCGAAAGCGCCGTCATAGAGGTGCCGCCGCTGCCGAGAATTAAAACCTTCTTGTCTTTGAGCGAAATGCCGGCAAAGGATATCAGGGCGCATAGCCCGTCAAAATCGGTGTTGTAGCCGTATAGCTTGCCGCTACGGTTGACAACGGTGTTCACAGCCCCGATGCTTTTCGCCTTTTCATCTATCCCGTCCAAAAAGGGTATTACGTCCTTTTTGTAGGGAATGGTGACGTTCATAGCGCAAAACTCTCGCTTTTGCAGAAAAAGGGCAAGGTCTTCCTTGGAAATTTCCTGTAAGGAGTAGGGATAATCCCCGATTTTTTGATGAATTTCGCAGGAGTAGCTATGACCTAAACGCTCGCCAATCAGTCCGTAACGCATAAGGAAAGTCCTTTCGTAAACACATCGCTTCCGTATCTGCCTGTCAATACGTCACAAAGTACAAGAGCCGTGACGCTGTCAATGACAGGGCAAATGCGGCGGATAATGGCAGGGTCGTGTCTGCCCTTAATGGCAAGCGTGGTTTCCTCATTTGTGATAAAGTTAACCGTTTCTTGCTCCTTGGCAATGGAAGGGGTGGGCTTAACGGCGCAGGAAAAGACAATGTCCATTCCATTGGAAATACCGCCGTTGATACCGCCGTTATTGTTGGTTTCGGTAAAGGGCTTTCCATCCTTCATTCGCCAGGCATCGTTTGCCTCGCTCCCCTTCATTGCGGCAAAATCAAAGCCTGCCCCGAAGGAAATGCCCTTGATGCCCCCAATGCTGAATAGGGCGTGTGAAAGAAGCCCCTCTAAGCTGTCAAACCAAGGCTCGCCAAGCCCCGCGGGCAGCCCGTGGATAAGGCTCTCCGTTGCCCCGCCAACGCTGTCGCCCTCTGCCCTTGCGGCAAGAATTTTCTGCTTCATTTTTTCGCCGACCTCTTGGTCAAGAACAGGAAAGGTAGCCTCTTGCAAAAAAGCAAGGTCCTTTTCGGCATCCTGAAAGGAAGCGTCCTTATGCCCTTGGCAAAGGGAGATATGTGTGCCGAGCGTGATGCCGAGGGTCTTTAAGGCGGGCAGTAAAATGCCGCCCATTGCCACAAGCGCTGCCGTCACTCTTCCCGAAAAATGCCCCCCGCCGCGATAATCCTCAAAGCCATGATATTTTTTGTACGCGGCAAAATCCGCGTGTGAAGGACGCGCCCTTCCGTAATCATAGTCGGCGCTTCGAGTGTTTTCGTTGGGAATTAAAATACAAATAGGCGTTCCTGTTGTTTTGCCGTTAAAAACGCCGCTTACAATTTCAAAACGGTCACTCTCCGCCCTTGCGGTATCCAAAAGGGAGCTTGGGCGGCGTCGCGTCAGCTGACGGGCAATTTCTTCTTCCGAAACAGGAACACCCGCCGAAAGCCCGTCCAAAACCGCACCGATATACGCGCCGTGGCTCTCACCGAACAGAGTAAGACTAACGGCGTTTCCAAATGTGTTTCTCATAATGCTTCCTTTCTTATATTCTTTGTAACAGCTCGTCAAACGAAAGCGTCTTGATATAGCCCTTGCCTATCTCGTCCGCAAGAACGGTTAAAACGCCCCCGTCAACTGCTTTTTTATCCCGCTTTAAGTAGGGAAGAAGGTCATCCTTGTTAAAATCCGCCTTTGTGGGAAGCTTGTACCTTTCCAAAAGCGGAAGCAGTCTGTTCAGAACAGTCTGGGATGAAAAATAGGTCATTCCCAAGGCAACGCATTCGCCGTGAAGCCACTCCCCGCCCAAAAGACTTTCAATGGCGTGCCCCACCGTGTGACCGAAATTGAGAATGCGCCGAGGTCCTGTTTCCTTGAAATCCTCTTCCACAACAGCCTTTTTAATGCTAAGTGCTCTTTCAATAATGGTTGGTAAATCTTTCGTTAAGCAAACGCTGTTTTCTATAAACGAAAAGAGCTCCTCATCAGAGGTTACTGCCATTTTAATGGCTTCCGCAAGTCCTGCGTGCAGCTGCCTTTCGTCAAGCGTTTTTAAGGCTTCTGGGTCAATTAACACTCGCTTGGGCTTGTAAAAGGAGCCCACGATGTTTTTCACACCCAAAAAATCAATGGCGGTTTTTCCGCCGATGGACGAGTCAAGCTGAGAAAGCAGGGTGGTAGGAATATTGTAAAAATCAATGCCTCGCATATAGCAGGAAGCGGCAAAGCCGCAAATATCACCAACGACACCCCCACCCACCGCCACGACGCAGTCGCCGCGGGAAAAGGAAGCAGAAACCATTTCCTTTTGCAGCAGGATAAAGTTATCCATATTCTTGCTTTCTTCTCCCATAGGCAGGGTGACAAGATGGGGCTCCTTGCACTTTTTTACAAGGGCTTTGGCATATTCCTTCGGAACGCCTGAGTCTGTCACCACCAAAACCTTTCTGTCTAAGTCAAGATATGCCTCGGCTTTTTGTAAGACGCCGGGCTCTATGACGATATCGTACTCATTGGAAACAGAAAGTATCATTGCTTTTCCTCTCTTTTTGTTTGTTAAAGCTCAGGCACCCTGTATGCGCCCGCGAGCTTAAGATGCGCGCAAACGGCGGAAAGCTCTTTTAACATATCATCGCCGTTTTCGGTATGGATGCTGCCCTCGCATTCCATATAGAAGAAGTAGCTCCATTCCAAGTTTTTCATAGGACGGCTTCTTAAATTTCTCATATTATAGCCGTGAGCACCCAGAATATTCAGGGCGTTTGCCAAGGAACCCGCCTTGTTTTGCACGGTGAATACCAGAATAAAGTTTTCGTTCTCCTTTTTCTTTTGCGTGGAGAGAACGTTTTTCTCCTTTGTAAAAGCGGCAAAGCGTGTGGTATTGGTCTTGCTGTCCTGTATGCCGCTGTCTAAAATCTGCAAGGAGAACAGGGAAGCAGTTTCCTCTGATGCAATAGCAGCCTCGGATAGGTCCTTGGAGTCCCGGATGTATTCTGCCGCAAGGGCGGTGTTGGAAAAGGGCTGAATGGCAAAGCCGTTTTTCTCAATGTAGTCTGCGCACTGTTCGAGCGCCTGGGGATGAGAAAAGACCTTTTTGATGCCTTCCTTGGTTGCGCCCTTTTGGGCGATCAAATGATGAACGATAGGCATTTCTATTACCTGATTGATGTAAAGGGAGCCCGAGAAAATCAAATTCATCACCTCGCCGACCTCTCCCGCGTAGCTGTTTTCCAAGGGAAGGACGGCAACGTCTGCCTCGCCCCTTTCCACCGCCATATACGCCTCTGTAAAATCGCTGTAAGCAACAGGCTCAGCCGAAGGAAACATTTTCTTCGCCGCCATATAGGCAAAAGCGCCCAGCGTTCCCGAATAGGCAACGCGCATACCCGCCAAGAGCTTTTCCTGATAGTCACAGGAAACGGAAATGATTTCTTCCAAAAAGCGCGTGTAGTAGGGCGCAAGGTCAGCAGAGGTCAGAAAAGAGCAGTTCTTCTCAATCAGCGCCTTTTCTCTTTCCTCGTCCTTAACGGAGAGTCCGTTTTTCCTCTTGTAATCGGCAATACGGGCGGCAGCCGCCATTCTTTTTTCAAAAAGCGCCGCCATCTCCTTGTCAATTTCACCAATGGCTTCTCTTGCCTTTTCTAAATCGTTCATAACGGGTAATCCTTTCTTTTCTAAAAAATAAAGAGCGCTCCCCCTTCGGAAGCGCTCTTTTTACTGTTGACGCATTTTTTTTACGCCAAAGATATGCGTTTCCGACAAAAATGGGGCTCAATAAAATAATAAAAGCAGTACGAAAAAAATCGTACTGCAAAAGAATAAAAAGCACCCATAGCAACAACCAAGGCGGAACGAGAATTTTGGCACATATCAGTAAGCTTCATTTTCATTTCCTCCTTGATTTTTGGATTATTATACACCCACATTTGCTGTTTGTCAAGGGTATATGCAAAAAAATTTATAATTTTTCAAAAAAATTAAGTATTTCTCATAATGATTTGCTCGATAATGTCCGCGGCGTCCTCGCACAAATCGCAGCATTTCTCCAAGCTGTCAAACACTTCCTTTTGCGCGAACAGAACCTTTGCGTTTTCCTCTTCCATAAAGAGCTGATGAATGATGGTGTTGTAGGCAACGTCCGCAGTGCTCTCTTCCGTGTTTACCTCAATAAGCAGCTTGCGAAGAAGCTCGGGCTTTTTGAAATTCTTTAATTCCTTGATGGCGTTGTCAAGCGCCTTCACGCAGGCGATAACGTGACCGCAGAAATCGGCAGCGGATGAGGGCATTTTGGCGACACAGTACTTATACATATCAATAACTGTCTCATCCAAGGCATCAGTGATGTCGTCAATCAGCTGCACCAAGCGCAAAATATCCTCTTGGTCAATGGGAGTGATAAATTCGGTGGAAAGACGACCCAAAATGTCGTGATGAACCGTGTCTGCCTGATGCTCGATTTTATGAATTTGCGTTCTGTAAACATCGATATTCTCATTGGTCGCGTTGGCGAAAATCTCCTGCAAAAGGTCTGCCGCCGCAACGGGAAAGGACATTTGCTCCTCAATCAGTTTGAAATAATCGTTTTTATTCTTAGCCATAGTAGTGTTCCTTTCTGCTTAATTTATAAAAATAAAAATAGGAAAAGCTTTGCCATTACGTAACCGAGAACGCCGCACCCGGGGAATGTAAAGACCCAAGTTAAAACCAGCTCCTTTACAACCGACCAGTTCACGTTGCTCAAACGCTTCGCCGCGCCGACACCCATAATAGAGGTCGTCTTGGTGTGCGTGGTGCTGACGGGAATACCCGTAAAGGATGCAAGCAAAAGGCATCCCGTTGAAACAAGGTCTGCGGCAAAGCCCTGATAAGGCTTCATCTTTACCATATCCATGCCGACTGATTTGATAATGCGATAGCCGCCAATGGATGTTCCAAGTCCCATCACAAGCGCGCAAAGCACCATCAGCCAAATCCAGCTCATCGTGTCAAAGTTTGTGGGAAGGGGTTGGTTGTTGGCAAGGTAGGAGCCCATAATGAAGATTGCCATAAACTTTTGCCCGTCCTGCGCGCCGTGCATAAATGCCATAGCCGCACCCCCCACAACTTGTCCGCGAGAGAAGAACTTTTCGCTCTTCATACGGTTCTTGTTCTGACAAATGAGGGTTATCAGCTTGGCGGTCACAAAGCCCGAGGCAAAGCCCAAAAGGGTGGAAAGACCAAGCCCGTACAGCACCTTCAACCATTGCTCACCGCTGATAGAGCCACCGGGAATAGCAAGGGCTGCACCCGAAAGACCTGCAATCAGCGCATGGCTTTCGCTTGTCGGAATGCCGAAATACCAAGCTGCCGTTGCCCAGATTACAATCGCTGCCATAGCGGCACAAAGGGCTATTAAGGAATCCTTGCCCGAGCCGAAGCTGACCATCTTCGTAACCGTTTCAGCCACCGCGGGAGAAACCAGCGTCATAATCAGAACGCCAAGCAGGTTAAAGACAGCCGCCATCACAATGGCCTTGCGCACCCCGATGGCTCTGGTAGAAACGCAGGTTGCAATGGCGTTTGGTGCGTCGGTCCAGCCGTTCACCAAAATAACACCGAGTGTCAGAAGCGTTGACACCAAAAGCATAGGGTTTTGCACGAGTTGTTGTAAAAATACTCCTATTGACATATAAATCCTTTCTTGTTGCCGAAGCAACCTATTAAGTTAAGTGAAGAGGAAGGAATACAAATCGCAGTCCCGCATCAGAATTTTCATTCTGACAGGCCTTCCGTGAAGCGAGGCAAGCTCGCCCTTAAAGGCAATGCTCCGCGCAACGCTGTTGCCGAACACCAAGCCGCTGTCAAAATCGGGAAGCGCATTTCCTTCTTCGTCGCAGAGGATAATGCGCAAATGCCCGCGGGCAGAGGTTTCAAAGTTGACGGAAAGGGAGTCGCCCTCAAAGGTGAAGGGCTTGGTTAGAACCTCGCCACCCTTGTCATCTGCTCTCCAAGAATAAAATCCGTCAAGGCGCAGGGTGTAGCGCACAATATCAAGGCTGCGGGTGCGATAGCCCGAGCCAGCGTAAATAGACATCTCGTTTGCCTCGCCCTCAAAATCGGGCGCGGTTTCCACAAGACCGTAATTGGCAAAGGCGTCGCCGTAAATCCAGTTGCTTCCGTTCTCAGGCCCTGCGGTCAGGAAAGCCTCATTGCTTCTCTCAAAGTGAAGCCCGTCGCGCGAAATCATTAAAACGGCATCGTTCACAACCGAGGCTTCTCTACCGAGCTTTTCAAGACATTCATATCTTTCAAAGCCGGGCAGGGTCAGATGCTTGAAGTTTTCCTTGTCCTCGCGTCTGTCAAAATAACGGGTGGGCATCCCCCAGAACATACTGTCCGAGCGATAGTATCTGTGAACGTTGTTCACGTAAAGACCCAAGTCCTCTGTGCCCTCGGGATAAATCAAGGGCCCGTGCTGCTCCCATGTAATAAAATCCTTTGAGGTAGAAAGACGGATATCACGAATATCGGTCACAAGATTGACCTGACACCGAGGGGTCGTTCTGCCGTCAGGCTTGTGGTAGTCGCGGGAATAAAGGTAATATTGCTCGGTTGCCTTATCCCAGAAGGTAACGTTATAGGTATCAAATTTCCCGTTTATAGGGAGAATGCGCTCAAAGGTAAAATCAATACCGTCAGCGCTCTTATAATAAGCTAAAAAGTTTTCTTCCTTGCCCTCACTGTAGCGCAAAGCCTTGAATTTCTCATCAGCAGGGCAGGCGGGGTTTTCATCGTAAAAAACGGAAAAATTGTCAATCGCCTTTGCTTCATCGCGGAAAACGATGTTGTTTTCGCAGCTTTCCGCAAAGGGGTGCTTGTTCACAGGTACACGGGTGAAGGTTTTTCCGTCCTTGGATTCTGCCAGACAAACGGAAACCCTCGCGGCGTTCGTAACGCCTGTAAAGTCAGGTCCGTCCTTGACGACCTTTACGCCCGTTGCCGCCTCGACAATTCTGACGTCGGAGGCGCGGTAATACATACGAATTGTGCCGTCGGGCATTTGAACGAAGGAAGCGTAACCGCAGGTCGAGCCTTCCCAGATAGCGTCGCAGGTGAAGCAAACGTTTTTTCTAACGGGGCGCTTCATATCCAGTTGAACGCCCTCACTCTTGTCCATCAAAAAGGTATCCCAACAAACCTCACGGGTATGTAAGTGTAGCATAATGTTTTTCCTTTTCATTGTATTTTGAAATATGAACAAGAAAACCATCGCTATTATAGCAGAAAAAAATCGAAAAAGCAAGTATTTTGAGGACACAATTTCCGTTTTTTGTTTTTTTTCTTTGGTAAAGGACGAAGAAAAAATTTTTGTTTTTTTTGCAAAAAGCTCTTGACAAACGCAAAATGATGTGATAAAATCTCCGTATCAAATGAAAAAGACGATGACGAAGACGGGCTTCTTGGAAGCGGCACAGAGAAACGGCGGTTGGTGCGAGCCGTTGCGCAAAAAGGAAAACCTATCACTTCCGAGTTGGAGACCTGAATAAAGTAGGGTCTCACGAGAAGCACAGCGTGAGTGTGCAGAGGTTGCTTGACCTCGTAAGTGGCGCGAAGGCGCAATTTGAGTGGTACCGCGAGTGATTTTCACCCGTCTCAAAGTTCTCTTTGAGACGGGTTTTATTTTTTCAAAAATTTTTAAGGAGGGTGTTCGTCATGAATACAAACAACACTTTAAGTCGCTTATCGGAGATTGCAACGAGAATTAAAGAGTTGCGTGAAATTATGGGCTTTTCCGTAAACGATATGATGCAAAAAACGGACGTGGATGAGCCAACCTACCTTTCTTACGAAAGCGGCACACAGGATATTCCTTTCTCCTTCATTCATAAATGCGCATTAGCCTTTGGTGTTGAAATGACGGAGCTTTTGGAGGGCAGCACGGCAAAGCTTTCCACCTATACGGTAACGAGAAAAGGAAAGGGGCAGGGCACCGCCAAGGAGGACGGCATTGATATTGCCAACCTTGCGCCCAAGTTCAAGGATAAGCTTGCCGAGCCCTATTACGTAACCTATGAATATTCTCAGGCGCAGCAAAACAAGCCCATTCATTTAACCACGCACAGCGGTCAGGAGTTTGACCTTGTTTTGAACGGCAAGCTGAAAATTCAGGTCGGCGAGCATTCCGAGATTTTAGAGGAAGGGGACAGCATTTATTACAATTCCTCTATTCCTCACGGCATGATAGCCGTTGACGGAAAGGACTGTACCTTCGTTGCGGTGGTTATGTCGGGCGACAATTCCAATGAAACGGTTGTCAGAAAGAGCGTCATCGCCGCCAAAAAGAGCGAGCCGCTGGTTTGCGAAAAATTCCTTGACGTCAAAGAAAATGCAAACGGGGAATTGGAGAGCATTCGTTTCAGAAACACCGAAACCTTCAACTTTGGCTTTGACATCGTTGACGGGATTGCGGATAGCTATCCCGAAAAGCTCGCTATGCTTCACCTCGACAAAAACAAGGTGGAGCGCCGCTTTACCTTCAAGGATATCAAGAAGGCTTCAAATCAGGTGGCAAACTATTTTACGTCCTTGGGCATCAAGCGGGGCGACAAGGTTATGCTGGTCTTGAAGCGCCATTACCAGTTCTGGTTCTGTATGGTGGCATTGCACAAGCTCGGCGCTATCGCCATTCCTGCAACAAATCAGCTGAAAGAGCACGATTTTGAATACAGATACAATTCCGCGGGAGTCAAGGCAATCGTATGTACCGCCGATGGCGACACCTATACCTATGCGCAAAGCGCCGCTAAGAAATGTCCGCAGGTAGAAAAGCTTTTGATGGTTGGCGGCGTTAAGGACGGCTGGCTTGACTTTGATAAGGAATATAAGCTCTTTTCAAGCAAATATGCGCGTCCCGAGGATTGCTCCGCGGGAGAAGAGCCCGCGCTTATGTTCTTCACCTCGGGCACCACGGGCAATCCCAAAATGGCGGCGCATAAGCATACCTATGCCCTTGGGCATTACGTAACGGCTAAATATTGGCATTGCTGTGAGCGTGACGGCTTGCATTTAACCATTTCCGATACGGGCTGGGGTAAATCCCTGTGGGGCAAGCTTTACGGTCAATGGCTGTGCGAGGGCGCTGTTTTTGTCTATGACTTCGATAAGTTTGATGAAAACGATCTGCTTCCTATGTTCGCAAGGTACAACATCACCACCTTCTGCGCGCCGCCCACCATGCTCAGAATGCTTATCCGCGGCGACCTTTCCAAGTTTGATTTGAGCTCTATTCACCATATGACCACAGCGGGCGAGGCATTGAACCCCGAGGTGTTCAATCAGTTCAAAGCGGCAACGGGTCTTGAAATTATGGAAGGCTTCGGTCAGACGGAAACCACCCTTGCCATCGCCAATCTTGTCGGTATGACCCCCAAAATCGGCGCTATGGGTAAGGCAAACCCGCAATATGACGTGGACATTGTTGATCCTGACGGAAAATCGCTTCCCGCAGGCGAGATCGGCGAAATCGTTATTCATACGGATAAAGCGGTTCCGTGCGGTCTTTTCAGAGAATATTACCTTGACGCAGAAAAAACGGCGGATGCCTGGCACGATGGTTTATACCATACAGGCGACACCGCTTGGCGCGATGAGGATGGATATTACTGGTATGTGGGGCGTGTGGACGACGTTATCAAGTCCTCGGGCTACCGCATCGGACCCTTTGAAATCGAAAGCGTGATTATGGAGCTTCCTTACGTCTTGGAATGCGGTGTTTCCGCCGCGCCCGATGAGGTAAGAGGTCAGGTTGTCAAGGCAAGCATTGTGCTTGTCAAGGGCACAGAGCCGACTGAGGCGCTGAAAAAGGAAATCCAGAACTACGTCAAGGAGCATACCGCTCCCTACAAGTATCCGCGTATTGTCGTGTTCCGCGATGAGCTTCCCAAAACAATCAGCGGAAAAATCCAAAGAAATAAGCTTTGATATACGAAAAATCCTTTCCTACTAATATAAGGAAATTTTCAAAAAGCTATTGACAAATGCTTTGAAATGTGGTATCATACTGCATATAAATTGAAAAAGGCGTTGACGAAGAGGGCGAGGGTCCTGCTTTTTCAGAGAAGCGGCGGTTGGTGCAAGCCGTGAAAAGCTCCCCCTTGTTTGTAGCTTCCGAGCCGAGAGGAAGAAAGAGCTATCGAGTAGAACCTCTCCGCGTATGCTGCGTGAGTGCATAAGGGTTGATAGACCCTGAGGGGCAGTGTCTTGGCGCTGCAATTTGAGTGGTACCGCGGGTATTGTAAAAATATGCTCGTCTCAAAGTATTTATCTTTGCGACGGGCTTTTTTGTCGCTATTTACAGGGAGAAACAGTATGCAAAATATGACGGGTCTTGATTTGAAAATCAAAGAAATGGCAAACCGTATTCGGGAGCTTCGTGAAATCGAAGGCTTGACGACAGCGCAAATGGCTCTGAAAACAGGTGTCACCGAGGCGGAATATATCGTTTGCGAAAAGGGCGAGGCAGACTTGAACTTTGCCTTTATCTACCGCTGTGCCTCTGCCTTTAACGTCGACGTTACCGACATTATCGAGGGTAAAAGCCCGACGCTCAAATCCTATACCTTAACCAGAAGCGGAGAAGGGCAGCGCATTGAGGAAGCCCACGGTATGACCTATTTCAATCTGGCGCACGCCTTCCGTAACCGTATCGCGGAGCCGCTGTATGTCAGCAGCCGTTACAGCGAAAAGGCGCAGACGGGCGATATTGAGCTCACCACGCACGATGGGCAGGAATGCGATATCGTGGTCAGCGGGCACTTGAAAATTCAAATCGGCGACCATACCGAGGTATTGGGCCCCGGTGACAGCATTTATTACGATAGCTCCACGCCCCACGGTATGATAGCGGTGGAGGGTGAGGACTGTCAGTTCTATGCCATCGTCTTAAATCCCACAGGCGCGCCTATCCCCGAGCTTCAGCCCGGTAAAATCGTGAAGGGTCAGCCTGTCAAGCGCGACAATAAGGAGAGAGTCTATTCTCAGTTTGTCGATACCGAGGAGGACGAAAACGGAACACCCACCTCTATTACCTTCAAGAATACAGACAGATTTAATTTCGCCTATGACGTGGTGGATGAAATAGCCAAGAAGGACCCCGACAAGCTGGCGCTTTTACATATTGCTGAGGATAAAACGGAGAAGAGAATTTCCTTCTCCGATGTGAAGAAAAATTCTTGCCGCGCTGCCAACTACTTCAAGTCCTTGGGCATCAAGAAGGGTGACCGCGTGATGCTGGTGCTCGGCAGACATTACCAATTCTGGTATGCAATGTTAGGGCTTCACCGTCTGGGTGCCGTCGCTATCCCCGCGATGAATCAGCTTCTTGACCACGATTTTGCCTATCGCTTTGAGGCGGCAGGCGTTTCTGCCATCCTTTGTACAGCCAAGGGTGCTGTCAGCGATGAGGTGGATAAGGCAGAAAAGAGCATCGAGGGAAGCCTGATTAAAATTATGGTCGGCGGCGAAAAAGATGGCTGGCGCAGCTTTGACGAGGAATGTGCCCTTTACAGCACCCATTTTGAACGCACCGCCGAAACACCCTGTGGAGACGACACGCTTTTGATGTTCTTCACGTCGGGCACAACGGGCTATCCCAAAATTGCCGTTCATAACCATAGATACCCCTTGGGGCATTTTCATACGGCAAAATATTGGCACAACGTAGACTCCGATGGCGTTCATTTCACCATTTCCGATACAGGCTGGGCAAAGGCGCTGTGGGGTAAGCTCTACGGGCAATGGCTCTGCGAAGCGGCAACCTTTGTGTATGACTTTGAGCGCTTCAACGCCGCTGACATTCTGCCGATGTTCGCCAAGTATCAAATCACGACCTTCTGCGCCCCGCCCACGATGCTTCGTATGCTGATCAAGGAAGATATTTCCAAGTATGATTTTTCTTCCGTCAAGCATATGACAACGGCAGGCGAGGCATTGAACCCCGAGGTGTATCGCCAATTCGAGCAGGCAACGGGCTTGCAGATTTTGGAGGGCTTCGGTCAGTCCGAAAGCACAATGATTATTGGAAACCTGACAGGCGCGCCTCATAAAATCGGCTCTATGGGTAAGCCTGCCCCCATTTATGATGTGGATTTGCTGTCCCCCGACGGAAAGAGCGTTCCTGTGGGTGAAACGGGCGAGATTGTCGTCAAGGTAAAGGATGGCGCTCCCTGCGGACTCTTCACGGGCTATTATAACGACGCGCAAAAGACAGCTGAGGTATGGCACGACGGCTATTACCATACGGGTGACGTCGCTTGGCGTGACGAGGATGGCTTCTATTGGTATGTGGGGCGTGTGGACGACGTTATCAAGTCCTCGGGCTACCGCATCGGACCCTTTGAAATCGAAAGCGTGATTATGGAGCTTCCTTACGTCTTGGAATGCGGTGTTTCTGCCGCGCCCGACGAGGTAAGAGGTCAGGTCGTCAAGGCAAGCATTGTGCTTGTCAAGGGAAAAGAACCGTCAGACGCCTTGATAAAGGAAATTCAAGAGTATGTCAAAACACATACCGCTCCCTATAAATATCCCAGAATTATCGTGTTCCGCGATTCGCTTCCCAAAACGGCAAGCGGAAAAATTCAGCGCAGTCTTTTGTAAGAAAAGAAAGAAGGAATGGCTTTGCAAGAAAAGAGAATTACCATTTTTTCAGGGCATTACGGAAGCGGAAAAACCAATATTGCCGTGAATTACGCCCTGCGTCTGCGGGAAAAGCACGAAAAAGTGGCTATCGCCGATATTGATATTGTCAACCCCTATTTTCGCACTAAGGACAGCGAGGAGCTGCTTCGTCTTCACGGAGTCCGTCTGATTTGCTCCTCTTACGCGAACAGCAACGTGGATATCCCAGCTCTGCCCGCAGAAATGTACGCCATTACGGATGACAAATCTCTTTACGGCGTCTTGGACGTGGGCGGCGATGAAAGAGGGGCGCTTGCGCTTGGCCGTCTTGCCCCTGCCATACGGGAAGAGAACAACTATGAAATGGTCTTTGTTCTCAACAAATTCAGACCGTTGACACGTGACCTTGACAGCGCCCTTACCGTGATGAAGGAAATAGAGTGGGCGTCTGGTCTTTCCTTCACGGCGCTTATCAACAATTCAAATCTTGGCGCGGAAACCACTGAGCACGACGTGCGCGGCTCCGTGGCTTTTGCCAAAGAGGTAGCCGATGCCGCCGAAATTCCATTTTGGTACACTACGGTGCACGAGTCTCTTTCCTCTTGCTTTGCGGGAGAAGAGGCGTGCTACCGCCCGATTTTATTACAAAAACGAATGTAAAGGAGAACACCATGGCAAAATTAACATTCAAAAGCGAAAAGTGTAAGGGCTGCGGTCTTTGTGTGGACGCTTGCCCGAAGCAAGTATTGGCACTTGACGCTGACACCATTAACCAAAAAGGTCATCATCCCGTGAAAGCGGTCAAGGAAGAGGCTTGTATCGGTTGTGCGTTCTGTGCAACGATGTGCCCCGACTGTATCATTAAAGTAGAGAGGTGAGAAAACAATGTCTGAAAAAGTATTGATGAAGGGAAATGAAGCCATAGCGGAAGCGGCTATTCTGGCAGGCTACCGTCATTATTTCGGCTATCCCATTACCCCCCAAACTGAAATTGCCGCATATATGGCAAAAAGAATGCCTAAAATCGGCGGAACGTTTTTGCAGGCAGAGAGTGAGGTTGCCGCTATCAATATGGTGTACGGCGTTTCCGCAACAGGTAAGCGCGTGATGACATCCTCTTCCAGCCCCGGTATTTCCTTGAAGGGCGAGGGCCTTTCCTACTTAGCGGGAGCAGACCTTCCCGCCCTCGTTGTCAACGTGCAGCGCGGCGGCCCCGGTCTTGGCGGTATTCAGCCCTCGCAAAGTGACTATTTCCAAGCCACCAAGGGTGGTGCGCACGGCGATTTTCATATGCTGGTTTTAGCGCCAGCTTCCGTGCAGGAAATGGCAGAGCTGACAGTCAAGGGCTTTGCTCTTGCCGATAAATACCGTATGACCTCTATGATTCTGGCAGACGGTACAATGGGGCAAATGATGGAGCCCGTTTCCTTGGATTTTGAAACGGAGCAGGCTCCCGAAAAGCCTTGGGCTGTAACAGGAACAAAATTACAGAGAAAGCACAACATCGTCAACTCTCTCTTCTTGAAGCCTGAGGAATTGGAAAGAACCAATTTTGAGCGCTACGAGCGCTACAAGTACATCGAAGAAAATGAAGTGATGTATGAGGAATATATGATGGAGGACGCGGAAATCTGCATTGCCGCCTTTGGTATTGCCGCCCGTGTTTCCAAAAACGCCATCAATGAAGCAAGAGCAAAGGGTATCAAGGTCGGTATGATTCGTCCCATCACCCTTTGGCCCTTCCCCACAAAGCAGTTTGCAAAGGCTGCTGAAACGGTGAAGCAGTTTATCTCGGTAGAGCTTTCTATGGGTCAGATGATTGAGGACGTGCGCTTGGCTGTCAACGGAAAAGCGCCCGTTACTCTCTGTAACAGAGCAGGCGGTATGATTCCTTCTCCTGAGCAGGTTCTTGCCGCTATTGAGGATGCCGCAAAGAAAGGAGGCAACTGATATGATCGTATTTGATAAACCTCACGCCCTTTCGGACGCGCCGTTGCATTATTGCCCCGGCTGCACCCACGGTATTGTGCACCGCTTGGTTGCCGAGGTTATGGATGAGCTTGGCATTGAGGGAAGAGCCATTGGTATCGCTCCCGTTGGATGCTCCGTTATGGCATATGACTATTTTAACTGCGATATGATAGAGGCAGCGCACGGCAGAGCCCCTGCCGTTGCCACGGGCGTTAAGCGCTCAGACCCCAACAACATCGTCTTTACCTATCAGGGAGATGGGGACCTTGCGTCCATCGGTATGGCTGAAACAGTACATAGCGCCGCCAGAAACGAAAATATCACCGTTATCTTTATCAACAACGCCATTTACGGTATGACAGGCGGTCAGATGGCGCCCACCTCGCTTCCCGGGCAGGTAACCCAAACCTCTCCCTACGGAAGAGATGTGTCCCTTTGCGGCTATCCCATCAAGGTTTGCGAAATGCTTTCGCAGCTCGATGGTCCCGAGTATCTGGAGCGCGTTGCCGTCAACAACGTGAAAAACGTGAAAAACGCCAAAAAGGCTATTAAAAAGGCATTTGAAAACCAAGTCAACGGAAAAGGCTTCTCGCTCGTTGAGGTCATATCCTCTTGCCCGACCAACTGGGGTATGACGCCTGCCAAGGCTTTGGCTTGGATTGATGAAAAAATGATTCCTTATTATCCTCTTGGGGTGTATAAGGACAGAAGCGCAAATCAGTAAGGAGGAAGCAAAATGAAAACAACACAGTATTTGTTTGCGGGCTTTGGCGGTCAGGGCATCCTTTTTTCAGGAAAGTTCTTGGCATACCAGGGCTTGAACGAAGGAAAAAACGTCAGCTGGCTTCCTTCCTACGGACCTGAAATGCGCGGCGGAACGGCAAGCTGCAGCGTCATCATCAGCGATATTCCCGTCGGCTCTCCCATTGTTTCCAAGCCCGACGTTTTAATCGCGATGAACCTGCCCTCCTTGGATAAGTACGAGGACAGCGTCGTTCCGGGCGGAACGATTTACGTGGATTCCACTCTTATCAGCCGTAAGGTCAAAAGAGAGGACGTTACCGTTTATTACATCCCCGCTACGCAAATGGCGTCCGACAACAAAACCCCCACTCTTGCCAATATGATTATGATGGGTAAGGTTCTGGGCGTGGAAGGCACCTTTGACGAGGAAGAAAAGGTTGTCGCCGCGTTAAAGAAGGTTATCTCCGCCAAGCGCGCCGATATGCTGGAAGTGAACCTGAACGCTATGCGCTTGGGCAAGGATTATCAAGGATAACGAAAAAGGAAGGGAAAACGAAAATGGAAATCAGCATCACAAGAAACCAAAATCCCGCCGCAAAGCCTGAGGCTTCCAAGCTCGGATTCGGTAAATATTTTACAGATCATATGTTCATCATGGATTATTCTGTCGACAAGGGCTGGCATGACGCGAGAATTGTCCCCTTTGGCAATCTTTCCATTCATCCTGCCTGCACCGCTCTTCACTACGGCAGCGAAATTTTTGAGGGACTGAAAGCATACCGCCGCGCAGACGGAAAGGTGCAGCTGTTCCGTCCTATTGAGAACATCCGCCGTATGAACCGCTCGGCAGAGCGTCTTTGCCTGCCCACCATTCCCGAGGAGCTTGCCCTTGAGGTTTTGACAAAATTCATTACCTTTGAGCAGGAGTGGACGCCCGCAGCAGAAGGCACGTCCCTTTATATCCGTCCCTTTATGTTCGGAAACGATGAAACCTTGGGTGTTCACGCCGTAAAGAACGCAACCTTTATCATCATCACCTCTCCCGTTGGCTCTTACTATGCAGAGGGCATCAACCCTGTTAAGATTATGATTGAAGCAGATGACGTGCGCGCTGTGCGCGGCGGTACGGGTGAAGCCAAATGCGGCGGTAACTACGCGGCAAGCAACCGCGCAGGTCAAAAGGCAGAGGAGCAGGGATATTCCCAGGTTCTCTGGCTTGACGGCGTAGAGCGTAAGTATATAGAGGAAGTGGGCGCAATGAACGTTATGTTCAAGATTGACGGCGAGGTCGTTACCCCCGCCCTTCTTGGCTCTATTCTGCCCGGCATTACCAGAAAATCCTGCCTTGAGGTTTTGCGCTCCGAGGGATACCGTGTCAGCGAGCGGCGTTTGAGCATTGACGAGCTTGCAAAGGCGCTGGAAGAAGGAAAGCTCGAAGAGGCTTGGGGCTGCGGAACCGCCGCTGTCATTTCTCCTATCGGCGAGCTTTGCTATATGGGCAAAAAATATGCCATCAACGACGGAAAAATCGGCGAGGTCACCGCGCATCTTTACGAGGTTCTGACGGGCATTCAATGGGGTAAGCTTCCCGATACGTATAACTGGACCTATCCCCTGGAAGAAAATTGATGCTCAAAAAAATAAAAAAATAAAAAAAGGCTATTGACAAAACAAAAACCTTGTGCTATAATACTCCCATAATTTTCAAATGCGATGAAGGAATTATTTTCTTATCCGGGTTACTTGCAGAGAGTCGGCGGGTGGTGCGAGCCGATGTGATGGATTTGAAAAATCTCATTCCGGAGCAGAATTTCTGAACTGAAAGTAAGAAATTCCGGATGCCCCGTTACCATGGCTAAGGGCTTGATTGAGCCTTAATGAGTGACTGCCTTCTATGGCAGTAATCAGGGTGGTACCGCGAAAGTCATTTTCGCCCCTGAAGCATACGCTTCAGGGGCGTTTTATTTTGTTTGTAATGCAAAAAAGCGAAGGCTTACTTGAAAGGAAATAAAAAAATGAAAAGAATTTATGTGTCCGATATGACCTTAGAGAGCGGCAAAAGCCTGTCCTTTAAGGAAAAAATCGAAATCGCCAGACAGATAGACAAGTTAAATATGGACGTCATCCATATGCCCGCTATTGTCAATGCCACAGCGGACGCGTTGCTAATCCGCACGGTTTCTGCCTTCGTGAAAAACAGCACCCTTTCTGTTCCCGCAGGATTCAGTGAGGAAAGCGTAAAGGCAGCGTATGCCGCCGTATCTGCTGCGCAAAAGCCCCGTCTTTCCTTCTTTATTCCCGTTTCCGCGGTGCAAATGGAGTATTCCTTGCACAAGAAGGCGGCAAAAATGAAGGAGCAGGCGGCATCTCTCTTTGAAAAGGCAGCAAGCTATGGGGTCGAGGTGGAGCTCGTAGCAGAGGATGCCACGCGCGCAGACAAGGACTTCTTAAAGGAAATGATCCTGCTCGCCGTAGAAAAGGGCGTGTCAGTTATTACCCTGTGCGACGATGAGGGAGCGCGCCTGCCGGGCGAGTTTAGCGCCTTTGTTTCCGAGGCTTGCGCCCTTATTCCCAAGGATGCCGCTGTGCGTCTGGGCGTGCTTTGCCGCAATACCATCGGTCTTGCCACAGCCTCGGTTGTCACGGCTATGCAGGCAGGAGCCGAGGAAATCAAGTGCTGCGTTGGCGCAGCAACCCTTCCCGACATTACCACCTTTGCAGGCGTTCTTGCCAGCTGTGGCGACAGATGCGGCGTTTTCTCTGCCATCAGCTACCACGAATTGCAGCGTATCACCAAGCAAATCAAATGGATCTGCGGCGAAGAAACAGAGGGCGCCATCAAGACGGCTGTTGTTGAGGAAGCTCCTGCCGTTTACGATAAAAATGATAGCATTGAAGCCATTTCCGATGCCGTTACGAAGCTCGGCTACGATCTTTCCGAGGAGGATATGAAGCGCGTTTACGAGGAGTTTGGTCGCGTTGCCGAAAAGAAGGCGGTCACAGGCAAGGACTTGGAGGCGGTCATTGCAAGCGTGGCAATGCAGGTCCCTGAAACCTATCGCTTGGTCAGCTACGTTGTCAATAACGGCAACATCATTGCTTCCTCTGCCCAAATCAAACTGGAAAAGGAAGGAAAGGAAATTTCGGGTATCGCTATGGGTGACGGTCCTATTGACGCCGCCTTCCGTACGTTAGAGCAAATCATCGGATATCACTATGAATTGGACGATTTTCAAATCCAATCCGTCACCGAGGGCAGAGAAGCGGTGGGTGCCGCTCTTGTCAAATTGCGTGAAAACGGAAAGCTCTATTCGGGCAACGGTATTTCTACCGACATCATCGGCGCATCCATTCGCGCATATATCAGCGCCGTAAATAAGATTGTATATGAGGAGGCAAATCAATGAAACTCTCTTTTTCTACAAAAGGGTGGCACGGAAAGACCTTTGAGGAATTTTGCGACATCGCAAAAAGCCTTCGCTTTTCGGGCATAGAATTGCATAACGTGGGCAACAGCCTGTTCACCTCGGCGGAAAGCGCCTTTCAGGACAGAACAAGCGCCTTGACCCTGCGCCGCCTGTATGAAATGAAATTGCAAATCCCTTGCATTGACAGTATTTGCGATATTGCTTCGGCAAAAAATGAGGAAAGCGCCAAGGCAGAGGTCGAAAAATGTATTAGCATCGCGCATAACCTGCATATTCCGTACGTGCGGCTGCACGCCCTGCAAAACGAAGAAAAGGATATTACCTACGTGCGTTCCTTCTTGGCAGAAATGCTCCAAAAGGCAGAAGATGCCTCTGTGACGTTGCTTCTTGAAACCAGCGGTATGTTTTGCGATAGCGGCGCCTTGCGCGATATGCTGGATACCTTTGCCTGTGACGGCTTGGCGGCACTGTGGGACACCTGCGCTACCTATTTTGACGGCAACGAGGAGCCCGAAAAAACCATTGAAAACTTAGGCGCCTACGTCAAGCATATTCACGTGAAGGACGCGAAAAAGGAAGGGGACGGCATCGTCTATTCCTTGATGGGGGAGGGCGAATATCCAGTTGCCACCCTCATTCACACCCTGCGCTCCGTCAACTACAACGGATTTATATCCTTGGAGTGGTCGGCTTCCTGGTGCGAGGAAATTGATGACCTTGAAATCATCCTTTCCCAGTTTGAAAACTATATGAGCCAATGGAACGATACCTCAAAGAGCGATACTTCTCTTTACTACAACAAAGCGCACACAGGGCGCTATGTCTGGAAAAAGGAGCTTTTGATTGAGGCGACCTTCCCTCAGGTATTGGATAGAATGGTCGAGGAATTTCCCGACCAGCTGGCATTCAAATATACCACTCTTGACTATACCCGCACCTATTACGAGTTCCGTAAGGATGTGGACGAGTTTGCCCGCTCCCTGATTGCTATGGGCGTCAAGGCAGGGCATCACGTTGCGGTCTGGGCGACAAACGTGCCTCAATGGTATATCGCCTTCTGGGCAACCACCAAGATTGGCGCCGTTTTAGTCACGATGAATACTGCCTATAAGATTCACGAGGCAGAATACCTTTTGAAGCAGTCGGATACCCACACCTTGATTATGGTGGACGGCTACCGTGACTCCAACTATTCTGCCATCATTGCCGAGCTTTGCCCCGAGCTTGCTGAAAAGAGCGCGGACGGAAAGCTCCATAGCAAGCGCTTGCCCTTCTTGCGCAACGTCGTCACCGTCGGCTTCAAGCAGAAGGGATGTATCACCTGGGAAGAGGCACTGGAAAAGGCGGCATCCGTTCCTCACGAAGAGGTTTTGCGTCGCGCCGCCCTTGTCGATAAGGACGACGTCTGCAATATGCAGTACACCTCGGGCACAACGGGCTTTCCCAAGGGCGTTATGCTCACCCACTATAACGTAGTCAATAACGGTAAGTGTATCGGTGACCGTATGGACCTCTCAACCGCTGACCGTATGATGATTCAGGTGCCTATGTTCCATTGCTTCGGCATGGTGCTTGCCATGACCGCGAGTATGACGCACGGCGCAACCGTCCTGCCTTTGCCTTATTTCTCCCCCAAGCCCGCGCTTTCCTGCGTGCATAACGAGAGAATCACCGCCTTCCACGGCGTTCCTACGATGTTTATCGCGATGCTTGAGCACGAGGATTTCCCCAAGACCGACTTCTCCTATATGAGAACGGGTATTATGGCGGGAAGCCCTTGTCCTATCTCGGTTATGCAGGACGTAGTGGAAAAGATGCATATGTCCGAAATTACCATTGTGTACGGACAGACCGAGGCATCCCCTGGATGCACGATGAGCTCCACGGACGACCCCATTGAGGTGCGTGTCAGCACGGTGGGAAGAGCCCTGCCTGAAATTGAGTGTAAGATTGTAGACCCCGAAACGGGCGAAGAATGTCCGGACGAGGTGACAGGGGAATTTGTCGCGCGCGGCTACAACATTATGAAGGGCTATTACAAAATGCCCAAGGCAACCCTTTCCGCCATTGATAAGGATGGCTGGCTCCATACGGGTGACCTTGCCTGCCGAACTCCCGAGGGCAACTACCGTATTACAGGTCGCTTGAAGGATATGATTATCCGCGGCGGCGAAAACATTTACCCCAAGGAAATCGAAGAATTTATCTACACGCATCCTAAGGTCAAGGACGTGCAGGTTATCGGCGTGCCCGATGAGCAGTACGGCGAGGAAATTATGGCTTGCATCATCATCAAGGATGGCGAGGAAATGACCGTTGCGGAAATGAAGGAATATATCAACGCCCATATGGCGCGCCATAAGGTGCCTCGGTATATCGAGTTCGTTTCCGAGTTCCCTATGAACGCGGCGGGAAAAATTCTGAAATACAAAATGAGAGAAGACGCCATTGAGAAGTTAGGCTTGCAAAAGGCGGCAAAAGTGGTAACGGCGTAATGGAAGAAGAAAAATACCGTATCATTGACGCGCATTGCCATATTTTCCCCGAAAGGATTGCCGAAAAGGCCGTTAAGGGAACGGATGATTTTTACGGTCTTTCTTCCTTTGGAAAAGGCACCTTTAAGGATTTGCTTGCCGTTGGAGCGAAGGACGGCGTTGACGGCTTTGTGGTTCATTCTGTTGCAACGTCCCCAAGACAGGTGGAAACGATAAACACCTTTATTGCAGAAGAGGTTGCCCTTTGCCCCGAGAAGCTTCTGGGGCTTGGGGCGTTGCACCCTCATTCCTCGGATATACTCGGCGATATTGAACAAATAGAAGCCTTGGGCTTAGAGGGCGTGAAGCTTCACCCCGATATTCAGAATTTCAAGGCGGACGACCAGCTCTGCGCCGATATTTATTCCATCTGCGAAAAAAAGGGGCTGCCCGTTTTGATACACGCGGGAGACAGCAGGTATGACCGCTCCAATCCCAATCGCTTGTATCCTGTTTTGCAGTCATACCCGCGCTTGAAAATGATTGCCGCGCATCTTGGCGGTTGGTCTGTCTGGGATGATGTCCTTTGCTTAATGGACTTTCCCAATCTCTATGTGGATACCTGCTCTTCCTTTCCTTTCTTGGAACAGGAAAGGGCAAAGGAGCTGATAGAGGGCTTCGGCTTTTCCAAGGTGCTGTTCGGCACTGATTATCCGATGTGGCGCGCGAAGGAAGAAATTGCCTATCTTTTGCGCCTTGGCTTTTCCGTGGAGAATAACCGCAAAATCTTTTCCGAAAATATAAAAAATATTTTCCCCAAAAGCGCTCTTGCGTCTTTGTCCGTTCAAAACTAATATTCTAAAAACAAAAGAGCTATGTATGGCGTTTTCATACGTAGCTCTTTTTTATTTCCAGGAAAAAGGGTGTCGGGAGAACGAAAATGCTTTTCCGATAATGCGTCCTTGCGGAAAAGGGCAGAGAAGCGGGAAGAATATCCTCTTTGGCGCACCAAAGCTCCTTGCCCGAGAAAAGAGAGGAAAGGCTTTCGGGTAGCCCTTTGTTTTCTCGGTATCCGTAGCTGCCGCAAATCACCAAGGAATGAGAGGACAAGCGGGAAAGAAGCGCGAAGGCGTCTTTTTGTAAGGAAGAAGCCGATGCGTATAAAGCCCTTTCCTTCCCAAAGGAAAGAGAGAAGCAACAAGAGGAAGCAGAGGCGGAAAGAAGAGAAAAATCCGTCTTTCCCAACGATACCTTTGCCCCTCTTTGATAAAAGACCAAGGAAGGTCCGTCCTCTTCACTCCAGCTCTTCAAGCGAGAGGCAATCTCCATTTCGGCTTCGTTATCGGGAGAGGGAAGATAGAGCGCTGAAACGAAGCATCCTTCACAAAGATCCTTCAAATGCTCCTCGGTGTCTCTCTGATATTCCGTTATGATATACCCGTCAAGCTCCTGCCGATAACAAGAGGACAGCGCGTCCTTGACCGCATATGTCAAAGAGGTATCTTGCAGAGAAACGGCAAACATAAAGGCTTTGGTGCTTTCTCTGAGACAAAGCAGATCTCCCTCTTGCTTCTCTGTCTTTACGGAGAAATAATCCAAGCGAACCCCGTTTTTATGTACGTATGTGTCTGTCAGATGCACCAAGGATAAAACCAAGCCCAAGCACAGAAGCATAGAAAGAACGCGCTTGGGGCGAAAATGCTTGGCTGGAGTCAGCGTACAGTAAAGGGTAATTGCCGAGAAAAATAATACAACCGCCACAAGGGAAACAGGACGGGCAAGAGAAATTTGACTGTGCGGAATGGAAGAGAGAAGAGAGGCGAGCCTCAAAAATAAAAAGGCAGCACCCCTCGCTACAAATGCGACAGGCGGAAGAAAGCCGAGAAAAAGAACCAGAATTGCTCCGTAAAGCGAGAGCTGCATAAGGGGAGCAAGCAGTAAATTGGCAGGGATAGACAAAAGAGAATACGAGCCAAAATAATAAGCCGTGAGCGGCAAAACCGCCACCGTTGCCGCCGAGGTGACAGCAGACGAAAGAAACACATACTCCTTTATATACCGCCAAAGCCTTTTCCATAGAGTAGCTTCTTTTGTTTCAACGGGCGCTTGCTCCTTTCGCGCCAGAAATAAAAGAATGCCCGCAGTTGCCAAGGCAGACAACCAAAGCGACAGGCTGAAAACGGTATACGGCTCAAAAAAGAAAATGAGAGATAAGGAAACCAAAAGGGAATAAAGGCTATGGTTGGCGCGCCCCGAAAGAAACGCCGAAAACGCAAACAAGGACATAAAGCAAGCGCGTAAGATGGAAGGGGCAAGACCTGTTAAAAGGGTATAAAATAAGAGCAAAGCGATAAAAAGAAGGTATCGCTTCTTTTTATGAACGCCTCGCAAAAGGAAGCCAACCCCGCCAATGATAATGCTGAAATGCATACCGCTTAACGCTAGCATATGAGTGGTTCCCGTCCTTTCAAGCGCCAAGGAAACCGAGTCGGAAACGCCCTCTCTGTCTCCTAGTAAAAAGGCAGAGAGCAAAGCGCCCTCTTCACCCGTCACCCGACGGCGCAAAAGGGAAGAGAGCTTGTTGTTTTGCTCGGCTGCAAAGGAAAAGACGGTGTGGCGCTCCCCTGTTTTATCCCCTACCTTCAAGGTCATAACGCCGTTAATTCCCTCGGTAAGCTGCCACTTGCTTGGCGCGCAAATGTCTTCTACTAAACAGCTGACGGTATCTCCGATTGTATACGGGCTTCTTGCAGGAAGGATAAGGGCGACCTTCGCCGAAAGGGGATCTCCGTTTAAGGAGAAAAGAGAAGCGGTGGCAGTCTTTTTGTCGGTATCTGCCGCGGAAATGTCCGTAATTGTCAGCTCGGCAATAGCCTCTTTTTCATAATACTCGCTCAGCCGCTCCGTTGGAGCGCGGTGATAAAGCGTCAGGGAAAAGGCTAAAAGAGGTATGAGAAAAAGCAGAAGCAGACTGCGGCGAAATCCGATTTTGAAGCATAAAGCTATGCTACCCAAAAGCAAGAGAGCGCAAAGAAGCAAAAGAACCTTAACCGTGCAAAAGGAAACGGTGTAGGATAGAAAAAATGAGACAAGCCAAAGCAGTAAGTATAGAAAACGCTTGTTTTGATGTGAGAAAGCAAAAAGAGAAGAAATAACAGAAAGAAGCTTCTTTGGTATGTCAGCCCTTATTGCCTCGAAGCGCATCATAATATGCCTTTGCCATTTGCTCAGTTTTGCTTGTGCCGAAGGTATAATACTTTTTGCCTTTCAAATCCGCTGGGAGATATTCTTGCTCCACATAATGATTGGGGAAGCTGTGAGGATAGCGGTACCCGCG
Source organism: Clostridia bacterium (assembly GCA_017936565.1). Lineage (GTDB taxonomy): Bacteria > Bacillota > Clostridia > Oscillospirales > CAG-272 > UBA1740. Next base: position 49,237 of record JAGBFG010000016.1, read on the forward strand.
AAACAGCGGGCTTTGTAAATGAGTGGGAATTTCAACCCCAAGCCCCGTTAACACATCCTCACTTGCCTTGGCGTATGCCTCGTAGGCAGCGTTGGACTTCGGGTAGGTCGCAAGAAGCGCCACGGCGTGCGAAAGGGGAAGCGCCGCCTCGGGCAGACCCAATTCCTTGGCGCTCTGTACACAGGCATATACGATAGCGGGAGCTAAGGGGTATGCCTGTCCGACATCCTCAGACGCAATCACTAACAGCCGTCTGCAAGCGGAAAGAAGGTCGCCACCCGCTAAAATTTTCGCCAAATAGAACATGGCGGCATCCACGTCCGAGCCGCGAATGGATTTTTGCAAGCAGGAAAGCAGGTCGTAATGAACGTCCCCCGCCATATCGAAATTTCCCGTGAAGGAGGGAAGCAAGGATGCGACAAACTCCTTTTCCAGAACGGCATCGCACAGAGCAAAGGCGTTCTCTAAAATGCCAAGACTGCGGCGCACGTCCCCGCCACCGCGCTCTGCCAAAAAGGTCAGAACCTCATCAGAGGCTTCCTTTTGGGCGCCTTCCTCTCGGTTGAGTAAATCCCATCCGCGCCGCAGCGCAATCAGACACTCCTTGGCAGGCACAGGCTTGAATTCAAACACAGAGGAGCGGGAAAGCAGGGCGTTGTAAATGCAGAAATAGGGATTTTCGGTGGTGGAAGCGATAAGCACGATGCGCCCGTCCTCTAAATATTCCAAAAGAGATTGCTGCTGCTTTTTGTTAAAGTATTGAATTTCATCCAGGTATAGCAAAATTCCCGAAGAGCCGAAAATGCTTTTCGTTTCCTCAGCGATTTTTTTGATATCGGATAAAGAAGCGGTGGTGGCATTCAAGCGGTAAATCTGCTTGTCCGTGTGAGCGGCAATGATATTAGCGGCAGTTGTCTTTCCCGTGCCGGGAGGGCCGCTGAAAATCATATTGGTCAGCTTGCCCTTTTCCAGCATTTTACGAACGATGCCGTTTTCTCCGAATAAATGGGTCTGCCCCACCATATCGTCAAAGGTTTTGGGGCGCATTCTGTCAGCCAAGGGTTGTAACATAATGTTGCCTTTCTTTTGTATCGTTTTGGTCGTCAGGAGATAATACCCGCCGTGTCTTGCATCATACGGGCTATTTCGTTTTGTAACGCGGCGTGCTTTTCGGGATAAAGCTCGGTTTTTCCTTCTAAAAGATTTTTGGCTTCCTCTGCCGCTTGAAGAAGCAGTCCTTCCTCTGTGCAAAGGTGCGCAAAGCGGAAAGATAGCCCCCCACTTTGACGGAATTCATCGCTGCCGCTTGCGGCAAAAAAGTCGCCTGGACCTCTTAGCTTCAAATCCTCTTCCGCCACCTTGAAGCCGTCGTATACGGTGCGCATGGTTTCAAGCCGCCGCCTTGCCGTGCCGTTTTTGGCGTCGGAAAGAAGCACGCAATAGGATTTTCGGCTTCCTCTGCCAACGCGCCCTCTTAACTGATGTAATTGAGCAAGACCGAAGCGCTCCGCGTTCTCAATCAGCATCAGATTGGCGTTTGGCACGTTGATGCCAACCTCGATAACGGTGGTAGAAACCAGAATGTGCAGCTCTCCCTGCGCGAAAGCCGCCATAACGGCTTCCTTTTCGGCGGATTTCATTTTTCCGTGTAAAAGACCTACTTTAAGGTCGGGAAAAGCCTTTTGTAATGTCTCTCTCTCGTTTTCGGCATACGCCAAGGGAAGGCGGTCATCCTCTTGCTTCGGGGACATTAAATCAGAAAGCGGAACGTTCTCTTCCTCAATATCCTCTTGAATGGCAGGGCAGACCACGTAAACCTGCCCCCCTTCCTCTGTCTGCTTGCGGATAAAGGCAAGCAGGCGTTCACGGTAAGAGCAATCTACCACAAAGGTGTCCACCCGCTCTCTGCCCTTGGGCATCTCATCAATGGTGGAAACAGAAAGGTCACCGTAAAGGGTTAAGGCAAGGGTACGGGGAATGGGAGTGGCGCTCATAACAAGCAAATGGGAATGAGGCGATTTGCCTCGTAAGGTGGCGCGCTGTAAAACGCCGAAGCGGTGCTGCTCGTCCGTTATCGTCAGCGCCAAATCGGAAAAGACCGTTTTTTCGGATAAAAGCGCGTGTGTGCCGATGACCAAATCAATCCGCTCCTCGTTTGTCTCTGCCAAGCGGCGATATACCTCTTTTTTCTCCTTGGGAGAAAGAGAGCCGAGAAGCAGAGCGGTCTTGTAGCCCATCTCTTCAAAAAAGGGCTTCATCTGGGCAAAATGCTGCTGCGCCAAAATTTCCGTGGGCGCCATCACAGCCGCCTGATGCCCCGAATTAAGCGCTAAGAAAATGGCATACATAGCGCAAACCGTCTTGCCGCTTCCCACGTCTCCTATCAGGATGCGGTTCATAGGAGCGCCCTTTTGTATGTCCTCTGCGATTTCAGCACAAGCGCGCGCTTGCGCGCCTGTTAACGTGTAGGGCAGGCGAGATAGAAATATCTCCTTGTCCGCTTGCTTGATAGGCAGGGACGTTTCTGCCGCGTTTTTGGTTTTGGATAGCTGCAAGCGCAAGGCAAACAGGAAAAGCTCATCGAAGGCAAGCCGCCGCGCTCCCCGACGGATGTCCTCTATTCCTCTTGGAAAATGAAGCGAGGAAAGCGCGTAAAGCAGGGTCGGCAGATTGTTTCTTTGGCGAATGTCCTCGGGTAAATAATCCACAAGAGTGGTGGAAGCCAAGGATAAGGCTTGGTTAAGCGCTTTTTGCAAAACACTCGCCGTGATGCCCTCGCTCAGCTTGTAGCAAGGGATGTAATCGGGAAGGGGCTCGTTTTCTTGGTAGCGCTCGTGCTTGGGAGAGGACAAAAACAGTCTTTTTCCCTTGCGCTCCAGCTTCCCCGAAAAACGAAAGGTCTCTCCTACGGTAAAGACGTTTTTCAGAAAATCCTGATTAAAATAGGTAATTTCTACTGAGGCAGATTCGTCAAAGGCGCGGAATTTTGTCAGGGAAAGATTGCCGCGCAGGCGCGTTGTGACAGGGGAAGAGCCAACCGTCAGTAAAAAGGTTGCCTTTTCCTCGGCTGGCGTCTCTGCTAAAAGCGAAATCGAGGAGCGGTCCTCATAGGCGCGGGGAATGTGAAAAAGCAGGTCTCTTACGGTTTCAACCCCCAGGCGTAAGAGCGCCTTATGGCGTGACGGACCAATTCCCGACAAAGCGGAAACAGGGGAAGAAAGGGTGACTTTATTTGCTTCCTGTGCCAAGATAACCACCTCCTTTGTTTTTTCTCTTCTATTCTATATGAAAAAGCCCTTTTTTGCAAGAGTTTTTTTAATAAGGAAGCAAATTTTATGAAAAAAAGAGCCAAAAACGAAAAGTTTTTTTGAAAAATTGCAAAAAGTGCGTTGTTTTGCTTTACAAAGTGAAAAAATTATGCTACAATAGGAATGATAAAATGGCGGCGTATTGAAAGAATGAAAAAAACGGAAAGCCCCATTTTATAAACGCACAGAAAGGAGTGCTTGATATGAAAAAAATAGCAACGGGAACAGATATAGCAGTGCTTATTGCCGCGGCGTGTCTGACGCTTGTGGGTTATGCCATCGTCATCGAGAAAATGGACGTCGCACCGCTGTTTATGGGAATGATTGCTGTTTTTGTTTATCTTGTCTTTCTTGCGGTTTACGGAACCCTGCATTTCAAACCGCATCAGAATAAAACAGAAGAAGAAACGGCGCTTTCTTCAGGTAAGGACCAAATAGACGAGTGGCTGACGTCCTTGCAGCTTCCCGCCGCCTTGTGCAGCGAGGGGGATAGGATAGTATTGGCAAACCCCGCCTTTTTGTCCATCCTTGGCGCAAAGGGGGATGTTGTGGGTGATTCTTTTGCCTCTTATCATCAGACTGTGCCGTCGGAATTTTTGAATTTTTCCGAGGAAAGCAAGTTCAAAAACAACGAGATTATTCTAATTGGCGACCAGCTGTACCGTGTAGATAGGTCAGCCGCCAAGGATAATTTGCAAATGCTGGTTTTGGAAAACGTCACTGATTTGGTGGAGTATTTCCGTCGGTACACCGAGGATAGAACGGCTGTCGCCTATATCGTTATAGACAATATCGAGGAGCTTTTGCAGTATATCCAAGAGAAGTTCCGCTCTGCTGCTACTGAGGTTGAAGAGATTTTACGCAACTGGGCAGCCTCTATGAACGGTGTCATTCGTTCCTACGAGCGCGATAAATATATGATGTTCTTTGACTACCGTCATTTGAGCGAATGCGTAGAAGGTCGCTTTAACATCTTGGACGAGGTCAGAAGCATCCGCGTGGGTGACGGTATGCCCGTTACCGTTTCTATCGGTGTTTCCTGTGTGTCGGGAACGCTCTCCTACCGTGAGCAAATGGCGCAAGCCGCCTTGGATATGGCGTTGCAGCGCGGCGGAGACCAGGTCGTCTATAAGAACGATATGGGAACGGATTTTTACGGTGGAAAAACCAAGGCAGTTCATAAACGGGCAAATGTCCGTGCCAGAGTGATGGGAAATGCCATCGTGGGCTTGATGGTCAGGGCAGACAATGTCTTGATTATGGGGCACAATTTCGGGGATTATGACTCCTTTGGTGCCTCTGTGGGTATGGCAAGGCTTGCTATGTTTTCGGGGGTCACCCCGCGCATCGTTGTCAACAGGTCGGATGAAAACCTGCGCTCCTGCTTTGACAAAATAGCCGCCTGCGAGGAATACGATGACGTTTTTGTCAACGAAACCGAGGCTATGGACTTGGTGCGTCCCAAAACGCTTCTCATTATTGTGGACGTCAATAATATCGCCAATACCGCCTGCCCCAAGCTTTTTGATATGGTGGATGACATCGTCATAGTCGACCACCATACCAAATCCAACAACGCGGATAATAAGCCGAAAATTTCTTACATTGAGCCGTCCGCTTCCTCTGCCTCTGAAATGGTGGCGGAAATTCTGGAATTGCATATGACAACCAAAAGGCTGTTGAAGGAAGAGGCAGAGCTGATGCTTTCGGGCATCCTCTTGGACACAAGACAGCTGACCAAGAATACGGGAACCAGAACGTACGGCGCGGCGCAATTCCTGCGCGGCGAGGGGGCAAACCCCAGCGAAACAAACGAACTGTTCAAAACAGACGTCAGCGATATGGTCAAGCAGGGAAGATTTCTTTCCCACGTGCTTGTGTATAAGGACAACCTCGCTATTGCCGTTTGTGACGGCGATACGGACGCAAGCTATCGGGTAATCGCCGCCAAGGCGGCAGACGCGCTCTTGACAGGAAAGGGCATCAACGCTTCCTTTGCCCTTGTTCCGATCAACGGCAGAGTGCATATTTCTGCCCGCTCTGACGGCTCGGTCAACGTGGCAAAAATATTAGAGGAGCTGCACGGTGGCGGTCACTTTGACTCGGCAGGCGCGCAGGTGGACGAAATGACAGGCTATGCGACTGTGGAACGGTTGAAGAAAGCCATCGATAAATATATGAATTGAACAAAGAAAGGTTACAAAAATGAAGGTTATTTTGTTAGCTGACGTGAAGTCACTCGGCAAAAAGGATCAAGTGGTAGACGTAGCAGAGGGATATGCGGCAAACTTCCTTTTGCCCCGCAAGCTTGCCGTTGTGGCGGATAATAAAGCCATCAACGATTTGCGCGGCAAGGAGGAGTCCAAGCGCTATAAGATAGAAGAGGAGCGCAAGGCCGCCAAGGCATTGGCTGCCCGTCTTGAAACCGTCACGGTGAAAATCCGCGCGGCGTCGGGGGCTGATGGCAGACTCTACGGCGCTATCACGTCCAAGGACATTGCCGAAGCATTGGCAAAGGATTTTGACATCGCTGTCGATAAAAGAAAGATAGAGCTTGCCGAAAACATTAAGTCCTATGGCAGCTATTCGCTCACCGTGAAGCTGTATGACGGCGTAACGGGGAAGATTTCCCTCGTGGTACACAACTGATAGAGAAACGAACGAAAAGAGGAAACCTATATGGCTCTTGACATCGGAACACGAAAACAACCGATATCCTTGGAGGCAGAGCAGGCGGTTCTCGGCTCTATTTTAATTAAGCCGGAGTCCTTTGAGCATATTGCGGGAAAGCTGTATGCCGACGATTTTTATATCGAAGAGCATCGCCAGATTTTCACCGCTATGCAGACAATGTTCCTGCAAAGCCGCCAGATTGATACGGTTACGCTTCTTAACACCTTGGTAAAGGGCGGCTCCTACGATGAGCAGTCGGGTGTGACCTATTTGCGCAATCTGGCAGACAGTGTGCCTGCCGTGTCCAATATTCGCGACTATGCGAAAATCGTCAGCGATAAGGCAATTTTGCGCCGTTTGATTACAGCCTGCGAGGAGATAAGCTCCACCGCTTACGCCGAGGAAGGCGAGATTGACGCGATTTTGGACTCCTCTGCCCAAAAGATTTTTGACATCGCGCAAAAACGGGATTCCAGAGATTTCCGTCATATCCGTGACGTTATGCAGGTCGTTTATAAAGACTTGCAGTACCAAGCCGAGCATCCGAACGAGGTTTCGGGGGTCAAAACAGGCTTTTCTGCCTTGGATAACACGCTTGTACAGTTAGGCAAGGGCGACCTTGTCTTAATCGGCGCCCGTCCCGGTATGGGTAAAACGAGCTTTGCGATGAACATTGCCGTGCAGGTGGCAAAGGCAACGGGAAAGGCAGTCGCTTGCTTTTCCTTGGAAATGCCCGCCGAGCAGCTTGCCCTGCGTATGCTTTCGGGAGAGGCGCTGGTGGATAGCCGCGCTATGCGAAGCGGTCAGTTCAATGAAGATAACGGAGATTGGGAGCGCATTGCAGACGCCACCATTTCTCTTGCATCCTGTGACATTTTGATAGACGATACCTCGGATATCACCCCCACAGATATGAAGGCAAAGCTGCGCCGTGTGAAAAATCTCGGTATGGTTGTCATTGACTACCTGCAGCTGATGCAAAGCGGAAAATCCATTGATAACCGTGTGCAAGAGGTGGGAGAGATTTCAAGAAATCTGAAAATTATGGCAAAGGAATTCGGCGTGCCGATTCTTTGCTGTGCCCAGCTTTCCCGTGGTCCTGAGGGAAGAACGGTGAAAAAGCCGATGCTGTCCGACCTTCGTGATTCGGGCGCCATCGAGCAGGATGCGGATATCGTTCTCTTTTTGTACCGAGATGAATATTATAAGGATGTTGACCCCAAAGCGCAGGCTGCCGCCGCCAACACCGCTGAAATTATCGTTGCCAAGAACCGTCACGGGGCTGTCGGCAGCGTCACAATGGGTTGGAACGCGCAGTTCACCAAGTTCAGAACCTTGGAGGAAAATTTGCCCTCCGAGCCACCCGCGCCCAACGGTATGACTTAATATGAGCGAAAAAGAAAAGAAAACCGCTTCTTCCTATCTTTGCGCCGAAAAAGCATTTTTGGCAACGGTAGAAGAAAAAAATATGCTTCCCCTGATGCAAGGCGGGGTATTGCTGGCACTTTCTGGCGGGGCGGATTCCGTCTTGCTCTTGGCGTTGCTCTCTTCCTTTTGTGAACAAAAGGGGATTGCCTTGGAAGCGATGCACGTCAACCACGGTATACGGGGCAAGGAAGCGCAAAGGGATAGTGTCTTTTGCACCACTCTTTGCAAAGACTTCGGCATCCCCCTTCATATTGCCGATATTTCTATCCCCGCTCTTGCTTCCAAGGAGAAAAAGGGCTTGGAAGAAACCGCGAGAAAGCATCGCTATCTTGCCTTGGAGCAAAAAAGAAAGGAGCGCTCCCTTTCGGTGATTGCGACGGCGCATAACGCCGATGATTTTGCCGAAACGGTCCTGCTTCATTTGATACGCGGAACGGGACTTCGCGGGCTTTGCGGCATTGCCTATGTGCGTGACAGTATCATCCGCCCGCTCCTTAACCTTTCCAAGGACGAGGTGTATCGTGCGCTTGAAGAAAAGCAAATTCCATATGTGGAGGATAGCACGAACAAGGACATTGCCTATTCCCGCAACTATATTCGGCAAGAGCTTTTACCGCGTATGAAAACGCTCAATCCGTCCTTACTCTCTTCCTTTGGGAGAATGGGCGAGGATGTGGGAGAGGACGCCGCTTATTTAGACGCCTTGGCAAAGGATGCCTATGATACCCTCTATAACGGGGAAGGGCTTGACAGAGATGGGCTTTGCGCTTTGCCTTATTCCTTGGCGTACCGTGCGGTGCTGATGCTTCACGAAGCCAAGTTCCCCTCTTCTGAAAAGCCGACCCGTCTGCACATCAGAAGCGCCTTGGAAAAGCTCCAAAAAGGAGAACTCTTCTCCCTTTCTTTCCCATCCTCCTTGGTCTTTTATGCGGAGAAGAAAACCGTCTTTTTTCAAGAGAAAGAGAAAGAAGCCTTTGATTTTGGCAGAGTGAATATCCATTTGGGTGAGAATTCTCTTGAAAATGGGGGTATACTGTATCTGTTAGAGGAAAAGGACGAAAAGCTTTCCTCAAAAATTCACAAAACGTTGATACACAAAACACTGTGTTCTGCTAATATATACGGTGGGCTATACGTGCGCTCCAAGCAAGAGGGCGATAGCTACCGTTATGGCAAACAAACCAAAAAACTAAAAAAATTGTTTTCACAGGCGCAAATCCCCCCTCACCTGCGTTCCCAAATCCCCGTTTTGTGCGATGAGAAGGGAATTATTTGGGTGGCGGGCTTCGGCGTGCGGGAGGACGTGTCTTCCAGGCGCGAGGACCAAGCGCCGCTTTATCATTTGTATTATATTGAAGATTGAGAAAAGGACAGTAAAATGAAAAACGAACTTGATGACGTATTGAAGATTTTGGTTTCCGAGGAAGAGCTTGATGGCATCACCACCCGCATCGCGGCGCAAATCGACGAGGATTACGGCGCAAGCGAATACCGCGTTTTGCTTGTGGCAATTTTGAAGGGCTCTGTCGTATTTTTGGGAGATTTGATGCGCAAAATTAAAACACCCATAGAAATCGACTTTATGAAGGTCTCCTCTTACGGTGGCGGAACAAAAAGCACAGGAAACGTCAATATCCATTTGGATTTGCAACGGGCAGACATTGCCGATTGCGAAATCATTTTGGTAGAGGATATCGTAGACAGCGGAAGAACGCTTTCTCACTTGGTAGAATATTTGAAGCTGAAGGGCGCAAGGAGCGTCAGAACCTGCACCCTGCTTGACAAGCCGTCAAGACGGGATGTGGATTTTAAGGCAAATTATGTGGGAAGAGAAATTCCCGATGAATTTGTCATTGGATACGGTCTTGATTTTGATGAAAAATATCGGGCTCTGCCCTTTGTGGGTGTGTTGAAGCCCGAAGCATACGAGAAATAAATCGCAAAGAAGGAAGGTTTTTTTCAACGCATGAAATTCAGTGTAAAAAATATTATTTTCTTGGTTGTATTGGTAGTGGGATTTGTCCTTGTGGCATCCTTCTTTTCCGACTACAATGCAGGCCAAGAGCCGCTGACGTACAGCGATGTGGTGCAGAAGTTTGAAAAGGGAGAGGTTTATTCCTTTGAAATCAACACCAAAAACGTTATGACAATGTATTTGCGTGTCTATAACGAGGACGGCAGCGTAAAATTGGACGACAAGGGAAAAGAGCTCACCACGAAGGTGACCTACCGTCTCTCCAACTCCTTGCAATATGCGGAGCTTCACGAGATAGCAAGAGAAAACTTAAAAACAGACAGCAATCCTGATGGAACCTTAATTACCTACAATTATGAAGAACCGAAGGATACTCCTTGGTATCAGATGTATCTGCCCTATATCATCCTTGGTGTCATTCTTTTGATTCTGATGATAGTGATGATGCGCCAAGCCTCAGGGAAAGGCGGCAAAATGGGCTCCTTCTCGCACGCTAAGGTGAAAACAAACGCCGATACCAAAAACGCTGTAAAATTCGCCGATGTCGCGGGAGCGGATGAGGAAAAGGAAGAGCTGCAAGAAGTAGTAGAGTTCTTGAAAAATCCTGAGAAATTCGTCCGTTTGGGCGCGAGAATTCCAAGAGGTGTTCTGCTTGTTGGCCCCCCCGGTACGGGTAAAACGCTGCTTGCAAAAGCCGTTGCGGGCGAGGCTGGCGTGCCCTTCTACTCCATTTCAGGCTCTGATTTTGTGGAAATGTACGTGGGTGTAGGTGCTTCCCGTGTCCGTGATTTGTTTGAAACGGCGCGCAGAAGCCCCGCCAGCATTATCTTTATTGATGAAATTGATGCCGTCGGTAGACAACGCGGCACAGGTCTTGGCGGCGGTCACGACGAGCGTGAGCAAACCTTGAACCAGCTCCTTGTGGAAATGGATGGCTTTGGTACGCACGAGGGCGTTATCGTGATGGCGGCTACCAACCGCCCCGACATTCTTGATCCTGCCTTGCTACGCCCGGGCCGCTTTGACCGTCAGGTGACGGTGAACTACCCTGATTTGCGGGGCAGAGAAGCCATTTTGCGTGTCCACGTCCGTAATAAGCCCTTGGAGGGTGATGTGGACTTGGCTAAAATCGCCCAAACCACCGCCGGCTTCACGGGCGCTGACCTTGCCAACCTTCTCAATGAAGCGGCTCTTCTGGCAGCCCGACGCGGCAAAAATCTGATAGGTATGCCCGAAATTGAAGAAGCAACCTTAAAGGTTCTGGTGGGAACGGAGAAAAAGTCTTCCCGTATGACTGAAAAGGAAAAGAAAAATACCGCATATCACGAGGGCGGTCACGCCATTCTTTCTCATGTTCTGCCCACGCAGGACCCCGTGCGCCGTATTTCTATCATTCCAAGCGGCAGAGCCTTAGGCTATACCCTCAGTGTGCCTGAGCATGACCGTGTCAGCGTGTATAAATCGCAGCTTAAAGAGCAGATTGCTATGCTTTTGGCAGGTAGAGCCGCGGAAGAATTGGTCTTTGGCGATGTTTCAGGAGGTGCCTCTAACGATATCCAAAGAGCCACCCGTATTGCACACGATATGGTTACCCGTTACGGTATGAGCGAGGAGCTTGGTACCATCCTTCTTGGCGGTGAGCATAGCGAGGCTGAGGTGTTCTTAGGTCGTGACTTTAACAACAGCCGCAACTATTCCGAAGCAACTGCCCATAAGATTGATATGGAAGTCAAGCGCGTGATTGACGAGGCATATGCCCTTGCCAAAAAGGTGTTGACCGAAAATATGGGCAAGCTCGACTTTATCGCCGATTATCTGGTGAAAAACGAGGTTATGGACGGCGAGCAGTTCCTCTTCGTGATGGAAAATGAAGCGCCCACCGAGGAAGACCTCTTGGCAATCCTTTCCAAGCGCGCCGAGCAAAGCGAAAAGGAAAACCGTATGGCTGCCGAGGAAAACGAAAAGGAAGCTGAGACAAGCGCCGATGGCGAAGCCGATGACCAAACCGCGAGCGAAGCCAACGAAGAACCCGTTGCCGACTCTGCCGAAAGCGAGGAAACGGAAAAAGCTGACAGCGAAGACGGCGACACTCCTCAGTCTTGAAAATAAATACCTTAAAAGCAGAAAAGAGAGAACCTTCAACGTTCTCTCTTTTCTTATGAAAATGCAATCAGTCTACCTTCAACACAACCTTGCCCACATTCTTGCCTTGATAAAGAATGTCGTGAGCGGCCTCTGCCTCTTGAATGGAAAGAACTGCGTGAATGGTGGGCTTTACCTCACCATAGGAAACCTTGGGCCAAACCTCTTTCACCAAGCTCGAAAGGATTTGCGCCTTCATTTCAGGGGTACGGGAGCGCAGGGTGCTTCCCACAATGCGAATGTTCTTTTTGTAGATGTTTTTCAAATCAATCGTGGTAGTAACCCCCGCCAAAGCGGCAATCACAATCCAACGGCAGCCATATTTCACATAAGGCAGGCAGTCACCCAGATTTTGTCCGCCAAGACAGTCAATGGCAATGTCAACGGCGCGCCCCGCTGCCTCTTCCGCCTTCAAAACCTCAGGCAGACTTTGCACTCTGGTGTCAACAATCAAATCTGCGCCCAAATGCTTGATAGCCTGAGGGTCGCTGATGACCGTCGTAATAACGCGCAGCCCAAAAGCCTTTGCCATAGGAATGATAACGCTGGCAAGACCGCTAGCCCCCGCTTGCATCAGCAGAGTGTCGCCCGCCTTGGCGTGCCCCTCTACAAACAGCTTCAAATAGGCTGTCGCGAAAGCCTCGGGAATGGCAGCCGCCTCTTCCATCGTGCAGTTTTCGGGAACAGGCATACACATATCATATTTAACAGAAACGTATTGGGCATATCCGCCGCCGCCAAGCAGCGCGCAAACCTTGTCGCCGATTTTGTAGGTGGATTTTGCCTTTGCTCCTTCTGTCATTTCCACAATCTCGCCCGAAACCTCAAGTCCCATCCATTCAGGACAGCCTGCAGGCGGGGGATAGTCGCCCTCTCTTTGCATCAGGTCGGCGCGGTTCAAGGCGGCATATTCCACCTTTACAAGAACCTCGTCCTCTAAAAGTATGGGGTTTGGAACGTCATCCCATCTTAAACTCTTGTCATCGTTTACCAAAATCGCTTTCATTTCTTGCTCTCCTTGTCATATAAGCTTTTATTATGGAAAAAGTTATCTTCTGTCTATATTGTAGCATCTTGACTTTTGAAAAAAAATAGAATATAATATAAAAAAACAAAACAATTCTACAACGGAAAGGGAAAAAGCTAAAACTTTTTCGCCAATTATCCCGAAAGACCTGTATAGAAAGGTTGAAGCATTATGGAAATAGACAGACTTTCAAGACTATCTTTTTTTATGGTGGATAAATATGAATATCAAAACAGTCACGTTTGTGATTTCAGAGCCGTCCCGCGTCCCCATTACTGTATGGGGCTCTTGTTAGAGGGAAGCGCGGATTTCACCGACAATGAAGGGAAAACCGTGCATATAGAGGCGGGAGATATTATCTTTGTTCCCATTTCCTCTACCTATCGCTCCGTATGGCAGGGAAGCCCTCGTATTTGCTATATCAGTATGCACTTTGCCTTTGAAATCAACTGCGGCATATCCGAAAAGGACGACTATCTTTTGCAAAAAATACGCCTTCCCGAATTTGAAAAAACCAAGCAAAGCTTCCTGCTCGCCCAAGAAAACTATAATAACAAAGAGAATAGCAAAAAAATGGGTGTCCTCGGTATTTTCTTTTCTATGCTGGAACAGCTGATGCCCCTGTTAAAAAAGAATAAAACCGTTCCCACAGACACGAGAATAGAGAAAATAAAAGAGTACATCAATTTGCATTCCGAAAAGAAAATGACCATAGAGGAATTGGCGAAAATCGGAATGATGAGCGTGTCAAACCTGCATCTGCTCTTCAAAAAATATACCAATATGTCGCCAATAGAATATAAAAACAGAGCGCTTATCAGCCGCGCTATGCGCCTGCTCAAAAGCGACCCCTATCTTTCCATAGAGGAAGTCAGCGATATGCTTGGCTTTGAGTCCTCGGTGTATTTCAGAAGAATTTTCAAGCAATATACAGGAAAAACACCAAAGGAATACCGGCAAGCCGAAGGCGAAATATAAAAGCAAAAAAGCATAAGCAAAAAAGCCATTACAGCTCTTTGTCTGCAATGGCTTTCTCGTTATTTTGAGTTATCAGAACTTTTTGCGTGCCACGTAATGTGTGTGCAACAGCTCATGCGCCTTGTGACCGTTGGGCTCACCAAGGAATTCTGCGTAAAGCTTCTGAATGGAGGGGTTCTCGTGGGAACGGCGAAGCGCCTTTCCTGCGTCCTCATCATACAAAGCCTTAGCGCGCAAAGCCTTGAAATCAACGTACATACGGTCCTTAGCGGGAACGATAGGCTGACCGCCACCGTTGATACAACCGCCGGGACAACCCATAATCTCAATAAAGGTGTAATCCTTTTCGCCACGCTTGATGGCTTCCAAAAGCGCCTTGGCGTTTCCGGAGCCGGAAGCAACAGCCACTTTAACAGGTGTGCCGTCAAGGTCAATGGTGGCTTCCTTGATGCCTTCCATACCGCGAACAGCAGTCAGGTTCACATCAGCCAGCTCCTTGCCGGTAACCTTTGCGTAAACAGTACGCAAAGCGGCTTCCATAACACCACCCGTTGCGCCGAAAATGTCAGCAGCGCCGGTAGAGTCGCCAAGCATATCGTCAAACTTGCCGTCGGGCAAGCGAGCAAAGTCGATGTTGGCATTGTTCAGCATACGCGCCAGCTCTCTGACGGTGATAACAGCATCTACATCCGCAAGACCGTTCACGCTCAGCTCATCTCTTGCAGCCTCAAATTTCTTTGCGGTGCAGGGCATAACGGAAACAACGTAAATCTTTGCAGGATCAATGTTGTTCTTTTCTGCGAAGTAGCTCTTCACAATCGCGCCTGTCATCTGGTGAGGAGATTTGCAGGTGGAAAGGTTGGGGATAAATTCAGGGAAGAAGCTTTCGCAGTATTTAACCCAGCCGGGAGAGCAGGAGGTAATCATAGGAAGTGTGCCGCCGTTCTGCAAACGGGAGAGCAATTCGGTTCCCTCTTCAATAATGGTAAGGTCAGCGCCAAAGTTGGTGTCAAACACTCTGTCAAAGCCGAGTCTGCGCAAAGCGGTTGCGAGCTTTCCTGTTTGGGCAACACCCATAGGAAGACCGAACTCTTCGCCAATGGTAGCGCGAACGGCAGGAGCAGGCTGTACAACAACAAACTTTTCAGGATCGTTCAAGGCGGCAAAAACGTCGTCAATGGCGCTCTTTTCAGTCAAAGCGCCAACAGGACAAGCGTTGATACACTGACCGCAGTTGATACAAGCGGTGTCAGCCAACGATTTGCCGAAAATAGAGCCGATAACAGTCTTGTCACCGCGCAAGGAAGCGCCGATAGCGCCAATCTTCTGCACGTCGTTACAAGCGGCAATACAACGGCGGCACTTAATGCACTTGCTGTTGTCGCGAACAACCGAGAGAGAAAGGTCATCGTATTGATGCGCGGGCTTCACCTCAGCCTCAAAGCGAACCTCGTCTACACCGTATTCGTGGCAAAGAGCCTGCAGCTCGCAGTTCTTGGAACGAACGCAGGTGGTGCATTCGCGGTTGTGGTTGGAAAGCAGAAGCTCAAGGTTGAGCTTTCTTGCGGCGCGCAGCTTAGCGGTGTTGGTTCTGACAACCATACCCTCGCCAACCTGAGAAACGCAAGCGGCCTGCAAAGCACGAGCGCCTTCGATTTCAACAAGGCACAGACGGCAAGCGCCGATTTGGCTGATTTCTTTCAGGTAGCAGAGCGTAGGGATGTTGATGCCGGCTTCCGCTGCCGCTTCCAGAATGGTGTATTCTGCGGGTACAGTAACCTGTACGCCGTCAATGGTTAAAGTTACAGTATTCATCTTCTTGCCCCTCCTTATTTCTTGTAAATGGCTTTGAATTTCTTACAGTTGCCAAGGCAAACACCGCACTTGATACAGGTCTTGGTATCAATAGTGAAGGGTGCGAGCTTTTTGCCGGGGAAGTCATTGGCATCCAAGCGAGTGATAGCGCCAACAGGGCAGTTCTTTGCGCAAAGTCCGCAGCCAACGCACTTATCAGTGTCAATGTGGAAGCTGGTCAGGGTCTTGCAAGCGCCTGCGGGGCAACGCTTTTCATAAATGTGTGCCTCGTATTCATCGCGGAAATAACGGAGAGTGGAAAGAACAGGGTTAGGAGCAGTCTGACCCAAGCCGCAAAGTGAGTTGGTCTTAACCATCATAGCCAATTCTTCCAGCTTCTCAATGTCACCGTCCTCGCCCTTGCCCTCGGTGATTCTGGTCAAAATGTCAAGCATCTTGCGAATACCAACGCGGCAGGGTGTGCATTTACCGCAGGACTCGTCAACGGTGAATTCCAAGAAGAACTTGGCAATGTCCACCATACAGTTGTCCTCGTCAAGAACAATAAGACCGCCGGAACCAATCATTGCGCCCACGGCAATCAAGGAGTCGTAGTCGATGCAGGTGTCAATCAAAGAAGCAGGAACGCAACCGCCGGAAGGACCGCCCATTTGCGCTGCCTTGAACTTCTTGCCGTTGGGAACACCGCCGCCGATTTCGTAAACGATGTCACGCAGGGTCGTACCCATAGGAATTTCAACAAGACCGGTGTGCTCAATCTTGCCGGACAAAGCAAAGACCTTGGTTCCCTTGGACTTTTCAGTTCCCATACCGGCAAACCAAGCAGCGCCCTTGTTGATAATCTGAGGAATGTTAGCGTAGGTTTCTACGTTGTTGATAATGGTAGGCTGTCCAAACAGACCCTTCACAGCAGGGAAGGGAGGACGGGGACGGGGCTCGCCGCGGTTGCCCTCAATGGAGGTCAGAAGCGCGGTTTCCTCGCCGCAGACGAATGCGCCGGCACCCAAACGAACCTGAATGTCAAAGTTAAAGCCGGTGCTGAAAATGTTCTTGCCGAGAATGCCCTCTGCGCGCGCCTGCTCAATAGCAATCTTCAAGCGGCGAACAGCAATGGGATATTCAGCGCGAACGTATACGTAACCCTCATCAGCTCCAATGGCAAAGCCTGCAATAGCCATAGCCTCGATAACGGCATGGGGGTCGCCTTCCAAAACAGAACGGTCCATAAATGCGCCGGGGTCGCCCTCGTCAGCATTACAAACAACGTACTTCTTGTCCGAAACACTCTTCTTCGCAAAGGACCACTTCATACCGGTGGGGAATCCGCCGCCGCCTCTGCCGCGCAAGCCGCTGTCCAACAGAATTTTGATAACGTCATCGGGCGTCATCGTGGTCAGAACGGTGCCAAGCGCCTTATAGCCGTCCATCGCGATGTATTCATCAATGCACTCAGGGTCAATCAAGCCGCAGTTACGCAAGGATACGCGGTTCTGCTTCTTGTAGAAAATGGTGTCAGAGAGGGCAACGGAGGTTCCCTCGGGAATGGGCTCAGTGCTGTCGGAGTAAACCAAGCGGCTCACGATTTGGTTGTTCACCAAATGCTTCTCCACAATCTCAGGTACATCCTCTACTTCCACGCGGCTGTAAAAGGTGCCTTCGGGATATACAATCATAATGGGACCCAAAGCGCAAAGACCGAAGCAACCGGTTTTTACAATTTGAACGTCCTTTTCCAAGCCGTTTTCCTTCAAGGCTGCTTCAAGCGCCTCAGCAATCTTCAAACTCTTGGAGGATGTACAACCGGTACCCGTGCAAATTAACACGTGACGGCTGTAATCTTCTTTATTCAGGGAAGCAAAGCCAAGGCGAACCGCCATATGGGGTTGCATTGCTTCTCTTTTGGCAGTCAATTCTGCAATCGTTTTCATATGTAACGTTCCTTTCCTTCCTTATGTTATAACGCGCGGTACTTGTCAAGGATGCCCTTAACGTTACCGGGAACCAGACGTCCGTATACGTCTTCGTTGACGGTCATAACGGGAGCCAGACCGCAGCAGCCAAGACAACGGGTGTCCTGAATGGTGAACTTGCCGTCAGCAGTGGTCTCTCCCGATTTGATGCCGAGCTGATGGAAAACCTCGTCCAAAACAGCCTGTGCGCCTTTAACGTAGCAGGCAGTACCCGTGCAAACCTGAATGATGTAGTCGCCCTTGGGAGTAAGGGAGAACTGTGCGTAGAAGGTGGCAATCCCGTAAATCTTGGAAACGGGAACGTCCAATTCCTCCGAGATCAATGCCATTGCCTCGGTAGAAAGGTAGCCGAAAAGGTCTTGCGCCTTCTGCATGATGGGCATAAGCGGACCGTCAATGTTCTTGTTTTGGGCAATAAATGCTTTCAATTCTTCCATCTTCAAAGCCGCTTGCTCTTGTGTGAGTGCCATGAAAAAACCTCCTGATTTATGTATTGTTTTTTATAAAACTAGGGAATAAATGCGGAAATCCAAAACGCTTTCGCGTTTCAGCCCGTACATTATAGATTATAACATAAGTTTTTCTATAAATCAAGTGATATTGACAAAAAAATCACAAAAAAGCGAAAAAAGCAAAAAAGAAGCGGTTGTATTGACAAAAAGTCAAAAAAAGGGAAGAAAAGAGGGAAGAAAATGCGCAAAACGCCAAAAAGCGAAAAAAGGTTAAAAAAAGTGAAAAAAATGAAAAAAAGGGGTTGACAAATAAAAAAGAGTGTGGTATACTAATCGAGCGTCACAGCGAGGGAGACTTCGCAGGA
>JAGBFG010000017.1 GCA_017936565.1 Clostridia bacterium
GAGAGCCGAAAAAGTCAGTGTTTTCAAGGGTTTTCGGCTCTTCTCGAAAATTATACGCCGAGAACGGTGATTGAGACCCGAACCACGCGCTCTACCAAACTGAGCCACACCCGGAAAAATATAAAATAATATGTGCAAGGGTAAGAAACAACGGACTGCCTGCCTTGCCGCCGCTTTTCCGCATTATAGCATAGAAAGTGCCGCTTGTCAAGGTTTAAGGGAATAAAAAGCGGCTTGTTTTGCAAGCCGCTTTTTGAATGGGGTGGACAATGGGAGTCGAACCCACGACCTCCAGAGCCACAATCTGGCGCTCTAACCAACTGAGCTATGTCCACCGTGTCTGGCGTACCTTGGGGGACTCGAACCCTCGACCTACTGCTTAGAAGGCAGTTGCTCTATCCAACTGAGCTAAAGGTACATCAAAAAGGGAAATACCCCAACAACGCAAGATATTATAACAAATATTCCTTGGTTTGTCAAGGGCTTTTTTCTTTTTTCTTTGGAAAGTTTTTGTTTTTTGCAAAAAACGCGGAAGAAAAGAGCAAATTAAAAAATCTCCTCTTGCAAAGCGAGGAAAAATCTGCTATACTAAATGCGAAAAGCATAAAACGGTAAAAAGCAGAGGGGCAAAGCAATGGAGCAGAGGAAAACAGTCATTGTCATCAATGGAAGCGGTGGTGTCGGCAAGGATACGCTTTGTGAGTTTGCTGCCCGTCATTATCGCACCAAGAACGTCTCTTCCATCACGCCCATCAAGGAGATAGCCTCTCTTTGCGGTTGGCGCGGAGAGAAAAACGATAAGGCCAGAAAATTCTTAGCAGACTTGAAGAGTCTGACGGTGGCATACAACGATTTTCCGACCAGATGGATCGTTGAGGAATATAAACGGTTTTTAGAGGGCGATGAGGAGCTGATGTTCGTTCATATCCGCGAGGGCGCGGAAATCAGCAAATTCGTCAAGGCAACAGAGGGCAAAGCCAAGACGCTGCTTATCCGCGGCGGCAAGCGGTTTCGCCGCAACAAAACAGGCTATGGCAACTCCGCTGATGATGACGTAGAAAAATATCGCTACGACTACGTCTTTTATAACGACCACCCCTTAGAAAGAACCGAGGCGATTTTCGTTTCCTTCTTGGAGAAAATTCTGAATAAAAACGACAATCCCTAACCCCAAAAAGTAGCCGTACAGCTCGCAGACGCAAAAAGCCAAGCAAATATTTGCTTGGCTTTTCATTGTAAATGTTTGTTTGCAAATCGGTTAAAGCAGGATACAAATTAAGCCGCCGGAGCCTTCGTTGATGATGCGCTCCAAGGTTTCGGAGAGCTTTTGGCGGGACTCCTCGGGCATATGAGAGAGCTTGGCTTGCAGCCCCTCGCCAACCAATTCATACAGGGATTTGCCGAAGAGGTTGGACTGCCAAAGCTGCTCGGGGCTTTCCTTGAATTCCGAAAGCATATTCTGGACAAGCTCCTCTGATTGCGCCTCAGTACCCACTACGGGATTGATTTCGGTTTCAATCTGGGCGCGAATCATATGAATGGACTTGGCGGAAGCGCGCAACCGAACACCGTAGCCACCCGCCTGCTTGACAATGCGCGGCTCCTCTAAGTGCAGGTCCTGCACCTTGGGCATCACAATGCCGTAGCCCTTTTCCTCCGCACTTTGCAATGCCTCTTCTATTTGCTCGTAGGCGCGGGCGGTTTCGGAAAGCTCCTGCAACAGACAAAAGAGCGCCGCCTCATCGGGAACGTCGTGTCCTGTCAGCTCGCTGAGCGTCTTGAAATACAGCCCTTCCGCTACCTTGATTTCAAAGGTGGCAGTACCCGTGTCGCTTGATAGGCGCGTTGGCGTGACGGATTCTATATATTCGTTGGGTGTCAGGGCGTCTGTTACCTTTTTGATGTCGCCCATTTTGGCGACGTTATCCGCAATGTGACAAATTTGCTCGCGGAAGCTTTCCTTGATGGGATGATGCTCGGGAAGGGAATGGCACCAAGCAGGAATGACGAATGAAAGCTCCGTCACGGGAAACTCGTGCAAAACCAGCTCTAAAATGTGCTTGATGTCCTCTTTGTCAAGCAGCTGACAGTTTACAAGCGCCACGGGTGCGTTATATTTGTTCTCTAATTCATAAGCCAAGGCAATGGCTTCCTTGGACTCGGGCGCGGCAGAGTTTAAGATGATAGCATAAGGAACAGCTGCTTTTTCTAATTCTGCCGCCACCTTTTCCTCAGCTTCCTTGTAGCTTTCGCGGGGAATTTCACTAATGGTGCCGTCTGTTGTCACCAGCATTGCAATGGTGGAATGCTCGGTAATCACCTTGCGTGTTCCAAGCTCCGCGGCTTCCTTGAAGGGCAAGGGCTCCTTGGACCAGGGGGTATGTACCATACGGGGCGCCCCTTCTTCCGTCTGCCCTAACGCCTCGGGCACCACGTAGCCGACACAGTCAACCGCCCGAACGCGCACGCTCGTGCCGTCCTGCCATTTGACGGAAACAGCCTCGTCCGGCACGAATTTGGGCTCTGTGGTCATAACCGTTTTGCCTGTGGCAGATTGGGGCATCTCGTCCTTGGCTCTTTGTTTGTCATAATCGTTTTCAATAGCGGGCAAAACCGTGGTTTCCATAAAGCGCTTGATGAAGGTGGATTTTCCCGTGCGCACAGGCCCCACAACGCCGATATAAATATCTCCGTTTGTGCGCTTGGCAATATCGTGGTAAATGGATGAGTATGACATAATAACAACCGTTCCTTTCCTTTGACAAATGACCTTTGATAACACCATATGAGAAGGAAAGTGATTTTATACCTGTTATACAAAAAAAGCGTCGGCGGGTTCATCTTCATTCAAAAGAGTGAAAAGAGAAGAGAAGACTTCCCTTGCCGCTTCCCACACCTCTTTCGGTCCGTCTGTAAGAAAGGTTGGTATCACGCAAGAGAATTGCGCGATGGCGCGGAAGCTTTCCTTAATGCCCCAAAACGCCTCGCGCGGCAGGGAAATGTGCATATCTCCCATAGAAATAGAGGGAGAGCTGTCTGTTTCTTCGCCAAAATTCACTTGGACAAAGCACAAAAGAAAAAGCAAGCTACCGAAAACCAAAATTAAGGAAATCAGCTGTAAAAACCGTTTCATATCAATCACCAAGCCCTTGGGTTGCAAGGCTTCCTTTCTGCCGTATGACACAAATGCGTCTTTACGGGTCAATTTCAAATCCAAACAGGCGGTTGACCGCCGAGGCGAGCAGGGGGACAAGGGCTTCTGTTTCAATATCCAGTGTGCGAGGAGAAACGAAAAAGTCCTCTTTTTCTGTCAAAAAGTCTTGTATCGCGGCGCTTTCCCTCTCGCTTTCGCTTAACGCTTCCCTCACAAACGCCTTGGCGTTGACCACGGTTGGCACGCCCACGGCAACCACGGGCGCTCCCAGCGTTTCTTGGTTTATCGTTTGCCTTTTACAGCCAATACCTGAGCCGGGGCAAATGCCCGTGTTGCATATCTGAACGGTGCGCAGCAGCCGTTCTGTGTTTTGGGCTGCCAAGGCGTCAAAAACCAACACCAAATCGGGCAAAACAAGAGAGCAATACGCCTTTACCGCTTCTGCCGCTTCCATACCGCTTTGCGCCATGACCCCCGGCACGCACACATAAACGGCAGTGGATAAGAGCGAAGGGAAGGGAAAGTCCTTTTCCTGCTTCAGGTGGGCGGTGGCGGGAATGCTGTCCGCTATTTTGGGGCCGATGGAATCGGCAGTCAGATTTCTGTTGCCAAGCCCTACCACCAAAAGCCTTTTTACCTTGCTTGGAGAGACCTGCTTGATGGTTTCCGCCAACACCGAAACGAGTCCGTCCTTTTCCTTTTTCTCCATATAATCGGGCGAGGGAAAGGAAACGGTGTAGTAATCCCCTATGGGCTTTTGTATGGTTTTAGCGGCGCTTTCCTCTTCTATTTTCAGATGGGACACGGCAAAAGAGCCCTTCTTTACTTCCCGAAAAGAAAAGCCCTCGCAGAGCCCCTTGGCGCTTTTTCTTTCCAGCGCCAAATCGGTGTAAAAGGTGCTTTCTTCCATTTTTCTTCGCTTTCATCCTTTGCAAACACGTGCAGACACGGCGTTTTTTCTCATTTTTAGTTTTACCGCAAGAAAGAAGAAATATGCAGCGCACAAAAAAACAGCCAAAAATCTGTTTTCAAGGCTTTTGCCCCCAAAAAACAATAGGCAATTTGCACAGTTTTTTTGGTCTTTTTTGTGCAAATAAACAAACATTATAAAAAGTTCAAAAATTGTTCTTGCTTATATAGAAGGCTTGTGCTATAATGTCAGTATGGAATTTGTGTAAATTTATATTTTTTTTGATTTTTTCGGAGGTTCAGGTAGTATGAAGAAATTTTTATCCTTGCTTTTGGCGGTGCTGATGCTGTTTGGCACGATGACGGTTTTTTCGTCATGCGGTGCAAAGGACGCTAAAATTGCCGTCTATTTGGGAGATCAGCTGTATGACTTTGATCCTTCTATGGCATGTGTCAACGATGAGGCAATGGAAGTGTTCAAGTTGCTTTATGAGCCCTTGTTCACATTGGACAAGAGGGGAAAAGTAAAATACGCCTTGGCGGAGAATTACCGCATTATTGAAGACGAGACACAAAATCTCTACCAAATGGAGATTACCCTCAAAGAAACCTATTGGAGCACAGGTCATAAGGTGACGGCGGATGACGTTTGCTACGCTTGGAAGCGCATTTTGGATTCCAACGAAACCCACCAAAGCCAAGCCGCTCCCTTGCTCTATGATATCAAAAACGCCCTTGCCGTCAAACAGGGCAACGCCACTATCGACTCTGTCGGTCTTGCCGCTAACCGCGATGTTGTAACCATCACCTTCGAGGGCAAGATTGATTACGACGCCTTTTTGCGCAACCTGACCTCTCTGGCATTGGCGCCCTTGCGCGAGGATACCGTAACGGTCAACAACGCGCAGTCCTGGTGGTCCAAGCGCCCGTCCGTTATTGCGACAAACGGTCCGTTCGCCATTCGTACCTATCATAAGGACACGGGCGAATTTACTCTGCAACGCAACCCCTATTACGAATCCGAGGAGGGGGAGGCAGACGCTTCCGATATCGCGCCTGCTATGTTGGAGACTGCTTGGCCCAACGACAGCTTCTATGACTATATGGATGACTTTGATGGCGACATCAACGCCTTTATGAAGGGTAAGCTTGAAAAATTCCTCACGGAAAAGGTGGTATTCTACCTTGGCTCTATGCCCGTAGATAAGAATTTGCGTGAAGAAAACGAAAAATATGTCACCGTTGGAAACTCCTTCTCTACCTATTCCTACATATTCAATACCGAAAAGAACCCCCTGTTTGCCGATGAGCGTGTGCGTCAAGCGCTTTCCTTGGTGATTGACCGCGAAAAATTGGCAGATACCTTGGTATACGCAGAGGCAGCTACCGGTCTTGTCGCTCCCGGTGTTTGGAACGCAGACAGCCGCAGAGTGAGCTTCCGCTCCCAGGGCGGCACCTACATCAAGACGGAAGCCAACGCTATGGATATGGCGCAAGAGCTGCTTGACCAGGCGGGCGTTTCGGGCGGCAAGTTCACCTTGACCGTTCGTGACACGGCAGAGGATGTATATATCGCCGAATACGCCAAGGAAAGATGGGAAGAGCTCGGCTTTGACGTCAACCTTCAGCTTGTAACCTACGACACGTCCTCTTGGGCAGACAACGACGAGGGTGGCCGTGTGGTGCAGGGCGATTTGACTGTGTATGACGACGCTATTCAGACGGCTTATTGGGAAGGCAACTTCGACGTTATCGGCGTAGACTATCAGATGTATTCCACCAACGCCTTTACCGTTCTTTGCGGCTTTACCACTACCATGAACGGAAACGGTGTTGTGGTTTCCGAGGGGCAGGACGGCAACAACGTTTACACGCCCAAGCTTCATTGCTCCGGATTCAGCGATGCGCACTATGACGACCTTTTGGCAGCGGCGCTCGCCGAAAAGGATTTGGAAAAACGCGCTGTGATTTTGCACGAGGCAGAGGAATATTTAATGGGGAAAATGCCCATTATGCCTATCGTATTTAACTATTCCTACTATGCTTCGAGAAGCATCAGCGGGCTTTCTATGGACTATTACGGACTTGTGTCCTTTACAAACGCAAGATTGAAATAATTTGAGGAATAAGAGGACGGTTTATTTGATGCAAAGAAATGCGCAAGGCGTCTTTGCTATACAAGAGACCGCCCTCTTCCTTTCCTCAAAGCAGAAAAGAGGGAAATACATTGTTCAATAAAAATGTGTATGACGGCGGTATGACCGACAAAACAGAAATGAAAATTTTTATTCTGTTTCTGATGGATGAATTGAATTATCCCTTGGACTATACATCGCTCTCCTTTATCATTGGCGAGAGTGGGTATGTCGGCAGGTTTGATTTCACTGCTTGCTTTTCGGAGCTGATTGAGCAAGGGCATATTGTTTCCTTTGAGAATAAAAAGAAAACCTACTACACGGTTTCGGATATGGGGCATATGGTTGCCACGGAATTGCAAAGCAGCCTTTTGGATTCCATTCGCGAAAGAAGCCGCGCCAGCGCCTTGCGCCTTTTGTCGCTTCACAAAAAGGGCGCGAAGTGCAGATGCCAGATTAAGCGCCGCAAGGACGGTATCTATGAGGTTCATTGTCGCATAGAAGACAAAAACGGCGTCCTGACCGATACCACCGTTACAACATCCACCGAATCCGAGGCAGCACAGATTAAAGCGCATTTCAAGGAAAAGCCGGAAGAGGTTTGCCGCGGTGTTCTTGCCGTGTTGACGGGCAAGGTCGATTATTATATGCATTGATAAAAGCAGTCATTGACAAAAAATTAACAAAAATATAAAGAAAATATAAAAAATTTCTAAAAAAATTTACAAACCACTTGACAAGTTTCTTTTTTTTCAGTATAATTACACTGTATAAAGATATTTAGGAAGCGAAGTTTTTGTCGGAGTGCGCAATGAAACAACCCAATAAGGAAGAAATTGCCCGTCTGCTCCATAAAGCAAAGCAGGGAGATAATGAGGCTTATATGGCGCTTTCCGCTATGTATTCTCCTATGCTGCGGCGTATTAAGAAGAGCTTTTGCCAAGGCTTATCCGAGGTAGATTGTGCCGAGGTTGCCGAGGAAGCGGAAATTGCTTTTTTTCGCGCCGTCCAAACATATTCCGATAAAAGCGATGTTACATTTGGGTGTTACGCCCGCACCTGTGTGCGCAACAGTTTGATTTCGCTATATCGCAAGCGCAACAGAGTCATCCCCACCTTGCCGATTGAAGAGTGGTTGCCTTTGTTTGAAGAGCCTGCCGATGATCCTGCCATTGCCTTGATTGAGGCAGAGGATGCGGTGGCAACCTTGCGAAAAATGAAAAAATTTCTTTCCCCCTACGAGCAAAAGGTTTTTGATTTGTATGCAGAGGGGAATTCCGTAGCAGAGATTGCCAAAGTGCTTGGCAAAACAGAAAAATCGGTCAGCAATGCGATTTTTCGTCTGCTCCAAAAATTGCGGGAGCAATTTTGACATTCAATAGTTTATATGCCCATGTAGCTTAAGGGAGAGCGTTGGTTTTTTATTCAAAGGCGTCGGTTGAAATCCGTCCAGGGGGTAAATTTTTCACATTCAAAGTGAGGTAAAAGCAATGTACGAGGACAAGACATTGGTATGCAAGGATTGCGGCGCGGAGTTCGTGTTCACCGCAGGTGAGCAGGAGTTCTATGCAGAGAAGGGCTTTGACCATGAGCCCCAGAGATGCAAAGCTTGCCGTGACGCAAGAAAGAACGGAGCAAAGGGCGCCAGAGAAATGTTCGATGCTGTTTGCGCAGAATGCGGCAAAGAGTGCAAGGTTCCTTTCAATCCTACCGAAGGCAAAGCTGTTTATTGCAGCGAGTGCTTCGCAGCAAGAAGAGCAAAATAATTTGCTCCCTGCACGCATAAAAAAAGACACCGATTTCGGTGTTTTTTTTTGCTCAAAATACTGTACAAAATCAAGAAAATATGATAAAATGGAAGAGAATAATCTCAAAAGCCTCTGAAATGCAAGGAAAAAGCGTAAAAAGAGAAGGATAAAAGAAGCACTTTTTCAAGGCGGAATGGAGAAGACAATGGAAAACAAGAAGAAGCATACGTACAGTCGCAAGGAAAAGGGCGTAAGACCGTCCTATGCGCCTGATGAAAAGCGTCCTTGCGAGGAAGAAACGGAAGAGGGGCTTATTTGCGGCAGAAACGCCGTCAAGGAGCTTTTGGCATCAGGGCGTGACATTGATAAAATTCTGACGGCAAGAGGAGAGCGTGAGGGCTCTATCGTTGTGTTGGTCAGCGAAGCCATATCAAGAAAAATTCCCGTTATTGAGGTGGAAAAGCGCAAGCTGGATATGATGTGCGCATCCTCTCATCACCAAGGCATTGTTGCGATGGTTCCGCCAAGAGATTATGCCGATATAGACGATATTTTAGCGGAGGCGGAAAAGAGAGGGGAAGCGCCCTTTTTGGTCATTTGCGACGGCGTAGAGGACCCGCATAATTTAGGCGCCATCATTCGTTCCGCGGAATGCGCGGGCGCGCACGGGCTCATCATTCCCAAGCGCCGCTCTGCCACCATTACGCCCACGGTTGTCAAATCCTCGGCAGGGGCAATAGAGCATTTGAAGATTGCCAAGGTTACAAATCTTGTCAACGCCATAGAAGAATTGAAGGAAAAGGGCGTCTGGATTTACGCCGCCGATATGGATGGCACAAATTACGATAAAACTGACCTTAAAGGCGCTGTTGCCTTAGTTCTTGGGAACGAGGGCGCGGGAATTTCTCGCTTGGTAGAAGAAAAATGCGATTTTCGCATTTCCATTCCCCTGTACGGGAAAATCAATTCTATGAACGTATCTGCCGCAGCCGCTGTTCTTTTTTGCGAGGCGGCAAGGCAACGGCATTCCTGATTTGACTTAGCCCTAACGTAGAAAATAAGAGTAGAGAGGTGATTTTCTGTGTCCGATAAAAACAACTCGGTTGATAGTGATAAAATCAAACAGCTTTTGATGCAGCTGCGCGCGAAGTTTGATATGGAAAACCCTGTTCCCGCGCCACAAGCGCCGATGCAAGACGAAGAAGAGGCATATCACGCGGAGGAAACCACCATTTCCTTCGCCATACACCACGAGGATGAAATAACCGAAGAGCCCGAGGATGAGGCAATTATGCCCTTGCACGAGCTTTCCAAGGCTTTTGGCGAATTTCACGACCAAATGAAGAAGGGCTCAGCCGTCGGGAAGGACGAAGAGAAGCCCCACATCGCCCCCGAGGAGCAGGAATCCTCCTGCGGCGATGAAACGGTGGCGTTTCTGCTTGACCGCTATGCCATATCACCCACGCCCAAAAAGGATAGGGAGCAAGCGGCGGAAAAGAAGCCTCCTGTTTCTCAAATTCCCGCTACGGATAAAGCAGAGCCTCTTCAAAAAGAAACGGCGTTTGCTTTTCCCAACGTGGATGAAACGTTTACTGAGCCCGTTTCCCAAGAGGATAAAAAGCTCTTGGACGAATTGGAAATAGCCCAAGAGGAGCAACCCGTTCTGCCCTCTTCTGAGGAAGAAGACGAGCGTCTTTTCAGTGAAGAGGCTGCCGAAGAAACGGCAAGTGATGAAATACAGGAAGCGGAAGAAATAGAAGAAGCCCAAGAGGTTGAAGAAAATGCGGAAGAACCGTCTTTCTCCGTACAGGAAGAAGTTGGGCAAGCATATAACGAAGAGGATAACACGCCCGTTCCCCCTTCCATAGAGACAGAATTTTCCGAGGAAGATTATGTACAAGAAACCTTGGATATTACGTCCGTTTTGCCTGTGGCAAAAAAGGAAGAAGAAAGAAACGAGGTGTATGATACGGCAAGCTTCATCCCCCTTTCCTCTGTTGGCGATGATGTAGCCGATAAAGCCGATGAAGCAAAGGTCGATGAAGCCGAGGAAGAAAAGCCTTCCCCTGTGCTTCCCCAAGCCCCTGCGGACTCCTTGGCCGAGAGGGAAGACTCTGCCCAAAAGGTCCCCGATGATAGCGATTCGGGAGACGGCGGCGATAGCCGTCCCTTAACGGTGACCTTCCCCATTGGTGAAACGAGGGAAGATAAAGCGGATATCTCTGAGCAAGCCGCCCCGGGAGAGGAAAGCCCTGCCGACAGTAAAGACGCAACGGATTACGGCATCAAGATAGAAACCTCGCTTTTCTCTGCCATTTCTTCCTCAAAATCCGCTAAGACGAGCGACGCTTCGTCCTCTGAGCCCAAGAAAGACAAGAAAGAAGAGAAGCACCAAGAGGAAGAGCCGCCCTTGCCGACGCCTGCGCAAAAGCCGCAAGAAGCACCGCAAGTGTCAAAGCGGGAACCGCAAAAGGAAGAAAAAACAGAAAAAGAGGAAAAAACGCCTTCTCGCGAGAAGAAGGACATTTATTTCTCATCTGCCGATAAAAAGCTCTCGTGGGAAGGGGAAGTGGCGCAAAGGAAAAAGAAAAAGCCTGCCTTCTATGCCACGGAATATACCTCTCGTACCCAAACAGAGCATATGAGGAAAAAGCTTTCTGCTGAAATCAACCGCGCTAAGACGCGGCTTGTGTTGGCTATCGTCTTTGCCTTTGCCATTCTTTATGCGGAAAACGCGCTTTTGCTTGGCGGTATTATCCCCGCTTTCCTGCAAGGCGGCGGTAAGGATATCGCGTGCACGGTGCTGCTTGCCGCAGTAATAGGTCTTTGCAGTAAGGAAATATACCGCGGCTTTTCAGCGCTGTGTTATAAAAGAATGCTGCCTGCCGGTATGGTAGGTATCATGGCAATCTGCTCGCTGCTTTATACAACGGCTCTTGCCATATACGGTGGAACGAGTGGTATTGAGCCGCTCTCTCCCCGTGTTGCCTTTGCCGCTTCCTTGGCTTGTGTCTTGCTGCTTTACTGGGAAACGGTGCGGTATGAAAACCGTTTTTCTTCCTTCTGCGTTTTGGCGCAGGCAGGGGATAAATTGGTCTTTTCTCTGGCTTCTCCCAAGGACGCGCTGCGAGAGTCCAACGTCTTGGGAAAAAATTTAAGCGAGGATATTACTTATATTTACCGTGTCAGAAAAACGGGGTTTGTGGATGAGTTTGTCTCCCGTACAGGTCGCGTTTGCGAGGACGAAAAACAGAATTTCTGGCTTTTGGTCCTGTCCTTTGCCATCTCCTTCGCGTGCGGTGTTACGGCGTTTGCGATGGGAAGGGCGCCGCTTGACGCTCTTGGCTTTATGATGACCGCTTGGTCCGTTGCTCTTCCTGTTTCTATGTGCGCGACGCATATTTATCCTATGGCCCGTGCGCTATATACCGCAGGAGAGGATTCCACGATTTTGGGCGAAAAGTCGGTCCACGAATGCGCGAAGCTTGACGCGGTGGAATTTGAAGACATCGAGGCCATTCCTTCCCGAAAGGTCGATGTCAAAAACGTTAAAATGTATGTAGGGGACGTTGCCCGCGTGTTTTATTGCGTTGCCAGTCTGTTCCATTTGGTAGGCGGTCCTCTTTGGGGCTTTTTCAATAAATCCACCAAGGAATTGGGATATACGGAAAACGTTGTCTTGAAGGAGTCGGTTTCCGGCGGCCTTTGCGCTATGGTCGACAACAATTTTCATCTTTTGGTCGGTGACGGAGAATATATGCAAAACAACGGCGTGAAGCTGTTTTATGACGCGGAGGACGAGCGCTGGATTGAAAAGGGTGTCTTTATTATGTTTGCCGCTATCAACCATAAGATTTGCGCCAAGTTTTATATTCAATATACGATGTCGCCCGCCTTTGAGTACAATGTAAAACGCCTGCATCGCGCGGGAATGGCAACCATTATTCGCACCTATGACCCCAATATCACAAATAGGCTGCTCCTTCGCATTGCGGCGCTTGGGGATTACAGAGTACATATTGTTACCAAAACCCCGGAGCAGTATAAGGATTTTGCCGCTGCGCACTTAACGGGTGGAATTGTCACAACGGCGGATTCCAATAAGCTTTTACAGCTCTTTTTCCTCTGTATGAGGACGCGGGGCGTCATTGCGGCAACGCGCCTTTTGAAAACGCTGTCTATGCTTTTCGGCGCCGCCTTGGGCTTTGGCTTCCTGTTTGTGGGAGCGAGCACCATTCCTTCGGCAGTTTTGGGCCTTTACCACCTGATTTGGCTTTTTATCACGGTTATGTGGACGCGTTGGTGTATTCGCCGTCCTAAAACGCCAAAGAAAAAGCAGAAGGAAACGGAAAAATAAAAACGAAACGGCAACCGTTTTAGGAGGAAATTTTGAATCACCAGTTGTTATCGGGCATTTTGAAGTCTGTCAGCAAGCCCGGCAGATATACAGGGGGAGAATTTAACAGTATTATCAAGGACAAAGAAAAGGTAGACGTCCGCTTTGCCTTTTGCTTCCCCGATACATATGAAATCGGTATGTCTAATTTAGGTATGCGTATTCTTTATGAGGCATTAAACCGTCAGGAAAACGTTTGGTGTGAGCGTGTATATGCGCCGTGGACGGATATGGACGAGAAAATGAAGGAATACGGCATTCCCCTTTCTGCGCAGGAAAGCGGCGATGCGGTAAAGGATTTTGATATTGTCGCCTTTACCTTGCAGTATGAAATGTGCTATACAACTGCCATTCATATGCTTAAAATCGCCGATATTCCCCTTTTGTCCCGTGACAGAGGAGAGGATGCGCCCATTATTTTGGGCGGCGGCCCTTGCGCCTATAACCCTGAGCCTATCGCCGACTTCTTTGATGCTTTCAGCATTGGAGAGGGAGAAGAGGCTCTGCCTGAGCTTTGCGCCCTTTACGCCAAAATGAAAAAAGAAGGCACCTATACCAGAAAGGGCTTTTTGCGGGAGCTTGCCAAAATAGAGGGCTTTTACGTGCCCGCTCTTTATGAGGTCAGCTATCACGCTGACGGGACTATACAGGCATATACGCCCCTGTATGACGACATTCCAAAACAGGTGCGCAAGCGTATTATTCGGGACTTGGACGAGGCTGTATATCCTGAAAAATTGGTGATGCCCTATATTGAAACCGTCCATGACCGTGTGGTTTTAGAGGTCAACCGCGGGTGCATCCGAGGATGCCGCTTTTGCCAAGCGGGAATGGTTTACCGACCTATCCGTGAAAAATCTCCCGAAAAGCTATGTAAGCTTGCCAAATGTCTTTACGAAAACACAGGCTATGAAGAAATCTCTATGATTTCTTTGAGCATCAGTGACTATTCTCGTATTGCCGAGCTGACGGATATGCTCTTGGAATGGACAGATGAAAAGCACGTCAGCCTGTCCTTGCCATCCTTGCGCATCGACAGCTTTTCCGAGGAGCTGATGAAAAAGGTCTCTTCCGTCCGTACGGGCGGTATCACCTTTGCCCCTGAGGCGGGCACGCAGCGCCTGCGCGACGTTATCAATAAAAACGTGACCGAAGAGGATTTGTTGCAGGCGGTTGGTATCGCCTTTGGCGCGGGCAAAAGCAACGTCAAGCTGTATTTTATGAACGGGCTTCCCACCGAAGAAAAGGAAGATATCCTCGGCATTGCCGACTTGGGCAAAAAGGTCGTTCATCAATTTTATATGACGCCAAATCGCAATAAAGCCCGTCCTGTTTCGGTGACGGTCAGCGTTTCCTGCTTTGTGCCCAAGCCCTTTACTCCTTTTCAGTGGGTGGGGCAGGACACCATCGAGGCGCTCAAAGAAAAGCAAGCGTATTTAAGAGAGGCGATTACCGACAAAAAGATTCGCTATCAATGGCACGACGCAGAGGTTTCCCACGTGGAAGCGGTGTTTGCCAGGGGGGATCGGCGTCTTTCTAAGGCGCTTTTGCTTGCCGCGGAAGAAAATATGATGTTTGATGCTTGGGATGAGTATTTTAACTTTGAAAAATGGATGGATATATTCAAAAGAGCCGATATTGATCCTTCCTTCTACGCAAACCGCTCCTTTGGCTTGGAGGAATGCTTGCCTTGGGATGTGATTGATTGCGGCGTCAGCAAGGAGTATCTGAAAAGAGAATACGCCCGCGCCTATGCGTGTCAGACAACGCCCAGCTGCGCGGAGCATTGTAACGGTTGCGGGGCAAATCAGTTGGGAGGGAAAACAAGATGGTGCAAATAATCGCAGACGAAGCTGTTTTATATCCCGCCGCTAACCTGCGTATCCGTTTTTCCAAAACGGGCGCCTTGCAATACATTTCGCATCTTGATTTGGTTCGCACCTTTGAAAAGGTTTTGGTTCGCTCGGGGCTTCCCCTTTGGTATAGCGAGGGCTTTAACCCCCGTCCCCGCTTTTCCTTTTCCACGCCTATGTCTATTGGTCTTCAAAGCCTTTATGAGCTTTTGGATGTGAAAATCAACAAAAGAGTGAATTATGAGGCGGTTGTTGAGGCGTTGAATAAAAATCTGACTAAGGAATGCTTGGTAATGGAAGCATATGCTGCCCAAACCAAATTTACGGATATTTGCTTTTCGGATTACCAAATCGTTATAAAAACCAAGGGCGCAGACGAGGCGCTGGCGCAAAAATGCGAGGAATTGCTAAATAAAGAGCCTCTGGTCGTCTTGAAACGCACCAAAAGCGGAGAGAAGGATACCGATATTTCCTCTATGGTGCGCACCGCTGGGGTGTCCTTACAGGACGGGTGCCTTGAAATTGCGGCGCGGCTGTCTGTGGATAACGAAAAATTTTTGAATCCCGAATATCTGGTTTCCTATTTGAAGCAGCAAACGGGGGTTTTGTCAGGCAGTCTGCTCGAAGAGTCCTATTCTATCGTGCGAACGGGACTGTACGACAAAAACGAAAATCTTTTTCGCTAAAAGGTTACATTATAATATATACGAAAGGCTCGGCAGAACGGTCTTGCGCAAGGAAAAAAGAGAATGGCGCAAGCAGGCAAGAGAAATCTTGTATTCTGTCGGGTCTTTTGTTTGAATAGCCCCCTCTAACTGACAAAGGGTGTCCTCGCTTCCGCGAAGTCCGCTTCGTATAAAGGAAGCGTGAAAAAGCAAGTGCCCTTTATCCCACTCTTCTTTGAGTCTTTCAAGCGCAAGCTGCTGCTCTTGTTGGTTTTCCTCGGTTGGATCGGGAAAAGCGGCAAGTGCATCCTCTACTCTAGTAAGATGGGAAACAACCGACAGGGTGTTCCAAAGCGTAAAGCCGGATATAATCCCCAAAAGAAATAAAGTAATAAAAATGTTTTTCAAACCGTCAGCTCCTCCTTTTCGCCCTTTTTCTTTTTTCTGATGCAAACAACCTCTTCCGCATCGTTCACCGTCAGTAAAAATACGTCCTTCAACGCGCAGCCGTAACGGGAAACGGTTTTGCGTATCCACGCCTCGTCCTTTTTGCAAAAGGCGCATTCCTCTTTGATGATTTCGCCGTCAATAACGAGGGCGTGAGAAATGCCCGTCTCGGTGACAGGGAGTGACAGATCGGCAAGTGAAGCAGGCTTTTGCTCTGCCCTTGGTATGACGGACAGCTTTCCGTTTTGCTCTAAAATGGCGTATGCCACGTCCTTTATGCTGGTGATTCCCTCTAAGCGCAAGGCGGAAAGCAGCTCCTCTACGGAAACGCGCATGCGCTGCATCTCCTCTTGGTCGGGCTCCCCATAACGCACCAAAACGGCAGGCGGGCTTTCAAAAACCTTTTTCAAGAAAGGAATACGGTTTTTCAAATCGCTGATAAAAAGCTCTAACGCTACAAGCAAAAGAATGGGGATAATAAAAAACGAAAGTGGAACGTCAGGGTTTTCAATAGGCATTGCCGCCAATTCGGAAAGCAAAAGGGTGGTGATAAGCTCGGAAATTTGAAGCTCGCCTATTTGCCTTTTGTCCATCACCCGAAGCATACAGGTTAAAATCGCGTATATAATGAGCGAACGAATGATAATTGCAAGCATATAATTTGTCCTTTCTTAATAATAGAAGAGTCCTTGTATATTATTTTGAAAAATGGTCAAGGATATACACAAAGCCTTTTCTTGACAAAAAGTCAAAAAAAGGGAGGAAAAGAGGGAAGAAAATGCGCAAAACGCCAAAAAGCGAAAAAAGGTTAAAAAAAGTGAAAAAAATGAAAAAAAGGGGTTGACAAATAAAAAAGAGTGTGGTATACTA
>JAGBFG010000018.1 GCA_017936565.1 Clostridia bacterium
ATATGGCGACTGCCGAAAAGGACAAGGTGCGCCGCATTCTTGCCGAGGTCGGGAAGCTTGGCTATCCTGTTGCCTTCCGTGACGGAAAAACGATTTTTGACGACAGTAAGATAGAGTCACACTCCGCCTTAACCCCCACCCACAAAATTCCCCCTCTTTCCGCATTGAGCGAAAGCGAAAAGCAGGTGTATTCCACCATATTCCGCCGTTTTGTCGCCGTTTTCTGCAAGGAAGACTGTATAGCCGCCAAAACTGAAATAAAAATTGCCGTGGGGGATTTGGAAGAGTTCACCCTGCGTGGCACCTCTATTTTGCAGGCAGGCTGGACGAAATATGATGACGGCGGGCAGAAGGATAAAATCCTTCCCAAGCTTTCCGAGGGTGATGCGGTCAATATCGCGTTTGCCCCTACCGAGAAGGAAACCACACCGCCCAAGCACTATACCATTGAAACCCTGAACCAGTACCTGAAAAATCCCTTCAAGGAAGAAAAAGCAGCCCAAAAGGAAAAAGAGGAAAACGGGGAGCTGGGCGAGGACGATGCCGAGGAGTATCGGGCAATGTTCGAGGGCGTTGAGCTTGGCACGGAAGCCACAAGAACGGGCATCATTGACAACGCGCGCAAAAGCGGGTACATTGACCTGAAAAAGGACGTCTATACCATTCTTCCGGGGGGAATAGCCCTGATGGAATCCCTGCGGGATTTAGAGATTGATATGGACAAGTATAAAACCTGCGAAATGGGCAAAGCGCTCAAAAGGGTGTTCCACGGTAAAATGTCTGTCGCCCAAAGCGTTGCCCTTGCCACCGAGGAAATCCAAAGGGTCTTCACCGAGGCGAAAACGGGCAAGGTGGACATCGGCTACGTGGGCGATACTGTCGGCGCTTGTCCTCTCTGTCAGAGAGAAATCCGCCGCACCTCGTTTGGCTACGGATGCTCGGGGTATAAGGAAGGGTGCAATTTCTCGGTTAAAATGCGTATTCTGTCGCACACCGTTACCCTTTCCGATATGAAGGAATTGCTTGAAAGGGGCAAAACCGTTTTGCACGAGGACTTTATTTCTCAAAAAACAGGCAAGCCGTTTTCCGCCTTCTTACAGCTGGAAAAGGATGGAAAGGTCACCTTTGTATTTCCACCGAAGGAGAAAGCACAAGCCTCTTCTTATGCTTGGGAAGCACCCCACGAGGAAGCGCCCCTGCCCGAAGAGCCACCCGCGTATTAAGAGAAGAGAGAAAAGAGAGAAGGAAATGAACGAGATACTCAAAGGTCTATGTGAAATGATAAAGCAAGCAGGGAAAATGATGCTCTCTGCCAAGGAATTGGAAGCAGGCGGAAAGGTCAAGGAAAAAGAGGGAGACGCCGCCAATATGGTTACGGAATACGATATAGCCGTGCAGCGCTTTTTGCTTGACGGCATCCGTGCCCTTTTGCCTGATGCTGTGTTTTTTGCGGAAGAAAAGGAAAATGACACCGCCGTTTTGAACGAAGCGCATTGCTTTGTCATTGACCCCATTGACGGCACGGCGAATTTTGTTCACGGGTATCGGCATTCTGCCATTTCCGTTGCGATGATTTCCAAAGGGGAAGCGGTGCTTGCCCTCGTCTATGACCCATATCTTGATGAAATGTTTACCGCAGAGAAGGGAAAGGGCGCGTTTGTCAACGGGAAGAAAATATCCGTTTCAAGGCGCGACAGCGCGCACGCCATTGTGGGCTTTGGCACCTCTCCCTACCGCAAGGATTTAGCGCCCTTAACCTTCCGTCTTGCTGAAGCGTTCTTTGTTTCGTGCAGCGACGTGCGCCGCTCGGGCGCTGCCTCTCTTGACCTTGCCTATCTTGCCGCAGGCAGACTCGATATCTTCTTTGAATGTATTTTGTCTGTTTGGGATTTTGCCGCGGGTGTTTTGCTCATCAAGGAGGCAGGCGGCGTTGTTACCACGATGGAAGGGGCAGAGATAGACCTTCGCCGTCCTGTTTCCGTTTTAGCGGCAGGCGCGAAGAACCACGAATTTGCCAAGAAGTTGATAGAAAAAAGTAAATAAAGTCAAAAATCAAAAGAGCAGAAGCGGAGATCTTTCTCCCTTGCTGCTCTTTTTGTCGTTTATTGCCAAAGGTCGAGAGGGTCAAGCTCGCTGAAATCCCCGTCACGGAAGCCAACAGCCTCTAAATACGGAATAATCTCGTTTCTTCTGTCGGGGTAAGCGTTGTGGCTGTCCGAGCCGAAGGTAACGCGCACGCCCGCCTCAAACATAAAGCGCATATATTCCGCGTATTGGTGGCGGAACAGCTCCGTAGTCTTGGGATTGACAAGCATATCAACGTTCATTTCAATGTACTTGCCGTTTTCCTTCAAGGCGGCGGCGAGCTCCTCGTGGGTGGAGTAAGGAATGACCGAAAAATCGTCATACCAAATTTGAAGCCCGTGGTAGTAGGGATGTCCGAGAATGGTGGTGCGCTCATCGGCGGCTAAGTACAGCTGCATTCTCTCCCAAGCGGCAATGGCGGCTATTTTATCGTGTACATCGGGGTAAGGCGTGTCAATATAGCCATGGGCGGCGGCAACGGCGTATTGCACGCCGTAGGACATCAGCTCATCCTTGGTCATTGCCATTTCTAAGGGATAGGGAATGGCTATGTTTTCAGTAGGGGGCGTGTAGCCTGCGGGAGAGTAGCCCAAAAGGTCAGGGTGGTCAAGGTAAAAATCAAAAAAAGGCTTTTCAATGGGGGTTAGCTCCACGCCAAGCAAAAGCTGGGGGTGATTCTTTTTTGCTTCCAATACGTGCTTGGCGGATGCAGAAAGGCACCCGATAAACTTGTCATTCGGCAGGTTCAAGTGGTCAGTAATGCCAATCTGTCTGTAACCGCGCTTCTTCGCCTCTGAAAGAATAATCTCCAAGGGAAGAGAAGAATCATAGGAAAATTCGCTGTGAATGTGCAGGTCAGAGTGAATCATTTTGTTAGCCTCTCTTTTCAATCAATAAGAAAAGCTGCCTCAAACGCTTTTCATTTCGCATTCGAGACAGCTACTTTCGGTTCGTTCTATCAATCAGCTGTGTAAGGAAGCAAAGCCATATAGCGAGCACGCTTGATTGCAACCGTCAGGGCGCGTTGATGCTCGGCACAGGTGCCGGAAACGCGGCGGGGAAGAATTTTAGCACGCTCGGAAATGAATTTGCGAAGCTTCGCTACATCCTTGTAGTCAATAGCGGTAGCTTTTTCCGCACAGAACACGCAGACCTTCTTGCGTCTGTGGTTGTTTTGACGGAAAGAACGCTGAGAATCGCTTCTATCCA
The DNA here is from genome assembly GCA_017936565.1 of Clostridia bacterium. Taxonomy (GTDB): domain Bacteria; phylum Bacillota; class Clostridia; order Oscillospirales; family CAG-272; genus UBA1740. The sequence continues at coordinate 3,295 of JAGBFG010000018.1, forward strand.
TTTTTATCAATCCTTATTTCATTTCATTCTCACTGCATACAAACGGTTTTCGGTGAGTGCAAAAACCGCAAAGGTCAGAAGGGCAGGCTGTCGTCGCCGCTTTGTACCTCTTCAAATTCAGGTGTGCTTCCGTTTTGGTAAGCGGGAGTGCCGTAAGCAGAGGGCGCGTATCCTGCGTCATTCGTATCGGCGCCACCGTTAGCGGAAGCCTTGTTTTCCACGAAGGAAACCTCATCTGCCACAACCTCGGTGGTATAGCGCTTGTTGCCTTGCGCATCTGTCCAGCTTCTTGTTTGAAGCTGACCGCAAACCAAGTAGGGATGACCTTTTTTGAAATACTTAGCAACAAATTCCGCCTGCTGACGCCAAGTCACGATATTGATAAAATCAGTGGTTTGCGCCTGGTCTTGACGGGAATAGCGACGGTTGACAGCTAAGGTGAAGCTGCAAACAGAGGTGCCTTGGGCAGTCTGCTTTAATTCAGGATCAGCCGTTAAATTACCAATTAAAATTACTTTGTTGAAACTTGCCATCGGTATTCACCTTTCTCGGAATTTTTTTGGTCGGTCTTATTCAGTAACCGTTTCAGCAGCAGGTGCTTCTTCTGCCGCAATGGGAGCCGATTTCGCTTCCTCGACACGCATGGTCATCGCGCGCAGAACTGCGTCGTTGATACCAAGCAAGCGGTCAAGCTCAGCGGGGAAATCGGTGGTGCTTTTGAACGCGACTAACACATAGTAACCTTCATTGATCTTGTCAATGGGGTATGCCAGTCTGCGCTTGCCCCACTCATCAACTTTTACAAGCTCGCCGTTTTCGGCAATGAGTGTGGTGAATTTCTCTTGAACAGCAGCGGCTTCCTCTTGGGAAAGAGTGCCCTTGATGAAAAAGAGAAGCTCATAAGAGCCAGTCATTTTCTCCATTTTTCTTACCTCCTTATGGACTTTTGGCCGCAACGCTGTCGCGGCAAGGAGATGGATTGTTTCCAATCCAAATCACCAAAGAATTATAGCATATGTTTTTTGAAAAGTCAAGAGCTTTTTGATTTTATTTACAATTAAATCCATTTCCTTGAAAAAACGAGTTATTTACAGGAAAAGGCTTTGACCTCACGCTCGAGCGCCGCCAAAAAGCGACAGGCATCAGCCCCATCCATTTGCACGTGGTGAAACTGGAAGGAAAAAGGGAGCTTTCTGCGCAGTCCCTGCTTTTTGTATCTTGCCCAGCACAAAAAGGGATTGTTGAACGCCTCGGAATACAAATTGACAATGCCGTCAATCTCCGTTTCCACCATCGCCGAGGTGCCAACCAACACGCTTCCTTCTTTGCTGACGTTTTCACATTTTTCATAAGCCCTTGCGGTGTTTTCCTCGTAATGCCTTGCAAAAAGGGCATAGTCCTCGGTAAAGGGCACCTCGCAAATGTTGATGCCGCCCATTTTATTGGGAACAACAAGACTGACGGCATAGGGCTCTTCCAAGAGGTATAGCTTTTTGTTTTCCACGTGTAATTTGAACGCGGGAACGGAAAGCGCCGCCTTGCCGACACAGTAGCAAAGCATCGTGTTGAATTTTTGATTGCGGCGGGAAAGTCGATAAAGCCTTGTCACGTCAACGGTCTTGAAAACGGTCACAGTCGGTTGCGGGGCGTTGATAAAGGCTTGATACTGCAAAGCGCGATGGGCGCTCTCGGGACTTATTTCTTTCATACGTTTCTCCGTTCCGCCAAGAAAGCAAAAAAGCAAGGTGTCTTGGCGTTTAATTTACGCCTATATTATAGCGCAAAATTTTCTTTTTGGCAAGAGAAAAATAAAAAGGGGAAAAAAGCAGGAAATAAGCAAAAAAAGAAGGAAAAAGCGATGAAGTTTACAGAATGTTCACGGCTTTGGGTGGCAAAACAGCTTTTTGTTTTGTATACTATTATATGCCAAATATGATTATCTTGGCATTTTTACTGGCATATATCGGGATTGAAATTTTTTTGTTTTTTCGGCAATAATAGCCATATGCTATTTGCCAAGAAAGGATAAAGAAATGACTTTGCCTTGCCATTTGAAAAAGGATATTTTTACAATCCCCAATATACTGACGCTTTTTCGCATTGTTTTAGCGCCTATGGTCGCAGAGGCGTTTTGGAATGAAAGAGGCGAAAGCGCTCTTTTCCTCTTCGCGCTATCCTGTTTGAGTGACGTTTTGGATGGGTTCATTGCCCGCCGCTTTCATATGGTCAGTGAAATTGGGAAGGTGCTTGACCCTGTTGCCGATAAAATAACGTTTTTGATTTTGTTCGGCGCCCTGTCCTTTAAGGTGCGTTATGCCGCTTTCCTCTTTGTCCTTTTGCTCGTGAAGGAGCTCTATTTGGCGTTTGAGGGAATTTTGGTTGTAGGCAAAACGGGAAGAGCCTACGGCGCGCGATGGTATGGCAAGGTAAGCGCGTTTTTCCTGTACGCCCTTTTGCTTTTGGCATTGTCCTCTCCTCTTTTTCCCGTGCTTCGTGATGAAGTGATGCTTTATCCCCTGATTTTGGCAACAGGCTTTGTTCTGCTTTCCTTCTTCCTCTACTCCAAGGAGAATAAAAGGCAGATAGCCGCCGTTTCTCAAAGTAAAAAAGAGGAAGAAACGCCCATATAAAATTTTTCTTATATAATTACTGTGTGAAATCATCTGATTCAATGACCGTTTGTGCCGCCCATAGCGGCAGAAAGGAGCTTTGTATGAAGCATGAATTGGCAAAGAACGCCTTTGTTATCATTCCCGCCTATGAGCCGGAAGAGAGCTTTGTAACATATGCCGCATCCCTGCTACGCAATTCTCATATCAGCCTTATCGTTGTGGACGACGGAAGCGGCGAAGCCTTTTCCTCTATTTTTGAAGAAATTGCCAAGCTGCCGCGCACGACCCTTTTAACCCATCCCGAAAACAAGGGAAAGGGAGCGGCGATGAAGACGGCGTTTCGGTACTGCTTGCAAAACCTTCCCCAAGATACCGTTTATACCGTTGCCGACTGTGACGGGCAGCATACTGTTCCCGATGTGCTGCGGGTGATGAAAAAAGCGCAAAAAAATCCCGATGCTCTGGTTTTGGGTGTCCGCAATTTTTCGCGCAAAACAGTTCCTTTCCGCAGTCGGTTTGGAAATACCGTTATGGCAAAATTACTCGAAGGTCGCTTTGGCATTTCCCTCAAAGATACCCAAACGGGTCTGCGAGGCTTTTCTCATTCACTTCTGCCTCGTATGCTTGAGGTGGAAGGGGATAGATTTTCCTATGAAACGGCGGTACTGATAGCCTTGCACGAAAAGGGCGTTCTGTTTCATCAGGTAGAAATAGAAACCGTCTATCACAAGCAGGAAGAAACCGAGCAGAAGGTTTCTCATTTCCGCCCCTTCCGTGACTCCTTGGACGTGCTTGGCGTCTTGTTTTCAGAGTTTGGCTTCTATTTTGTTTCCTCTGTGGCGTCCGCGCTTTTGGACGTGCTGCTCTTCTATCTTATCTCCAAGTTTTGCTTCGCGGGGCTTGATATGGCAGTCAGAATTCTGATTGCGACAGCCATTGCCCGCGTTTGTTCGTCCATCGTTAATTTCCTCGGTAATCGGTTTGCTTTCAGAGGAAAGGGCGTGCGCCCGATCTTCCGCTATTATCTCCTTTGGACCATCCAGCTTTCGGTATCGTACGGCTTTACCGTTCTTTTAGGTCACTTTATTTTTGTGCCCTTTTTGCTGTCCGCAGCCAAAGCGCTTTTTGACCTTGTGCTTGCGTTCTTCTCTTATCATATACAAAGGAGATGGGTGTTTGCTCCCAAACGGAATAAAACCTTCTATTTTTACGGGTTCTTGCTCCGTGTCGTCCGCTTTTTTGCCCGTCCCTTTTTGCCGCGGTATCATGCTACCTTCTCCGAGCCGGATGAACCAACGGTGTACCTATGCCGTCATATGAATATGAAGGGTCCTGTGACCTTGGCGGCTTCTATGCCCTTTGATACCCATTTTTTTGGGCTTTCCGTCTTTTTCCGTTTTTCAACCTGCTTCCGCCAATATCGGAATTACACCTTTACCGCGCGCTATTCCAATAGCCCGATCCGTAAATTCTTCGGTACGATTCTTGCCTTTTTTGCCGCGCTTGCCGTTCCCCCCATTTTGCGTTCTATGAAAATGATTCCCGTGCATAGAGGAGAGGGTGCCTTGGCGCTCAAAACGTTAAGAGAGGCGCTTGCGTATCTGGAAAAGGGCGAAAGCATCACCATTTTTCCCGATGTGGATTATGCGTTAAAGGACGAAAGCAATCACGAAATATATAGCGGCTTTTTGTTCCTTGACCGTATGTATGAGAAAAAAACGGGAAAGAAGCTGTCCTTTTGCGTGCTCTGTCTTGACACCGAGAACAAGCGCATTGTGGAAAAGGAAACCTTTGTTTTTGCCGAGGGCGTTCCTTATGCCGAGGATCACGCGCGTATGACCGCGGATATCACAGCGGCGCTTTTTGAAAAATAATAAATTGCAAAAAAAATCCTGCGAAGCGAGAGCGATGCAAAAGCGGCTCTTCCTGCTTCGCAGGATTTTTTATTTTATGCCAAAACCTTGTTAAACACAACGCCCAAGCGGCGAATGCCCTCGGTGATTTTTTCGTCCGAGGCGGTAGAGAAGTTGAGTCGCAGGGTTGAGCAAACCGTGTCCATATCCACCATAAAGGTGTTTCCTGGAACAAAAACAATCTTTTCCTCAACGGCTTTTTTTGAGAGAGCAAGGGTGTCAATGCCGTGCCCTAAATCGCACCAGATGAAAAGCCCGCCAAGAGGACGGATAAAGCGCACGTCCTTAGGGAAATAGGCTTCCATTGCCTGTATCATCGTTTGAGATTTGTGCGCGTAGTTGGCTCTGGTCTTTACAATGTCCTCTTCCAAATCGTTTTCGGTCAGATAAGCGTGGCTGATAAGCTGTGTTAACATTGGGGTGTGCACGTCGGAAATTTGCTTCGCCACCACGATTTTTTGAATGAGCGCGGCAGGCGCCGTCAAGAAGCCGATGCGAAGCCCGGGCGCTAACACCTTGGAGAAGGAGCCGCTGTAAGCGACAATCCCCTCGGTATCCATAGACTTGATGGTGGGGAAGCGCTCACCCGAGAAGGAAAGGTCGCCGTAAGGGTTGTCTTCCAAAATCAAAACGCCGTATTTTTTCGCCAAGGCGTACACGCTCTTGCGTTTTTCAAGCGACATCGTGGTGCCGGTGGGGTTTTGGAAGGTGGGAATGGTGTAAATGAACTTCACGTTTTTGTTGTCTTGCAGCGCCTTTTCTAACCACTCAACGTCCATACCGTCCTCTTTTACGGGAACCCCCACCAAATGCGCCCCGTAAGAACGGAAGGCGTTGGTAGCCCCGATGAAGCTCGGCTCTTCCACGATAACCGTGTCCCCCTCATTCACCAAAACCTTGGTAAGAAGCTCAATGCCCTGCTGCGCGCCCGATACCACAATGGTATCATCGCCCTCGCGGCAGATGTTTTCCACTCTTGCCAAGCGTTCCTTGATGTATTGGCGCAAGGGCATATAGCCCTCTGTAATGCCGTATTGCAGGGAAAGCACAGGCTCTTCCTTCAAAAAGCGGTAGGCAAGGTCCGCCAGCGCATCGGCGGGGAAGAGCTCGGGGGCGGGATTTCCGCCTGCCAGAGAAATGACCTCGGGATTGGCGGCATACTTGAAAATTTCACGAATGGCAGAGCCGCGCATATCCTTCATTCTGTTTGAAATACAAAAATCCATATCTGTTTCCTTTCATAAGCGCTATGTCTTTTACCAAAATCAAGATTACAGGCGGTAAATGTCCGAAGGGTTCACTTGCCCGTGCTTGCCCTTGGATAAAAGCTCCTCGGCGCGCTTGGTGTCGTCCAAGCGCATAATGGTCAGGGCTTTTCCGCTTTGCCGTCCTACGCAAGCGTACATATATTCAATGTTCAGCTCCGCATCGGCAAGCTGATGCAAAATTTCCGCCATACCGCCGGGCACGTCGTCCATTGCGATGGCAAGCACGTGGCTGATTAAAACCACCACCCCTGTTTCTGTCAGAACCTCCTTCGCTTTTTCAGGGTCGTCTACAATCAGGCGAAGAATACCGAAATCGCTGGTATCTGCCAAGGAGAGCGCGCTGATGTTCACGCCCTTGTCTGCCAGAACCTGTAAAGCGGCGCGGAGCTTGCCCTGCTTGTTTTCAAGAAAAACGGAAAGTTGTTTGATAAGCATAATATCTGTCCTTTCTGATTTTAATGGTTGCTTGGCGGTGTTTAGATTTTGTCCTTTCTCAAATCCAGAACCCGCTTCGCCTTTCCCTCGCTGCGCACGATGGAGTTGGGGTTGACCAGATGCACCTTGGCGCCAATGCCCAAGGCAGAGCGCAGGCTCTCCACAATGTTGCGCTCCAAGCACTCAATGGACTTGATGTCATCCGTAAAGAAGGAAGGGCTCATCTCCACGTTGATGTCAAACGTGTCGTTGTGGTTGACACGGTCTAAAACAATCTGGTAATTGGGCGTAATCTTATCGCCGCATACCCGCAAAAGCACCTCTTCAATTTGAGAGGGGAACACGTTAACGCCGCGAATAATCATCATATCATCCGTGCGGCCTTGCGGCTTTGCCATACGCAAATGGGTGCGTCCGCAGGGACACATCTCGGGAATTAAGCGGCAAATATCGCGGGTGCGGTAACGGATAACGGGGAAGGCTTCCTTGGCAAGAGAGGTGAAAACAAGCTCACCCTCGCTTCCCTCGGGCAACACCTCTTGTGTTTCGGGGTCAATGATTTCCGCAATGAAATAATCCTCGCGCACGTGCATACCCGCTTGTGCCTGACATTCACAGGAAACGCCGGGACCAAGCACCTCGGAAAGACCGTAAATATCGTATGCCTTAATGCCAAGGCCCTCTTCAATCTTGTGACGCATATTCTCAGACCAGGGCTCCGCGCCGAAAATACCGACCTTCAAGCTCAGCTGATCCTTGACGCCCATCTTCCCCACCTCTTCTGCCATATACATAGCGTAAGAGGGCGTGCAGCAAAGCACCGTTGCGCCAAAATCAATCATTGTCTGAATTTGCAGGGGCGTGTTACCCGAGGACATCGGAATAACGGTGGCACCCACCTTTTCAGCGCCTGCGTGCAATCCGAAGCCGCCGGTGAAAAGCCCGTAGCCGAAGCTGACCTGCACAACGTCCTTTTCCGTCACCCCAAGGCTCGTCAGCATACGGGCGGTGGTATCTGCCCACATTTCCAAGTCGTTTTGTGTGTAGCCTACCACAATGCGCTTTCCCGTTGTTCCGGAAGAAGCGTGTACACGTACAACCTCGTCGAGCGGTACGGCAAAAAGACCGTAAGGATAATAATCTCTCAAATCCTGCTTGTAGGAAAAGGGCAATCGCGCCAAATCCTTTAAGTCCTTCACATCAGAGGGCTTCAAGCCCTTTTCGTCCATACGGCGACGGAAGCACTCCACCTTTTCATAAGAGCGTCGAACGGTGTCTTGCAGACGCTCAAGCTGTAATGCGCGAAGCTGCTCGCGCGGGAGAAAATCAATGTCCTTGTTGTTCATTTCTTTATGAGCCCTTTCTGTTCAAGTTAAGAATAATACCAAGCGCAACCGAAAGGCTTGCCGCCAAAATCACTTGATATTGGCTGGGAAGCAGGAAGGTTACGGTATGCGCGGGAATCCAGAAAAGAGGAACGGTCTTGAAAAGCGTAAAGGAAACGAAGCGGCGGAAATCAATGGCGCTTATAACCTCAAAAAGCGTTACCTTTCCTTGCTTTTCAGCGCGAAGCGCTAAATACGTGTCCGAGCATTTATGTACCGCCATAAAGGTCGGCGCAAAGCAAACGTTCATCGTTACGCTGATAAAGAACGCACGAAGCAGAGTTTGCAGCCAAGGGATAGAAACCGAGGGCAAAAGACCGACTCCCATCAGCCCCGCAACACCCGTTCCAAAAATTTTCATCATATAGGTGATCCAAATGCCGATAACGCCCCAGATAAGCCACCGCGCGAGAATGTAAGAGGGGGCTGCCCATTTTCCGCTTGCCATACGGCAGGAAATCAGCTCCCCCGCCGTTGCTAAAAGCGCAAACTTGAAAAATCCCATCAGATAAGGGTGCGCACCGGAAAAGGCGGCAAAGGGCTCTACAAGCATAGAAAGCAAAATAAAGGCGACGAGAAAGAGAAAGGAAAAGGCGATATATAAGAATATCCAAAGCCTTTCGTGTTTTTTTGTTTGTTCCATCATTTTTCCTATCTGTTGCTAATGCAACGGTTGATTTTATGCCAAACGGTAGCCTGCTTCAAAGGCAGAGAGATTGATTTCCAAGAACTTCGGCGGAACGGTTGCCTTTATGGCAGTCTGCCAAGCCTTGTAGTCAATAGAGGTGTTCTTCGCTAAAACGCCCAAAAGCACCACGTTTACTGCCTTTCCGCTTCCTGCCTCTTCTGCCATAGTCAGTGCGTCAAGCGCGGTAACATCAGCTACTGCGGCGAGCTTTTCCAAAATATCCGCAGGATAAGCGGCAGCACCCGTAATAACGGGCATCGGGTTGATTTTTTGGTTGTTGACAATCATTTTACCGCCCTTTTTCAAATAGGGTAGGGCGCGGTAGGCTTCAAGCATCTCAAAGGCAAGAATGATATCTGCCTCTCCCTTGTCGATAATGGGGGAGTATACCTTTTCGCCAAATTTTACGTAGGTGCAAACGCTTCCGCCTCTTTGGCTCATTCCGTGAACCTCGGAAACCTTAACGTCATACCCCAAATCGATGACGGTATTTCCTAAAATACGGCTGGCAAGCAGAGTCCCCTGTCCGCCAACGCCGACAATCATAACGTTCATAATCTCATATCCTTTCTTTTCGCTTTAAGGAATTACTCTTCCGTCTTCTCAATGGCGTGGAAGGGACAAACCGAAACGCAAAGCCCACAGCCGTTGCAAAGAGAAGTGTCAATATGTATGGTGCCGTCATCACACACGCTGATAGCAGGACAGCCTAACTTCATACAGAGCTTGCACTTGCGGCAAGCATCCGTCACCCTGCATTTTCCCGTATAGCGGACGGATTTCAGAAGAGCGCAGGGACGTTGGGCGATAATCACGGAAACCTCATCTCTTTCGGTTTCCTCCTTAACGGCTTTTTCAAAAGCCGCAATATCAAACGGATCAACCACAACCACGCGCTCAATCCCAAGACCCTTACAAAGCAGTAACAGATCCACCTGCCTTGTCGCCTCGCCACGAATGGTTTTTCCTGTGGTGGGGTTTTCCTGGTGTCCCGTCATACCCGTAATGGAGTTGTCTAAAATAATGACGGTGTTACAGCCCTTGTTGTAAACGATATCCGAAAGGCCCGTGATACCCGAATGCATAAAGGTAGAGTCACCGATAACGGAAACCAATTTTTTGTTGAATTCCGCGCCTCTGACCTTCGCCATACCGTGAGCGGCACTGATGGATGCGCCCATACAAATGGTCGTATCAACCGAGGCTAAGGGAGCCACAGCCCCAAGCGTATAACAGCCAATATCTCCCGAAACCGTCAAGCCTAACTTCTTCAATACGTAGAAGGTAGCGCGGTGAGGGCATCCGGGGCACAAAACAGGCGGGCGAGCAGGCAGAGCTTCTTGGGGCACAGAATGGCTCTTTTCACCTTGACCCAAAACTGCCTTGCCAATCATAGAGGGGGTGTATTCACCAAGCAGGGTGAATACGTCCTTGCCAATCACCGCAATACCAAGGGCCTTGCAGTAATCCTCTAAAACAGGGTCCAATTCCTCTAAAACAAATACCTTCTTGCAAGAGGCGGCAAAATCCAGGATTTTTTGCTTGGGCAGGGGGTAAACCATACCGAGCTTGCAGTAGTTCACCTTGTCGCCCAAGGCTTCCTTGGCATATTGATAGGCAATACCTGCGGTAATGACACCGATGTCGCTGCCATTGTCCTCTACCGTGTTAAGAGGGGAAGACTCTGCATAGGCAATCAATTTTTTCGTTCTCTCTTCCACAACCACGTGGCGCTTGATTGCCATAGCGGGCATCATAACGTGCTTGGGAATGTTCTTTTCGTAGGGCTTAACGGTAACGCTTTCTCTGTCGTTCAATTCCACCATGCTTTGCGAGTGAGAAACGCGGGTGGAAAGACGGATGAATACAGGTGTGTCAAACTCCTCGGAAAGAGAGAAGGCAAGCTTTGTAAACTCCTTGCATTCCATAGAATCCGCGGGCTCAAGCATGGGAATTTTTGCCGCCTTGGCATAATGACGGGAATCCTGCTCGTTTTGAGAGGAGTGCATACCGGGGTCATCTGCCACGCAGATAACAAGACCGCCGCCAACGCCGATATAGCTGTCTGTGAAAACAGGGTCAGCCATCACGTTAAGACCAACGTGCTTGCAGCAGGTCATTGCGCGTCCACCGCCGATGGAAGCGCCAATGGCAGCCTCAGCCGCCACCTTTTCGTTAGGCGCCCATTCCACAAAAACCTCTTCGGCAGGATAGGTAGCCATAGCCTCAGTAATTTCGGTGCTTGGCGTGCCGGGATAGGAGGAAACGAAATGCACCCCTGCTTCATATGCGCCGCGGGCAACAGCGGCATTTCCAAGTAAAAGCTTTTTCATGGTAAAAATATCCTTTCATCAGATAAAATTCGTCAGGCAATTATTTGATTTGTGCGGTAACAAGCCCTTCCGCGCAGTATTTTTCACGGAGCTTGGGCTTTTCAATCTTGCCTGTGGGGTTGCGGGGAATATCCGCGAAAATAATAGCGCGCGGACGCTTGTAACGAGGCAATTTCATACAGAATGCGTTGATTTCGTCCTCGGTCAAGGTCTTGCCGGGCTTCACCTCAATGATAGCGGCGGCAATTTCGCCAAGACGCGCGTCGGGAAGACCGATAACCGCTACGTCCTTAACGGCATCGTGCGCGCGGATGAAGTCCTCAATCTGAACGGGGTAGAGATTTTCTCCCCCTGTGATAATGACGTCCTTTTTACGGTCAACCAGATAAATAAAGCCATCGCTGTCTTCCATCGCCATATCTCCCGTAAAGAGCCATTCGCCGCGAAGCACCTCTTTGGTGGCTTGCTCGTCCTTATAATAGCAAAGCATCACGCCGGGACCCTTCACGCAAAGCTCACCGACCTCGCCTCTTTGTGCGGGGGCACCGTTTTCGTCTACAATACGCACCGTCCAGCCGTATCCGGCCTTGCCGATAGCGCCGACCTTGTCTACGTTATCAACCCCCAAATGCACGCACCCGGGACCAATAGACTCGGAAAGACCGTAGTTTGTGTCGTATTTGTGATTGGGGAAAACCTTTAACCAGCGATGAATTAAGGAAGGGGGAACGGGCTGCGCGCCGATGTGCATCAAGCGCCAAGACTCCGTGTTATATTCCTTTAAGTCAATCTCGCCTCTGTCAATGGCGTCGAGAATATCCTGCGCCCACGGCACCAAAAGCCAGACGATAGAGCAATGCTCGTCCGAAACTGCCTTGATAATCCAGTCAGGGCGCGCTCCCTTCAGAAGCACCGCCTTGCCACCCACCACCAAGGAACCGAACCAATGCATTTTTGCGCCCGTATGATACAGGGGAGGAATGCAAAGAAAAACGTCCTCGTGCGTCTGCGAATGGTGATTTTGCTCGGTAAGAGCCGCGTGCGTCAAACTGCGATGCGCGTGCAAAATAGCCTTGGGAAAGCCCGTCGTGCCCGAAGAAAAATAAATAGCGGCGTAGTCCTCTTCCGAAAGGGAAATTTTAGGGGCGTGAGAAGAACAGTAGGGAATCATATCCTCATAGCTGTCCGCAAAGGAAGGGCAGTCCTCGCCCACGTAAAACATATGCTTCACGTCGGTAAGCTCCGCGCAAACGTCTTCCAGTCTTCCGATAAATTCGGGGCCGAAGACCAGCATAGAGCAATCCGCTTTTTTCAGGCAGAATTTGATTTCCTCGGCAGTATAGCGGTAATTCAGAGGAGCGGCAATAGCCCCCGCCTTCAAAACACCGAAATAGATAGGGAGCCACTCAATCGAGTTCATCAGAAGAATGGCGATTTTATCTCCCTTGCGGCAACCCCTTGTCAGCAAAAGATTGGCAAAGCGATTGGCTCTCTTTTCAAATTCCTTCCACGTGATTTCGCGGCGAAAGGGCTCGCCAACGGTGGGCTGTGTCAAGGAGTAATCCTTCCAGGTTATGCGGCTGGAAGGCTCAAACTGTGGATTGATTTCCACAAGAGCCGTTTCGGCAGGGTATTGAATGGCATTTTGGTTTAATAAATCAACGATTGTCATTGTCTCTTACTCCGTCTTTTTGATTGATGTATAGGGCGGTATAAAACAAAAAACCTCTGCCAACGCAGAGGACGATAAGAATACCGCAATACCTCTATTGTCGGAAAAACCAACTTTTTAACGAAAAGCCGCAATCAGCGCCGCCCTTTAAGGTCCTGAGGCTTGAAAGCGATTTTCTAAATTCCTTTTGGTTGCTTTTTTCGGCTATAATGTACTTAAAATATTTTACCACGTGGCAGTGTGATTGTCAATAGAAATGTAGAAGGTTTTTGACGAAAAATGTGTTTTTTGATACAAAATGTGATGGCACTTTCCAAACTTTTGAGAGCGCTCCGCCACCACCGCGAAAAAAGGATACCCGCTCGGTGCGGGAACCTTTTCTTGACACGGTGGCAGCTTTGTGCTATAATAGCCATAATATAGACACATTCCCTATAAAGGAGCGCGTTATGATCAAAAGATACCTCTATTCCTATTATTTGAAGGACCTGCTCGTCTGCGACCAGCACCACATCACCACCGTTTTGTCTGATTTGTGCAGTTTTGAAACGAACATCTTTGAAATTCCCGAGGTTCTCTTCAAATTAAACCTGATTACGCAAGAAAACCTGCCGTCGGCGCAGGAAAAGGTGCGCCAAAAGTTCATCGAATGGAACGCTATGCTCGACGAGTACCACGTCAACAAAGAAATGCGCTTTGACGTGGACGATATGCTCTACGCCATCCGCTTTCACCGAACGCTCTTTGCCTTTATGCCCGAGGAAAAGTGCGAGGAGCACATCCTTTCTCACCGTGAGCACCTTGCCGCCAAAGGTGACGGTTCTGTTACGCAATGAACCGATATCGATAAATAAGAATATTCCAAATCAAAAGAAAAGCCGCCAAAAAGTATCTTGGCGGCTTTTTAAGAGAAAACAAAACTGGGAAAAAGCATCAGGTGGGAGAGCTTGAGGAAGGCTGTTCCGTATCCTCTTCTCGCTCGCTGTCGCCCCCGTCCTCTTTGTCACGGGCCTCTTCCTCTGCTTTTTCCTTTTCCTTCCTTTCAACAAGCGCGGAAAAGTCAAAGTCGCGATAGGCATCCGTGGAAATGGGCAGATTTTTCTTGCCCAAGCGATGCGTTAAGAGAGGGTGAAGCTCTGCATACAGAGTGGTATAAAGGGGAACGGCGAAGAACGCGCCGAGAGGACCGAAAAGTCCCCCCATAACCACAACCAGAGCGGCAACCAAAGCAAAAGAAGGACGGAGCTTGTGAGGCGTCAGGGCGGGCAAGAGCAAAAGGGAGGTCAGAATTTCAAGTCCGATGATGATAGCGGCAAAGAACAACGCCTTTTCGGGTATAAGAATGAAGACCAGCACAATCGCGCCAACGTCGCCAAGCAACGAGCCCACAACGGGAATCAGGTGCGATACAAGCAAAAACAGGGTTATCAGAGAAAGCAAGGGAACATCCAAAAGCCAGGAAAAGATGAAAGCGGCAAGTGAGAAGCAAATAGAGGATAGTATCCGTCCGCCCGCGAAGGCGCAGAAATCGGAATACAAACGCTTGATGACAATAACCGTCTTGGTTGCAACCTTTTGCGAGAAAATTGCCACGATCAATTTAGCGGAAACGCCCGAAATCACCGAGCGGGCTGCCAGAATATAAATGGAAGCCATCACGCCGAGAAAAATATTGGTAAGCTCCGAGGCAATACGGGACAGTATATCAACCGTTTGGGATAGCAGGGCAGAGGAGTTTTGCAAAAGCGAGAAAATGTTTTCGTTGATATAGTCGCCAAATGCCGTCGCTACCTGCGCCAAAATGCCGTTACCCTCTCCGCTTTGCTGCAAAAACTTGCGCAAGGCAAGCAAAAGCTCTGAGAAGGTTACCTGTAAATAGTTAACGTCCTGTATCAGGGCAGGGATAATCGAGCCGAAGGAAATGCCAAGCAAAATCAAGGCGAAAAGATAGGCGAACGCAATGGCAAATCCCGAGCAAAGACGGGGGTGCGGCTTTTTGCGGTCAAAGATTTTGGCAAAAAACCTCTCCAAGCGGCGCACCACGGGAAGCAAAATAAGCGCCAGAATAATGGCGTAGAAAACAGAGCTGAGCTTGACAGCCGTTCTTCCAATAAAGCCGAAAATCGTGCCGAGGTTAAAGAAAACCACGCCGAACAAAACGGAAAACAGTATCACGATAAGCGCATAGACGGCAATGGTAAACATTTTTTCGTTGATTTTTTTCATACGGCACTCCTTTCTTTAATAAGTGGGATAAAATTATACAGTTTCATCGTCGTTGTGCTCTAAGTGCTTTTTTCTACGCAAGAAGGGGAAAAACACCCGCCTTCCTCTGTGGGATGCGCGGGAAGCAAATAAATCCTTGTAAACGGCAGTGTCCGTCGTGTGTCCCTTTTTAGCCAGTCGCGCGTTGGCAAAATCCCGAAGTATCATATAGAAAACGCTGAAAACGGGAACGGAGAGCAGCATTCCGGGAATGCCGAATAAGCCGCCGCCAATGGAAATGGAAATCAAAATCCACATTCCGTTCAGCCCAACCGCCTCGCCCAGTATCTTTGGGGCGACAAGATTGGCGTCCACCTGTTGAATAACGAGAGAAACAAGAACAAACGCAATCACGCGCCAAGGGTCTGCCGTGCAGATCAAGAGCGCGCAGGGAATACCGCCAAGCCAAGGACCAATGGCGGGAATTAAGTCCGTTACCGTCATAATGATGGCGATAATCATAGGATACGGAACGCCGAATATATAATAGAAAACGGTGTTCAGCACGCCAACAATGGCAGCCTCGAAAATTTTGCCGACAAGGTACTTGCTAAAAGCCGTGTTGGTATAGTCGGCAACCCTTTCGACATAAACGCAGGCTTTTGCGGGGAAGATTGCCGCCATAAACTGTCTGACACAGGCGCGGATATGCTCCTTGTGGTAAATGATGGGCGCGGAAAGCGCAACGCCAATAATAAACTGATAAGAGAAGGTTAAAAGCCCCGCGCCAAAGGACGTCATATAAGCAACGATTCTGTTCCAGTATTGCTCCAAAACCGTCCTGAAAGTATCTATGGTGATTTCAAAGCCGAGGTTTTTCACCCATTCTGTCAAAGCAGCCAGCCCGTTTGTCGCAAAAATGTGTAGCCGTTGCCCCAATATCTTCGTATCGCCAATGACAAGGGGAACGATCACGTAAACAAACAGGAACAAAACGAGCGAAAGCAGAACCAGCGTCAGTAAAATAGCGGCGAACCGCCGAAGAGATGACCTTTTCATCTTCATTTTGGTCAACAGCTTTTCAAAGAGCTTAACCAAGGGGTTGAGGATATAGGCAAACAAAAAGCCAAGTAGAACAGGGGTTAAGATGCGCCCGATTTTTTGCAGCCAAGAGGTGAGCACGGATATATTCATAACTGCCGCGACGACCAGCATCGCCAGCGCGGAAACAGCGCAGGCATAAATCGCCACAGTCGTGTATCGCCGTGAAGGACGAAAGAATTTCATAGCCACCCCTTTCCGCTTTTCAAAAAGCAGATTTCCTGATAGTATTATTGTACAACAAAGTATGAATGAATGCAAGTGGTAAAAAAGAAAATTTACAAAAAAAGGAAAAAATATTGTTTTTTTCAAAAAATATGGTAAAATGGAAAAAAAGACAGAAGGTGGCAGTATGATAATAAAGGAAAAGGCGTATGCCAAAATCAATCTTTTCTTGGACGTGCTGAAAAAAAGAAGCGACGGGTATCACGAAATCCGTTCCGTGATGCACGCAGTCGATTTGTGTGACGAGGTGACCCTGACCGTCACCCCTGCTGAATACAGCTGCATCACCTTGAAGATTGAGGGAGAAGAGGATGTCGGAGACGAAACGCAGAATTTAGCCTATATAGCGGCAGAGCGTTTCATGGACAAGACAGATTACTGCGCCACGGTGATGATTGCCTTGCAGAAACGCATTCCTGCAAGGGCGGGTCTTGGCGGCGGAAGCAGCGATGCCGCGGCAGTTTTGCGAGCGATGAATTTGGCGGCGGGTAACCCCCTTTCTGCTGAGGCGCTGTTGGCGCTTGGCGCGGAAATCGGGTCGGACGTTCCGTTTTGTATCCTCGGCGGCACAAGGCTTTGCACGGGGCGCGGAGAAAAAATAGCGCCCTATTCTTGGGACAGCAAGGGACTTTTCTTCTTGATTGCCTTGCCCAAGGAAGAAAAATCCTCTACCGTTTCGGCATATAGGGAATTGGATGAAATGTTTGACGACTTCAAGGAGGATAATTGGCAATGGCATAATGCTCTTTTCTCCTTCTTCGAGGAAGAGCCCCTTTCCTCGTTATACAATATTTTTGAAAGCACCGTCCTTCCCAACTGTATGGAAGCGGCAACCCTGCGTACCCAAATGATAGCAAGCGGGGCTGTTGGCAGCGTGATGAGCGGAAGCGGAACGGCAGTCTACGGCATCTTTACCGACAAGGAAAAGGCGGAAAGCGCAAAGAAAAAAATAGAGGGCTCTGTCCTTTGCGTTTCCGCTCCCGAAATCTGCTTTTTTACCAAATGATAAACAAAAAACAGGCTAACCGCCTGTTTTTTTGTTTTATTTCTTAGCGGCGCCCTTGATTTTCCCGCGAATGACAGGAATAGCGCCAATAGCCATAATCACCGTAAAAACGATGAAATACCAAACGTTAGCCATGCCGTGTCCGATAATGGAAGCGAAAATCATAAAGAGCGCGCTGCAAATAGCAAGAGAGGGAAGGATACATCTTCTCAAAGCCGATTCATCCTTGTTCTTCACCATCCACATAATGAAAATAGGGATATAAAGAGCGTAAAGCGAAATAATGGGAATCTCGGACGGGTCAAAGACGAAAGCCCCCTTCCAGGTTTCTGCCAGATTGGAAAGGTAAAAGTAAAGTCCCCAGATAGCGCTGAAAAAGAGTCCTGCAACGGAAGAATTGTTGGGCATATTCGTCTCTTTGTCAACCTGGGTGAAGATTTTGGGGGCAAAGCCCTCGCCGCGCGAGGCCATCGCATACATCCCTCTGGTACAGCCAAGCATTAGCCCATTCATGGCGCCCATACAGGAAATGGCAATAAACAGGTTCAGAATATTGCCAAGCACGTTGCCGAACACGTTGGTAAAAGCAACCATCGCGCCCTTGTTTTTGTCAACCAGGTCCGCAACTGGCGCTCCGCCCGAAACCCCAAGGTAATAGGCAATATAAACGCCAATGATAATGATGCCGCCGATAATCAGGGCGCGGGGCAAATTTTTCTTGGAATCCTTTAATTCCGCGTTAATGGATGTCGCGATAATCCAGCCCTCGTAAGCAAAGGCAGTCGCGCAAACAGCCGCAAACAGAGGATTTCCCGACAAGCCGCCGTTACTCGCTCCCGTGTTTAAGGGCGCGGCGGTAAAGTTGCTTGCCAACGTTCCGTTTGCAAGCCCCACAATGACGCCGACAACCGCCATCAGTCCCAAGGGAATGAGCTTGATGACAGTGGTCGTGGTTTGAAGACGCCCCGCCAGCCTTGGGGAGAGCGCGTTTAATCCGTAAGAGCAGCAAAGATAGAACATCATCAACGCCATACATTCAGGCCCAACAATGCAACCGCCCTCGGCGGCGGGAATCAGTAAGGGGAAATCGGGAACGACAGAGGTGATGAATACCAATGTGTAACGGGCAGAAAGCCAAGCCAGAACAGAGGTTAGGGTGGGGTAGTAGGTGGTGGCTAAAAACCAACCGATGAAGTAAGCGTAGGTTTTTCCGACAGTCGCTTCCGCATAGTCTACAACGCCGTTGACCTTTTCATATTTCTGCGCCATGCAGGAAAAGGTCAGAATGGAAGTAAGCATAATCGCCCCACCAATGATCCACGCCAAAATGCCCAAGGAAACGTTGCCGTTTGTTTTTTGTAATATGACCTGCGCCTTAAAAAAGATTCCCGAGCCGATAACCGTTCCCACCACAAGACAAATCGCCGTGAAGAGTCCGTATTTCTTTGTCAGCTTTTCTTTCATTATCAGTTACGTGCTCCGATAGAGCATCCTTTCCGTGCTATGCGGCTTTTAAGGGTTTAATCTGTCAGGTCCGCGGAAGATGAACATGGATTCCTTGATGGAAAGACCCAAAAGAAGCATCGTCATTCTGTCAACGCCAAGACCGAAGCCACCGTGAGGGGGACAGCCATAGCGGAAAAATTCGGTGTAAAACTCGATGTCCTTGCCCAAGCCCTTTTCTGCTGCCTGCGCCAAAAGCACGTCGTAGCGATGCTCTCTTTGCGCGCCCGTCGTGATTTCAACGCCGCGCCAGATAAGGTCGTAGCCTTGGGGCTTTCCGTCCTTGCGCATATGGTAGAAGGCGCGCTTTTCAGCGGCGAAATCGGTAACGAAAAGAAACTCGTGGTCAAACATATCCTTGGAAAGCTTGTACGTCAGCTTTTCTGCCTCGGTTGTCAAATCACCCTGCTCGGAAAGCGGGCAGGTGTATCCGTAGCGAGCCTCTAATTCGCGGTAAATCTCTGCCAAGGACATACGGGGGAAGGGCTTTTTGGGCACGATAACCTCAATGCCAAACAGCGCCTTAATCTTTTCGCCGTATTTTTCCTTTACGCCGGCAAGCATATCGGTCAGCATATCCTCTTCAAACGCCATCACGTCCTCAAAGGAATCAATATAGCTCATTTCAAGGTCAAAGCCCGTGAATTCGGTGGTGTGCTTGCTCGTGTAGGATTTTTCCGCACGGAAAACAGGACCCACCTCAAAAATTCTTTCAAGACCCGATGCCATTGCCATCTGCTTGTAAAATTGGGGGCTTTGCGCCAAATACGCATCGCGGTCAAAATAATTTAGCTTGAAAACGTCAGAGCCCGACTCGGAAGCCGCGCCGATAATTTTCGGTGTGTGAATTTCCAAAAAGTCGTGTTCGAGCAAAAATTGACGCATACGGGCAACCATACAGGTTTGCGCCTTGATCATCAATGCGTTTTTCTCGGAGCGCAAATCAATCCAGCGGAAGTCCAAGCGGGAATCAATGGCGGCACCCTCTTGAATGGGAAGCGCTGCTGCTTTGGATTCAATTTGAATGGACGTAGGGAGAATTTCAATGCCGCCAAGCTTCACGTATTCGCTGGCAACTGCCTCACCCTCTACCGTGACAACGGAGTCAAGCGAAAGCTCGTCCACCACCTCGGCAATGTGAGGAAGAGCAGCCTTCTCCACGGTCACTTGAATTTTTCCCGTCAAATCACGAACGACCAAAAATGCCATAGACTTCTTGTTGCGCAGGTTTTCAATAAAACCTTGAATTTTCACCTTACCCGGCTTCACGTTTTGAATGTATGTGCGATTCATATCTGCCTCCTGCAAATTTTTGAAATGTTGGTTTTGCTTTTCTGAACATACGAAACAATTATAGCGTATCTTATAAAAAAAGTCAATAGATTGACGGCTTTTTAGAGCGCGAAAAGAGCAAAAACGGTTGAGAATTTAACTCTGAATATTAGCCTTGCATTCGTCATTAGAATAAAATGTTCAAAAAAAGATTTTTTTCGCCCAAACAGAAGGAAAAACGGGGAAAAATGAAAAAAAATAAAAAAATCCCAAAAATCTCTTGACAAGCATAAATTTTTTTGTTATAATGCCATTGTTCTTTTCTGGCCCATTGGTCAAGCGGTTAAGACATCGCCCTCTCACGGCGAAAACATGGGTTCGATTCCCGTATGGGTCACCAAAAATTTTCGGAGGCTTGCCTCCGAAAATTTTTACTTATTTAACAATTTTATATTCCAAAGGGGCATTAGCGCAGTTGGGAGCGCACAACACTGGCAGTGTTGGGGTCAGGGGTTCGAATCCCC
>JAGBFG010000019.1 GCA_017936565.1 Clostridia bacterium
CAGCACCGCAATCATCACGAGACCCACAGGACCAAGGCCTTGAATTAACACCTTGGTGTTAAAGTTCATAAGACCCGTAGCGGAGGCGCGTTTTAGCGCATGCACGCAAACGCAAGCCAATTCGAGCAGCATTCTTTCCTGCAAATCCAAATCATTTACCACAAAGTATGTAGCGCCCTTGGCACGAATGAGCAAGTGCGTTGCGAACCAACCGTTTAAGGGCTGCGCGTCGTTGTGCCCAATCAAGCCGAATACGCTCTGCTTGTCGCAAAGATTGGTGTTTGCGGGATGGTTGCGGCAAATTTGGCATTCGCCGCAAGAGATAACGGACGTTACAATTTTATCTCCCACCTTCAAGGGATTGCCCGCTGTATCAAATTTTACGTTCTTTCCAAGCGCGATAACCTCGCCCGTTCCCTCGTGCCCCAGCACAACGGGAATTAAGCCGAAGGGGTCTCCTTTCCATTCGTGGACGTCCGTTCCGCAGACGCCGCATCCCTCAACCTTTACCAGAATGTCATCATCCTCTAAGGTTTGAGGAAGGGGAAATTCCTTAACCTCAATCTGCTTGGCGGCAGTCAGCATAGCGACCTTCGCGGTTTTGGGAAGAGGACCGCTTGACGCGCCCTGTCCGCCCATTTCACCGAGAATTTTACGCACGATGCTTTCTACCTGCATAGAATTCAGTTCCATAGTCTTTTCCTTTCTTCTGCGCTTTCGCGTTTCGTTTTTTCTTTCCTCAAATAATGCGGAAGCTATCCGCCATTACGCAACGGCGAAGTCTTGTAAAGCTTTTCGCTGAGGTAATACCCTCGCCCGTAGGTCCTGCTATCGTGAAGGTCGTATGACCCTCGCCGCCAAAGCCGATGCCGGCATAGGAAGGAGCGTTCTTTACGAAAATGGTGGTTTCCACCGCTTTCGCAAAGCGGGAGAGATGGTCAAT
The DNA here is from genome assembly GCA_017936565.1 of Clostridia bacterium. Classification (GTDB taxonomy): domain Bacteria; phylum Bacillota; class Clostridia; order Oscillospirales; family CAG-272; genus UBA1740. The sequence goes on from JAGBFG010000019.1 coordinate 944, forward strand.
ATTTTTGGAATGCATATGCGCAGTATGACGGTTGCCATGCTCTGCCTTGACGGCAAGCTCAATGGCTTCATCAATGTTATGCACACGCACGATGGGAAGAATGGGCATCATCAGTTCCTCTTGCACAAAAAGGTGGTCAAAGGATGTTTCGCAGATAATGCATCTTATCTCATCGCCCACGTGGATGCCGATTTTTTCAAGCAGAACCTTTGCGTCTCTTCCAACGCAATCTCTGGCAACTGCTTTTTTCACAATGCCTGTTTTGGGATTTTTCACGTCCTTCAAGACAATGCCTGCCAATTTTTCGGCTTCTGCCGCGGTAATTTTGTACGCGCCGTTTTTCAGCATACCGGCAATAAGCTCATCTGCGATAGAGGCAAAGGCGAACACTTCCTTTTCCGCAATACAGGGCAGGTTGTTATCAAAGGTACAACCGTCAATAATGTCTTTGGCGGCCTTTGGAATATCCGCTGTATCGTCCACGATAACAGGGGGATTTCCCGCGCCCGCGCCAATAGCCTTTTTGCCTGATGCCAAGACAGCGCGAACAACGCCGGGGCCGCCCGTGCAAACAAGAAGACGAATGGCGGGATGCTTATACATCACATTTGCCGTATCCAAGGTGGGCTTTGCCATAGAGGCTACCAAAACAGCAGGGACGCCTGCCGCGCGAGAGGCGCGATTGATTAAGTCAACTGCGTAGTTGGATGTGGCAATGGCATTGGGGTGTGGATTGAAGACCACGCCGTTTGCCGCGGCAATCATACCGATACTGTTACACAGCACCGTTTCGCTGGGATTGGTGGAAGGGGTGATGGAGCCGACAACCCCGAAGGGCGCCATTTCCGTCAAGGTCAAGCCGAAGTCACCCGTTCTTACGGTGGGAACGATGTCTTCCGTGCCGGGCGTTTTATCTGCCACGAGCAAATGCTTGGCAGTTTTGTGATCCACACGCCCCATACCCGTTTCGGCAACGCCGAGCGCCGCCATAATAGGCGCCTCGTCCCGAATCATACCGCGGATAACTGTTATCAGCTTTTCTCTTTGCGCCACGGACATCGCGCGCACAGCGCGGTAGCCGTTTTCAGCAGCGGCAATGGCGTCTTCCATTTTTTCGTAAACGCCAATGAAGGCTCTTCCGCAATAAGAAACAGAGTCCCACGTTGACTGGGAGAGAGTGCGATTCCCTTGTATACCAACCACAACCTTGTTTACGATTTCTTCAATTTGGGTTTCCGTCCAATTAATCGCCATGGGTTTGGTTCCTTTCTTTTGGGGATTTTCTAAAAAATTCCGTTATTTCGATTACTTCAATGCGGCAAGAACTCTTCTGGTGATTTCGGCAACCAAATCGGCGTTCGCGCCATCGTTGGAATGGCAGGTGCAGGTATGGGTTGCTTTTGCCGTATTGTCCTTGCAACGGCAGTTCTCGGTGCCGAGGTTCTTACAGGTCTTGCAGCCGGGGTGACGTCCGGGAATTTGCATCTTCTTGCGCAATTCCATCAATTTTTCAAGCTGCTCGCAAGGAATTTCCTCAACGCCGCCAAGCTCTCTTGCGTATTTGCAAATCTTGGCGTTGAATTCAACCTCTTCCATTACGAAGAGCGCTTTCTTCAAATCAACGCCAACGGTCAAGGCACCGTGATTTTTGAGCAAGAACGCGTCGTGCTTCTGTATGTAGGGCATCAGGGAATCGGGAATTTCCATAGTAGAGGGAGTTCCGTATTCGCAGGTAGGTACGTTGCCGATGGTCAGAACAGCCTCGGGCAAAATGTACTGGTCAAGCTCAACGCCCGCAACGGTAAAGGCAGTAGCCACAGGGGGATGAGCGTGAACCACAGCGCCAACGTCAGGACGCTCCTTGTAAACACGCAGGTGCATTTTGATTTCAGAGGAAGGATTGAGCTTGCCCTCGATTTTTTTGCCGTTTCCGTCGATACGGATGATCATATCGGGGGTCAAATCTCCCTTGGAAACGCCTGTGGGCGTGCAGTAAAACTCATTGTCGTTTACCTTCACGGAGATGTTACCGTCGTTGGCGGCAACAAAGCCCTTGTCGTACAGCTTGTGGCCGACTTCGCAGATGGCTTTTTTGATTTCGTAAGCAGATTGCATGATGATTTTCCTTTCGTATATCTTATTTTTTTATAAACTTATTTAGTTAAGCGCGCGGTTTCCATGGCAATCATCTTCTCTTCATCGGTAGGAATAACGAGAAGCTTAACCTTGGAGTCCTTTGCGGTGATATCCGCAAATTCGCCGCGAGCGGCAGAATCGTTGGCATCTTCGTCCATCGAAATACCCAAGAAGTCCAAATCACGACAGATGTTGGCTCTGACGATTTTATCGTTTTCTCCGATACCCGCGGTAAAGACGATAACGTCAACGCCGTTCATTTCCGCAATATAGGAGCCGATTATCTTCTTTACGCTCTGATAGAGGATGTCCATAGCCAGCTGCGCTCTTTCATCGCCCGCAAGACCTGCGTTGAGCACCTTCAAGCAGTCGCTGGAAAGACCCGACACACCAAGAAGTCCGGACTCGTTATTGAGCACCTTTTCCACTTCCTCGGCGGTCATACCGCATTTTTTAATCAAGAAGGTGGGAACGGTGGGGTCAAGCGCGCCTGAGCGCGTTCCCATGGGAACACCGTCCTGAGGGGTGAAGCCCATAGAGGTATCTACCGCCTTGCCGTACATCGTGGCGGTGATAGAGGAGCCCGAGCCGATATGACAGGTGATAATCTTCAAGGAGTCAAGCGGCTTGCCGAGAACCTCGGCAACACGGGAGCAAACATAACGGTGAGAGGTTCCGTGGAAGCCGTATTTTCTCACTTGATATTTTTCATAATACTCGTAAGGAATGGGGTAAATATAGGATTTGGGGGGCATGGTGAAATAATATGCCGTATCAGGCAGAACCACGTTGGGCTTGCCCGGCATTGCCGCCATAGAAGCGCGCATACCCGCAATGGCAGGGGGACCGTGCAGAGGATTGAGCTCCACAATGGATTCCAAATAGCGCAAAATTTCCTCGCTGACGAGAACAGCACCCGAAAGCTTGCCGCCACCGTGCGCGGCGCGATGACCGACAGCGTCAATTTCCGAGATATCGGCAATAACGCCAAGCTCCTTGTCCGTCAAGGTTTTCATAACAAGAGCGATTGCCTCATCGTGATTGGCAATGACTGTTTCGGAAAAATACTTTTCCTTTCCGGGACGCTTATGCGTTAAAGAACTGCCTTCGATACCAATTCTTTCGCAAATGCCCTTTGCTAAGACAACGTCCTTGTCCATATCGAAAAGCTGATACTTCAAGGAAGAGCTACCCGCGTTGATAACCAGAATTTTCATAGACCTTTTCCTTTCACTTCGGATAATATAAAACTATTCATCTTATTATATTATATTTTAATAATAATTGCAAGAGTAAATTGCAAAAAAAGGCCATAATTTTTTATCTTTTTTTCGTTTTTTTTGTTTTTTTGGCAAAAACTGTATTTTTTTGCGTTTTTTCCCCTTCTTCCAAACAAAAAAGGCAGAAAAGGGCCGCTTTTTTCGCGGCTTTTCTACCTTGCTTGATAAGGGTATGATTACAGCAACGGGAAAAGGTCAGGGTCTTCCATACGGACATACGGAAGGGCTGTTTTCTCCGTAACGGAAAAGGTGGCGCTAATGCTCCTTCCCGTTTTGCCAAAGTGGGAAACGGGGGTGATTTTTACACGGTAATCCCCCTTCTCCAAGGAAATACGGACGGTATCCTCAAAGGCATCCCGGGGCGTTGTCATATAGAAATCGGAATGCCAGGTCAAAGAGGCGCACTCTTCCGTTTCGCCCTTTCTGGTGAACGCAAAACGGTAGTACGGCACCTCGCTGTCATCGTTAAAGGGCGTCTTGGGGTTATATGCCTTGGGGAAAGAAACAAGGACGCCGCCCTCTGCCGCCCTTACCTTTGCCTTTGCGCCCTTGGGGAAGGCAGGCTTTGCCGACAGACTCTTGCGCTTATCCGTATAGTGAAGAGCGCCCGTGGTGTCTATTTCCCAAGGCTCGCCCACCTCTTTTCCTTCCAGCACGTCAATTTTATGAATGAGGACGCGACTGCCAAAGACCTCAAAATAAAGCGCTTGGCTCTGGTCAATGCGGGGCAGGTGCCTTGCGGCGCTTCCGGGAACGACCACATATCCCACCGCCGCCATAGGCGCGTGAATTACCGTCGCTCCGTTTTTCTTTTGCCAGATGGTAAGAGGGCTTTGCATAGGAGTGTGCAGGTGCCCGCAGATATTGATAATGCGGCGATTGGAAAGCAGGAATGCGGCAAACTTTTCGCTGTGGTGATTCCCTTCCGCGCCCTCTACCGTGTGATAGATAGGGGGGTGATACACCACGAAAACGGGCTTATTGTCCGAGGCAGAGAGCGCCTTGCAGATTTCCTTCATCGCCCATTTTTCCGTTTCTTCCGTGATATCGCAAGCATAGTTCGCGATATCCACCACCACAAAATGATAGCCGTTAATTTCCTCGTGATAATGCAAGGGCTTCCCTGTTGCCTCTTCCATTAAACGACGCGCCTCTGCTGTCAGCTCGGGAGAGAGGTTATGCTGGGGATACTCGTGGTTGCCGATGGCATACAGAAGAGGGGTATCCTTCGCGTAGCGCTGCAAGGCAGCGCCAAGATACAAATACGGCTCGTGGTATACCGTCTCACAGGTGCCCCCACCCGAAACGTCGATTTGATATATGATATCGCCCGCGAAAACGTGCGCGTCGATTTTAGGCGTGATTTCAGAAAAAAGAGCCATATACCGAGATAATTTTTGCAAGCCTTCTCCGCGATGCGTCATATGCAAATCGCTTAAAACGCCGAATGAGAGAGAGGGCTTTTCGTTTCTCTGTGTGAAATTCATAGGGTTCATCCTTCCTATTTTGCCTTATGGCAGATTTCGGCTTCATTGTAGCAAAGAAAGTCTGTTTTGTCAACCCTATTTCAAGGTATTTTTCGACAGCAAAACAAAAAACTTTACAAACACGAAAAAATGGTGTATAATAGCAGAAAGAGAAATATCAGCCTGCCCCGAAAGGATGGAAAAACGTATGAAAAAGGAAAGTAAACTCTCACCGCAAGAGCACCTTGCGATACATCAAGAGCTTTATCGCATGCTTGCTTTTTTGCAAACAGCCGAGGATGTGGAAAAATTTCTGGACGATTTATGCACCTACCAGGAAATTGAACAAATGGCGGAAAGACTTAGCTGCGCAAAATATTTGCACAATGGCGACACCTACAACCAAATCATCGCCAAAACAGACGTTTCCTCCGCCACGCTTTCCCGCATCTCCCGCTGCATACAAAGAGGCTCGGGCGGATACGCGGAATTGCTCCCTCGGTATCTGGAAGAAACAAAACCATAAAAAAAACGGCGTCAGGACCCGGCTTGGTCTGACGCCGTTTTTTTCGGGATGCGTAAAATCAATTCACAAACTCAAACTCGAAGTCGTAAATATTGACCGTTTCTCCCTCTTCGATGCCCTCTTGCCGCAAAAGCTCAAAGACACCTCTTTTTTGCAGCACACGCTGAAAGAAATTGAGAGATTCATAGTCGTCAAAATTGATTTGCCCCATCAGGTTATAAATCCAATCTCCCTCGACGAAATACACGCCATCCTTCTTAGTGATAACCGTTTCGGCAGGGTTGACACTGACGCTTTCCTCGGGCGAGAGCTCCGCTTCATACACCAAAACGGGCGGCAGGTCCTTCAAGGTCTCGGCAGTCAGGCGCTTCAACTCCTCAATTCCCTCTCCCGTGGCAGCGGAAACATAAACCAGAGGAAGATGTAACGTGTTCTTTACATAATCCTCAAATGTCTTGACATATTCTTCCTCTTCGAGCAAGACCATATCGCACTTGTTTGCCACGATAATTTGCGGCCTTTCTGCCAAGGCTTCCTGGTAAAGCTTTAACTCACTGTTGATTTTTTCGATGTCCTCGATGGGATTTCTTCCCTCTTCCACCGAGATATCAACCACGTGCAAAAGCAAGCGGCATCTGTCAATATGGCGCAAAAAGCTGTGCCCAAGGCCAAGCCCCTCGGCAGCCCCTTCTATAAGACCCGGAATATCTGCCGCGACAAAGCCCTTACCCTCTCCCAAGGACACCACGCCCAAATTAGGGGACAGGGTTGTAAAATGATAGGCGGCAATTTTGGGGCGAGCGGCGGAAATCGCGGCTAAAAGCGAGGATTTTCCAACGCTTGGAAAGCCGATAAGCCCTACGTCCGCCAGCATTTTCAGCTCCAAAACCAGCTCTCTTTCTTCCCCCTGGGTGCCGTTTTTGGCGAAGCGGGGAATTTGTCTTGTGGGGGTTGCGAAATGGCGATTGCCCCAACCGCCTCTGCCGCCGTGCGCGGCAATAAAGGTTTCGTCCTTTGACATATCAAAGATGATTTTTCCGCTTTCGGCGTCCCTTAAAAGCGTACCCTTGGGAACGGTGATGACAACGTCGTCTCCGTTTTTGCCGTGCTTTTTGCCCGTTTTGCCCGCCTCTCCGTTCTCTGCCACAAATTTGCGGTGATGCCGGAAGGCAAGCAGGGTGTTGGTACCCTCGTCCACTTGGAACACGATATTGCCGCCTCTGCCACCGTCGCCCCCGTCGGGACCGCCTGCCGAAACGAACTTTTCACGGTGAAAGGAGATAGCACCCTTGCCCCCGTCACCCGCTTTGATATAAATTTTCACATAATCGATAAACATTTGTTTTCGCCTTTCTGCCTATTCCGTCAATCTCCCTTTTGGCGCAGAGAGAGCCTTATCGGCGTTCCTACAAACCCGAAGGTTTCCCGCAAGCAGTTCTCCAAATATCTCTGGTAAGAGAAATGGAACAGTTCAATGCTGTTGCAGAAAATGACAAAGGTCGGTGGGGTGACAGATGCTTGTGTCATATAATAAATTTTCAAGCGCTTGCCTTTATCCGAGGGGGGCTGGCATTTTTCGGTAGCCGCCGCTAAAAGCTCATTGAGCGTTCCCGTGCTGACACGCATACAAGCCTGATCGTGAACCCGCTTGACCAATTCATAAATATTTTTCAGTCGTTGCCCTGTCAGTGCCGAAACAAAGACAATGGGCGCGTAATCCATATACGCGAGAGCGGTTTTGATTTTCTTGGTATAGGCTGAGACGCTGTTATTATCCTTTTCCACAGCATCCCATTTATTCACCACGATAATAGAGGCCTTTCCTGCCTCGTGAGCGATGCCCGCGATTTTTTCATCCTGCTCGGTGATGCCCTCTTGGGCGTCAATCATAATCAGACACACATCCGCCCGCTCCACCGCCATATGCGCGCGCAGGACACTGAATTTTTCAATACGGTCTTCAATCTTGGCAGAGCGGCGAATGCCCGCTGTGTCAATGAAATTAAAACGCCCGTATTCATTTTCAAGCAGAGTATCCACCGCGTCTCTTGTTGTTCCCGCGATGTTGGAAACGATGAGGCGCTCCTCTCCCAGCATTTTATTGATGATAGAGGATTTGCCCGCGTTGGGCTTTCCGATGACGGCAACACGAATGGTATCCTCGTCATCATCCTCCTCTACTTCATCGGGAAAGGACTCAAAAACGGCATCGAGCACATCCCCGCTTCCGCTTCCGTGCAAGGAAGAAAGGGCTATCGGCTCATTGTCAAAGCCAAGCTCATAAAACTCGTAAAACTCCATAGGGGGCTCGCCGATTTTATCTGCTTTGTTGACGCAAAGCACAATGGGCTTTCCGCTTTTTTTAAGCATAACGGCAATATCACGGTCATCTGCCAAAAGACCTGCTCTGATATCACACATAAAAACAATCACGTCCGCGGAGTCAATGGCGAGCTGCGCCTGTATTCTCATTTGCGACAGGATAACGTCATTGCTCTTGGGCTCAATTCCACCCGTATCAATGAGGATAAAGGTTCTGCCGCGCCACTCACATTCGCCGTAAATACGGTCACGGGTGACCCCCGGAGTGTCCTCTACAATAGAGCGCCGCTCTCCAATCAATTTATTAAACAGGGTGCTTTTCCCAACGTTGGGGCGCCCCACAATCGCGACAATCGGTTTTGCCATTTTACTTTCTCTCCTTTCTTACAGTCCTTAAAGACCCAAAAGACCGTCTAACAGTGCCCCGCCGTCATTTTCAACGGGTATAACGGGAACGCCAAGCCTCTTTTCAAGCTCCGAAAGAGACATGCCGCACAAAAACAAATCTCCCTCGCTTCTTAACGCAGAGCGGGAAATGAATAGCGTCTCGCCCAAGTCCTTTTCTACCAGCTGCTCGGACAAATCCTTTCCCGTCAAAAGCCCCGAAACCGTTATTTCTTTTCCGAAAAACGTGTTTTCTATGGGGCATACCGTGATATGCAGACGGGGAAAAAGGGATGTCACCTCTTCTGCCAAGCGGCAAAGCAGGGGATAGGCGGCAAGCCCTGTTGCGATACTGACGCGCCTGTCCTTCAAGCTGATTTCATCCCGTTCCTCTTGGGAAATGCCGTGATGAAGGGCAAAGGAAAACTCCTCTTCCAGCGAGCGCAAAAGACCAACGCCGTTCTCTATTTGCGAATACCCCTCATAGGCTTCCTCACAGGGCACGGGCAGATCCGCCTTGATATAAAACTCATCTGCCAAAAAGAACAGCCGTGTGCCGTATTTGGCAAGACAGGTCTTTGCAAAGGCTTCTACCTGCTCAATGATTGCAAGGCATTCTTCCTTGGTATAGGGCGTTAAGGGATATAAATTTTCGCGGAAGCGCGTAAGCCCTGCTGGCACGATAGAAACGCTTTCAAGACTGGGAATATAGGCGGTCAGGTCTTCCATAGTGCGTTGCAGCTCTTTGCCGTCGTTGATGCCGCGGCACAGAACGATTTGCCCTCTTAGCGTGATGTGGGCTTTTGCCAATCGACCTAAATATCCAAGCACCTCTGCCGCTCTTTTATTGCGCATCATACTAACGCGCAAATCGGGATTGGTGGTATGAATGGAAACGTTGATGGGGGAAAAGCGCATTTTGACAATGCGGTTAATATCCTCATCGCAAAGATTTGTCAGGGTGATATAATTGCCGTGCAAAAAGGAAAGACGCGCGTCATCGTCCTTGAAATACAGGCTCTCTCTTAATCCCTTTGGCAGCTGGTCGATAAAGCAGAAAATACAGCCGTTTCGACAGGACTGCTTTTTATCCATCAAGGGCGTTTCAAAGGAAAGCCCTATATCGTCATATTCCTTTTTGTGAATACAAAAGGTATGTACCCGCTCTTCCCGTTTTACCGTAACCTCAACGTGACGGCAAGCCAGATAAAAACGGTAGTCGAGCACGTCCGCAATGGGATTTCCGTTTAACGCCAAAAGGATGTCTCCTTCCATTACCCCTGCCTTTTCTCCCAGAGAATGCGGGGCGACGCAAGTAACAACTACCATTTTTTCACATCCTTTCGTTCGGCACATAAAAAGCCATTTTACGTTTTATTTTACCACAACAAACAAAAAAATACAATGTTTTTTTGAAATAATTTGATACACAACGAAAAAAGAGGGTTTCCCCTCTTTTTTTCGGCAAGGCGTCTTATTCCTTGCTTTCTTTTTTATCGTAATAGTGATAATAATAGCTGCGGTATTTTCCTCTTTTTGCCACAACACCGTTGAGAACAAGACCGAGAATTTTACCGTCCACTCTTTCCAAGGCGGCGATGGCGTTTTTCACGTTTTTGGGCTCGCTGCTTCCCGACTTAACAACCAAGATATATCCCGCCACGTATCTGGCAACAGCGATAGCATCCGGAACAAGCCCAATGGGGGGCATATCCAAAAGAACAACGTCATATTTTTCGCCAACCGTCTTCAAAAGCTCTTCCATTCTTTGACTTCCCGTAAGCGCCGAGGGGTCAGGAGGGCAATTTCCTGCCACAAGCAGGTCCACGTTGGGAAGGGTGGTTTGTTGAATGAGAGGCTCCTCGGAAAGCTCTGCCAAATACTCGGAGAGCCCTTCCTTTTGGAAAGAAATCTCCTCACTTGACAAATGAGAGAAGGAGAAGGACTGCGTGGGATTACGCATATCTCCGTCAATAACCAGAACGCGCTTTCCGCCTTGGGCAAAAGAAACCGCGAGGTTGGTACAGGTCAAGCTCTTTCCTTCGTTGGCAGAAGCGCTGGATACCACAATGACTCTGCCCTTTTCCGAAAATCCTAAATACAAAATATTGGTTCTTGCCGTGGAATACGCCTCTACTACGGCAAAGGGGGCAGTTTCCACCCGCAAAAGATTTTCCGCGTTGAATTTGGTAGAATCTTCTTTTTTGCTGTGAATCCATTTGCAAAGCTTTTCTTTATATTCAGACAAATGAAAACGCATTTTTTCTCTCCTTTAATTTCAAAGCAAGATTATTTCTGTTTGCCGCGTGTGGTATGAATGTGTGGTATCTGAGCCAAAACGGGATAATCACAAAGCTCTTTAAGCTCCGCCTCGGTGTATATACGGCGGCGCGCAAAGGTCAGAATGAAGCAGACAGCGTAAATCGCGACAGCGCCAAGAACGGCAGCCAAAAAGGCGGATTTTGTGGGAGTGATAGAGGTAAGAGAGCCGTCCTCGGGCTCCTGATAGGTGGTTATGGAATAAATTTCCGTAATACCGGGCCAGAAGGTTTCAAGCACCTCTGCCTGCACCGCCTCAATGCCCTTTAAGATAATGAGAGCGTCATGAGGATTATCCGTTCTGCAAGAAATGGAAAAGGTAACGGGATATTCTCCGTCATTCTCAATCGCAAAGGACGTGATGCTTTCAAGCTGAGAAGGGGTGTACTTTTTCTGCAAGACGTAGGAAGGATCGTTGGTGGCTGTTTTCTCTATGATATACAGCACCTTTTTCATGGTTTCCCTACTATGCAAGCACTCCAAGAAGATGGGCAAGAAGCGAGAGGCCGTTACCATATAGTTATTGGTAGCGGTATAAGGATCCTCCTCAGCGCCCGGATCTACCAGCTTTTCGGCAGACATAATGCCTTTATATTTAGAGGTGTATTGCCGCTGGGCAATAGCGGACGTATATACATATCCGCAAGCGCCGAAGACAAGTGCGGCAACCAGGACAAACAGAATAGACTTTTTTAAGACGATCCAAAAATCCTTAATGGTTAATTCCATGTTCAACGTGTTCCTTCCTGCAAAATTCAAATTCTGTTCTTATCAAATTAAACCATGTCACTACATTGTACCACTTTATATAGGGTTTGTCAAGCATTTTTGACGAAATGTGACAAAAGAAAACAACGAATGTAAAAATCAGCGCGTCCCTGTTGAGCCAAAGCCGCCCTCGGCGCGCTCGGTTTCGCTGAGATTGTCCGTTTCGGTAAAGATGGCGCTTAAAACGGGAGCAAAAACGATTTGTGCCACCCTTTCTCCCCCCGCAAGAAGCACGTCTTCTTCCGAATGGTTGTGCAAGGCAACCATAATTTCGCCCCGATAATCCGCATCGATAACGCCAACCTTATTGGCGGGAGCCAAGCCTTTTTTGGTGGCAAGACCGCTTCTGGCATAGATAAAGCCGCCGTATCCCTTTGGAATTTCAAGGGCGATGCCCGTGTGAATAAGGCGGGTTTCCCCCTTGGGAATGAGCGTCTGCTCGGTTGGCAGCGCGTAAAGGTCTGCACCTGCCGCGTCGGGCGTGGCATACACGGGGACAATGGCGTTTTCCGTGAGCTTGCGAAAACGAATGTGAAGTTCCATAACAATCTCCTGTTTTGTATCGCGGCAAAAAGAGCGCCTTTTCAAGCACCGGCGCACAAACGCCGCGTTTTTTATTGTTTTATTTTATTCCTTGTTTATTTTATTCCTTGCAAGGAAGCTTCTGGCGCAGGAAAAGTCCTGTATAGGAGTCCTCACAGGCGGCAATTTCCTCGGGGGTCCCCTTTGCGATGACCGTTCCGCCGCCCTCACCGCCTTCTTTGCCCAAGTCAATGATATAGTCGGCGGTTTTAATCAGGTCCAGATTGTGCTCGATGACAAGGACGCTGTTGCCGGCATCCGTTAGGCGTTGCAAAATATCAATGAGCTTTGCGACGTCGTGGGTATGAAGACCCGTTGTCGGCTCATCTAAAATATACATTGTTTTTCCCGTGGAGCGCTTGGCAAGCTCTGTGGCAAGCTTGACTCTTTGCGCTTCCCCCCCTGAAAGGGTTGTAGAGGATTGACCGATTTTAATATATCCCAGCCCCACGTCAAAAAGCGTTTGCAGCTTGCGCGTCAGCTTGGGAAGTCCGTCAAAGAAGGAAAGCCCCTCTTCTACGGTCATTTCCAGCACATCGTTGATGTTTTTCCCCTTGTAGCAAATATCCAGGGTGTCGCGGTTGTAGCGTTTTCCGTTACAGACATCACAGCTGACGTACACGTCGGGAAGAAAGTGCATTTCGATTTTTTTCACGCCGTCGCCCTCGCACGCCTCACATCTCCCCCCCTTCACATTGAAGGAAAAACGGCCTGCCGTATACCCACGCGCCTTTGCCTCGGGCACCATGGCGAACAATTCGCGAATATCGTTGAAGAGCCCCGTGTACGTGGCGGGGTTGGAGCGCGGGGTGCGCCCGATGGGAGACTGGTCAATGGCAATGACCTTGTCTAAATGCTCCAATCCCAAAACGCCGTCACATTTGCCAGGATAGGCGTTGGCGCGGTTTAAGTCGCGCAAAAGGGTTTGCAACAAAATAGAATTGACAAGCGAGGATTTACCCGAGCCCGACACGCCCGTAACGCACAAGAACAGTCCAAGAGGAAAGTCTACCGTGATGTTTTTCAGGTTGTTTTCTCTGGCACCAAGCACACGCAGAAAATGCCCATTACCCAAGCGGCGTGAGGCGGGAACGGCAATTTTTTTTCGCCCTGCCAGATAATCGCCTGTTATGGAGCGGGGGCTTGCGGCAACCTCTTGGGGCGTGCCGACAACCACAATCTCGCCCCCGTGGACACCCGCACCGGGTCCGATATCCACCAGACAATCGGCAGCGAGCATGGTTTCTTCATCGTGCTCTACCACGATAACCGTATTTCCCAAGTCACGCAGTCTTTTCAGCGTATCAATCAATTTGCTGTTGTCGCGTTGGTGAAGACCGATACTCGGCTCATCCAACACGTAAAGAACCCCGACAAGAGCGGAGCCTATTTGGGTGGCAAGGCGAATTCTTTGGGCTTCGCCCCCTGAAAGGCTACCCGCCTTTCTCGCCAAATTCAAATAATCCAAGCCGACGCTTTTCAGAAAATGCAAACGCGCCTTGATTTCCTTCAGAATTTCCTTTGCGATTTTTTCTTCGGTTTCCGTCAGACGCAAGCCTTCCACAAAGGAAAGCATTTTTCCAATGGAAAGACGGCAGATTTCATCAATATTGAGCCCCCCTACCGTCACCGCCAGCATAGAGGGCGAGAGTCTTGCTCCGTGGCAAGCGGGGCAGGGCGTTTCTTCTATAAAGGAGTCATAATACTCCGCGCCAAACATAGCGGCGCGGCGCTCGATAGCCTTAACGACACCCTCAAAGCACACAATCTGCTCTCGTTTTATATTCTCGTAATAACGGACGATATGATAGGTTTTTTCGCCCGTTCCGTAAAGCAGGGCGTGCATCGCTTCCTTGGAAAACGCACAAAGGGGCGTGTCCAAGGTAAAGCCGTATTCCTTTCCTACTGCCGCATAGAGGGGTCCCCCCCAGCCGTCCTCCTCCATTGTCTTAAAGC
>JAGBFG010000020.1 GCA_017936565.1 Clostridia bacterium
AGCAGGAGGAGCACCTTATTAGGTGTTCGTCCGGTGGCTCACTCTGAGAGCCAGCTCGTGAGGGTGTTCTGTTGCGTTTTTTGAAACGCAACGAACAGAGCAGGAGGAGCACCTTATTAGGTGTTCGTCCGGTGGCTCACTCTGAGAGCCAGCTCGTGAGGGTGTTCTGTTGCGTTTTTTGAAACGCAACGAACAGAGCAGGACGGGCACCTTATTAGGTGTTCGTCCGGTGGCTCACTCTGTGAGCCAGCTCGTTTATTCGGTTCGCAACGCGATGACGGGGTCCTTTTTAGCGGCGCTGCGAGAAGGAATGATACCCGCAAAGAGGGTGAGAATGACGCTGATTGTCACAAAGAGCAGCGCGGCGGGCAAGGGCAGCACAGCGCCAAGGCTGGGGATTTGGGTTAAGGCGCGCAAAATCAGGTTGATGGGAATGCAAAGCAGATACGTCACGCCAACGCCCAAAATGCCCGATGCCAAGCCGATAAGAACCGTCTCGGCATTGAAAAGACGGGAAACGTGCCGCTTGGAAGCGCCAAGGGCGCGCAAAATACCTATCTCTTTGGTTCTTTCCTGAACAGAGATGAGCGTGATAACGCCAATCATAATGGAAGAAACCACGAGGGAAACCGCTACGAATGCGATAAGCACATAGGTAATAGCGTCAATCACAGTGGTGATGGAAGACATCATCAAGCCCACGTAGTCGGTGTAGGAAATTTTGTCAAGCTCTTCCTTGCCCTCGTTGTACTTGGCGATGGCTTCGGTGATGACGTCCTTGTTTTCGAAGGAAGAGGCGAAAAGGTTGATGGTGTCGGGGGAGTTCAAATCAATGTAGCCGAGCTTTTCTAAATTATCCTCATAGGTGGACGGGGAGAATTCCGCCACCGCCTCATAATAGCGGGCGGCCTCGGCGGGCGTGTAGCCAAGAAGCGCGGCGTCAAGCAGGGCTGCCTTCTGGGCAGTGGGGATGGGGGAAAGCTGTTCCTCTACCTCGGCGGCGTATTTTTGGGTAACGGCGGCGGCAACCACGGCGGCATAGGCGCCTTGGATGTCCTTGTCGGGCATTTTGGAGAGGTATTCGCCTATTTCCTCGGCGCTCATACCCGACATTTGAGAGGCAAACGCCTCGGCAAGCACCGCTTCCATGCTTTCACGTGTCGCGCCTATCATTGCCTTTCCAACCTCTGTCATCAGAAATTGCTCGGAAGGAATGGACATAATTTTGACGTAGACCTCTGCCTTTTTTGCCTCGGGAAGATTCTCTACATAGCGGTTTAATGCCGCCTTTTTTTCCTCGTCCGTCATATTGGCGGTTGCCTCGTGGAAGAGAAGCCCCGTTAATATGTCACGGTCAGGAGAATTCATCTGGGCTTGCAGAACAGGAGAATCTGCTGCCTTTGCCGCCAGATGCTCGGTTAAAAGGTAGGTGTAGACGATGTCGCCTGTCAGCATCGAGGAGATGGCGTTCTCGGCAGGGCGGATGATGCCCGAAATCTTTAAGGTGGTGCCTGCGGCATAGAGTCCCTCTAAGCCAAGCTCGGTTTTACGCAGGTCGTTATAGGTGTTGGTTTCCTTGTTGTACGAATAGCATTCAAAGGGGAAAACTGCCTTGAATTCCATATTGCAGATTTCCTCATAGCTCCAGGACTTGTTGGAGACGGGCGGCTCGGTTTTGTCCTTGGCTGCCTGCATCAGGGCATCAATTTCCGCCTTGGATTTGAGCCCTAACGCATACAGCGTCATATCGTCAAGCTCATTCTTTTCGTCAAGCACTAAAACGATCTCGTTGTATTTGGTGGGCCAGGAGCCGTAAACCAGGTCATATTGCTTGGTAATAAGCTCGTTGATGGGGGAGCCGTCCTTGGCGGGAAGCATTTCCTGCCAAAGTCCCGAGGAAGCGGGCATAAAGGCAGACGCCATAGAGCTTGAGCCCATATTCACCATACCAGACAGGTCCATGCCGAAATATTCCAACAGGATGTCCTGCATCAGCTCCGTGGAGTCGGAGAGAATGATATCACCGTTTTCGTTTTTGGTGTAAATGACAGGCTCGGTTTTATAGGTGTATTGCACGCCCGAAAGGGCAGAGGATAAAGGATTGTCCTTGTCCTCTTTATGCCATTCCTTTTCCAAAAAGGTCTTGAAGGCGCCCAAATCGTTTTGGTTGGTCTTGGTGTCGTTTAACGCCTTGACCATATTGTAAATCATTGTTTTCTGGTACACCTTATCCAGCGCGTGCTCGCTCTCTGAGGCGGCAACGCCTGCAAATGCCTGCATCAAGGAGCCAAGGTCCATGCTTTGCGCCTCCAACGTCAAGGGATAAGAGGCAAGCGTTTCCTCTTGGACGGTGTTGATATAAGTTGTCATACCTTGGGAAACGGCAAAAATCAGGGCGATGCCGATAATGCCGATAGAGCCCGCAAAGGAGGTTAAGGCAGTGCGCGCCTTTTTGGTGAACAGGTTTTTCAGGGAAAGCCCGAAGGATGTTTTGAAGGACATCGTGGGCTTTTTGCTTTTTCGGTGGGCGATGACCTTCGCCTCATCCTTTTGCGCCTCTGCTTGCACCTCCTCCGAGGAGAGCGGAGAAGAGTCGTGCATAATTTCGCCGTCCAGCATCCGAATGATACGGGTGGAATAGCGGTCAGCAAGCTCGGGGTTGTGCGTTACCATCACCACCAAGCGCTTTTGCGAAATCTCTTTGAGAATTTCCATAACCTGAACGCCCGTTTCGGTGTCAAGCGCGCCTGTCGGCTCATCGGCAAGAAGTATATCGGGGTCGTTGGCAATGGCGCGGGCGATGGCAACTCTCTGCATTTGTCCGCCCGAAAGCTCACTCGGTTTTTTTCGCAGCTGCGCTCCAAGACCGACCTCTTCCAATGCGGCAACCGCTTTTTTGCGGCAATCCACCCTGGAAAAGCCCGACAGAGAAAGACCCAGCTCAACGTTTTGCAGCACCGTTTGGTGCGGAATGAGGTTGTAGCTTTGGAAAACAAAGCCAACCGAATGGTTGCGATAGGTATCCCAATCTCTGTCCTTGAACTCCTTGGTGGAGCGTCCGTTGATAAAAAGATCTCCCTCGGTGTAGCGGTCAAGCCCACCGATGATATTTAGAAGGGTGGTTTTGCCACAGCCGGACGGACCTAAAATGGAAACAAATTCGCTTTCTCTGAATTGCAGAGAAACGCCTTTTAGCGCCTTGACGGTTTCCTCTCCCATCGGGTAATCCTTTTTGATGTTTTGCAGGGCTATCATGTTTTTTTTCCTTTCAGCGCCGCTAAATGCGGCGGAATAATAATTTTTCTTCTTCTTTATTGTACCACAGGTATGCGCGTTTTTTTCGGTTTTTTTGGTGAATTTTTCAAGAAAGTTATGTGTATGGTAAAAAGCAGCCCTTTTTGCGACAAAAAAGGACTGCTTCTGATGAAACAGCCCGTTGAATATGTTTATTTCCTGATTTTCGTCAAAAAAGCCTTTTATTCACACACTTCAATGAAAAAGCTCACGGGGCGAAAGCCGTCGTTGCAGGATATCATAGCGGATTTCGGGTTTTTCATCCATCCATCGTAAAAATTCTCTCCGCCGTGCGCGAGTGCCATCACAAAGGGCGAAATGCTTTCCCAAGCGCTGTCGCAAAAGCCCGAGGGCTTTTGCCATCCCTCGCAGATAAACATCTCTCCCTCTTGCAGGTCGCAGGCGTGCTCAATGGGATTCTCGTATTTCTCTATTAAATCGTCGTACCGTGCCTTGCGCATAACGGTAATTTTGATTTTTTTCATAGCTACACTCCAAGCAGGCTCCGGCCAAGGTTAAGCAGAGCCGCGTTTTTTCAAAAATGTTGTAATTGCCGCCTTTCAAGGTGTTCAAGCGGCATAATGTACCTCTTACAGACTTATTTTTCCAGATAAAAGCGGTATTCGGTGGCGGTACGGTAGGTGTCGCCAACGCGCAGAATGGGAGAAGGGAAGGTGGGGATGTTTATGGCGTTGGGAAGGGCTTGGGTTTCCAAGGCGATGGCTTCCTCGGGGTTGCCCGTGTAGAGCTGCAATCCCCGCGCGTCTGTATAAACATCCATACGAATGCCTGTTTTGGGGCTTTTCAGAGCGGCAACGAAGCGGAAGCCCTCGCCTGCAAGAACGTAGTTCTCGTCATAGGCGGTCTTTTCCGTTTCCTTTCCTGCGATGCGGGGATGAAGAGAAAGCAGGCGGAGAAGGCGGAAATCGAAGGGTGTGCCCTCAACCTCTTCCATTTCGCCGTTGGGGATAAGGTCCTTGTCGGTCAGGGTTATTTTGTCGGCGGCAATCTGCAAAAGATGCTCCTCTGCCGAGGGTGTTCCGCTTAAATTGAAGTAGGCGTGATTGGTCAGGCTTACGACGGTGTCCTTGTCCGTTTTAGCGGAGTAGGCAATCAAAAGCCCCTGCTTTTCGGTGAGCGTGTAGGTGACGGTGACCTCTAAATTGCCGGGGAAGCCCTCTTCGCCGTCGGGGCTGGTGTAGGAGAGGGTAAGAGAGTCCTCGTTATAAAAGACCTCTTCCCATGCCTTTTTGCTGAAAGAGGAAAAGCCGCCGTGCAGGGTATGGCACCCTGCGTTTTGCGAGGCTTGGTAGGGGATGCCGTTTATAGAAAATTTCCCCTCTGCGATACGGTTGGCAACCCGCCCGACAAGCGCTCCGTAATAGAAGGTATCCTGTATATAGTCTTCAAGGGTCGGGTATGTCAAAATGACCGACACTCCCGCAAAGGAAAGCTGCGAGATAATGCCCCCGAAATTCAGAATTTTAGCGGAAAGGTCGCCCTTTTCCAACGTGTATTCCCAAACGTCCTTGCCATCTTTTTTGCCCAAAAGAACTTTTTTCATATGCTTTACCTCTCGGTTTTTTGATTGTATGCTTTCGCTGCATTTGATTATAACAAAAGAAGGGATGGCAGTCAAGTCGAAATTGCTTTGTGGGGAAGAGTTTTTCTTGACTTTTCTTACGAAATATTTTATACTGTATACGATAAAGGATTACGAAGACACCAAGGGCGGCGCCTGCCGTGAAAGGAAAAAGGAAATAAATGGAACGAAGCGGAATTTGCTATATTGTGGGCGCGGCGCCCTTTACCGAGAGGATAACCCTGAGGGACGGCGATTTTCTCATTGCCGCGGACGGCGGAAGAGATGCCATCTTACAGCGGGGGATGAAGCCCGACCTGACGGTAGGCGATTTTGATTCGGGCGAGGCGCCAGGGGAGAACGAGGAGCCGTTTTTGCGCTTTCCCGTAGCGAAGGACGAAACGGACACCGCCTTGGCGGTGAGGGAAGGCATAAAAAGAGGTTACGCGTATTTTATGCTGTACGGGTGCGTTGGCAGTCTTGACCATACCCTTGCCAACATCCAGCTTCTTCACGGTATGGCAAAGGCGGGGCTTCACGGGTATCTTGTGGGCGGGGGATGGGTTTCCACCGTCCTGACCCACGGCACTATGCGCTTCGCGCCCACAGGGCGCGTTTCGGTGTTTTCCTTGGCGGACGTCTCAAAGGGCGTTTGCATCAGGGGCTTGGAATATCCCTTAAAGGATGCTTGCCTGACGAGTGACACCCCTCTTGGCGTTTCAAACCGCGGCAGGGGCGAGGCGGCGGAAATAGGACTTAATGAAGGCGCGCTTTTTGTGACTTGGGAGAGTGCATCGGAAGAAATGTAAAGAAATGTTTGCAAACAAAAGGGCAAGAAAAAGCAAGAAATATGGTGTCCTCTCTTGCATTTCTTGGCAGCTTGTGCTATAATAGCACCAAGAGCACTCTTGCAGGCAGACTATCCCCGCAAAAAGCGCAAATTGCCCAAATAATCGACATCAAAGGCAAGAAACAGGAAATTGCGCAAAAGAAAATGGAGAACGAAAACCCCAAGAACGAGGTAAAGGGGAAGAAGGCTGATTTTTTTGGCGGGTATTTTGCCGAGAAAAAAGCGAAGAAGGGCTATTTCGTAATAAACGAGCGCCCCCGCTATAAAGAGAACGGTGGGATTTGCCAAAAACGAGCCGACAATGTTTCCCTTCAAAAGAGCGAGGGCGGCGCGTGAGCCGCCACAGCCAGGGCAATACAGGTGAAAAAGATGCAAAAAGGGGCAAAAGGCGACGGGGATTTTCCCTGCCGAAACACCCCAAAGATAGAGCGAAAGACCGAGAAAGACCAACAGCTGAATGCCGAAAAAGAGAAAAAGAAGAGTGTCTTTGGTGTGTTTTTGCGGCATAATCTTTCTCCTTTCCTCACAAGATGAAGCAAACATAATTTCAGGGGGTATTACATACTCCTATTATAAGTGGGAAACAGGAAAAAGTCAAGTAGATAGCAAGCAAACGCTATATGGCGCTCCTTGCGAAAGGGCGTATATTTTATAACCGATTTATATATCGACGGGCAAGCCCGTTTCGGTAGGAAAGGACGAAGGAAATGAGACCTGAGGACGAAAGACAGGAAGGTGCCATGACAGGGGCAGAGGAAACGCCAAAGCCCGAGCAAGTCGGGAAAACGGGGGATTTTTGCGACAATCCCTATGGTGAGCCCTGTGGCGAAAAGGAGCCGCAAGGGGAGCAAAGCACGCCCCAAACCAACATATACGGGCAGCCCATTCGTCCGTCTTACACGGAAAGCGCTTACGCGCAAGGGGCAACTGCCGCGCAAACGCCCGAGCAGCTGCAAAGAGGGGACGGAATGTCTATTGCCGCTATGGTGCTTGGAATTGTGTCGCTTTTGTTTTC
This sequence comes from Clostridia bacterium, assembly GCA_017936565.1. GTDB lineage: Bacteria > Bacillota > Clostridia > Oscillospirales > CAG-272 > UBA1740. Next base: position 6,742 of record JAGBFG010000020.1, read on the forward strand.
CTGCTGCTGCGGGATTGGTGCTATTCCCGCGATTGCCGCTATCGTGCTGGCGGTGATTGACTGCGTTAAGCGGGGAAGGATGAATGGCTATGCGATTGCCGGCTTGGTTCTCGGCATTGTGGGCTTTTTGTTTTCGTCGGTTTTGTTTGCTTTCTTTGTGATGGTCTTTTCCGATCCTTCCTTCTGGGCAGAATACGATGCCTCTATGAACGGAATGCAAACGCTTTCGATGTAAAGCAGCCTTTACAAACGGTATCCTTTGGGAAGCGTCCCATATAATATTTACTATTTTAAGAACGGAGAAAAATGATGAATTACGCAACAAATTTTGAGCTTCGTGCCAAGGCGAGAGAGCAGCTTGGCAACAACATCTTCGGCAAGAAGTGGCTGATGGGCTTGGCAGTTTCCTTTGTCGCATCGCTAATCGTCGGCGCTGCTTCCGCCTTTGCCGGCATTCTGGGCTTTTTGGCAAGCGGTCTTTTGATGGTGGGGCTTTCGGGCATTTACCTGACGCTTGCGCGCCGTGGCGCAGAGACAGAAATTGAGTTTGGCGATTTGTTTAACGGCACCAAGCAGCTTGGCGACAATCTGCTGCTCGGCTTGATGTATAACCTTTTCATTTCACTTTGGTCGCTCCTTTTCGTCATTCCCGGTATCGTCAAGAGCTATTCCTACCGTATGGCGTATTATATTAAAAACGACCATCCCGAATATGACTGGAAGGCTTGCATTGACGAGAGCCGCCGTATGATGAATGGACACAAGTGGCGCTTGTTCACCTTGCATCTTTCCTTCCTTGGTTGGATTATCGTCGGCTCGCTTTGCTTTGGCATTGGCACCTTGTGGGTTACCCCCTATATGCAGGCGGCAGAAGCAAACTTCTACGAGGACTTGCAAAAGGGCGTACAGGGCTAAAACGAAGAGAGAGTTCCTATAACGGAAGCCTGAAAGGGAAAAACGGTTGCTTTTACCGAAAGGAAGGGAGCAACCGTCTTCTTTTTTGTTGGAAAGGACGGAAGTGAGAAAAAAGCGCAAAATTCGCCAAAAATATGCCCGAAGCTATTGACAAAAAAGAAAGAAAATGCTATAATAAGTTCGTTGATAACAGTCTTTTGTGACCGACGGATTTGGTGGATAACCACAGGGGAGCAAAGGAAGAATTGCCGACCGTCTGGGCACGCTTATCGAAGAAGATAAGTGCGCCCTTTTTGTTTTTGTCAAGGGCGGCGAAAAAATTTTATAACAGAGAGGGATTATTTTATGAAAAAAATAGCCGTTATTATGGGAAGCGACAGCGATCTGCCTATTGTGCAAAAGGCAGTGGATATGTTGGCTTCCTTTTCTGTTCCTTATGAGGTGCACGTTTTTTCCGCGCACAGAACGCCCAAAGAGGCGGCAGAGTTCACCGCATCGGCGCGAAAGAACGGCTTTGGGGCCATTATTGCCGCGGCGGGCATGGCAGCTCATTTGGCAGGCGCTATTGCCGCTAACACGACTTTGCCCGTTATCGGTATTCCCGTTGCCTCGGGCGGTCTTGGCGGGCTTGACGCCTTGCTTGCCACCGTACAGATGCCCACGGGTATTCCCGTTGCTACCGTTGCGGTAAACGGCGCGGCAAACGCGGCGCTGCTTGCTATACAAATGCTCGCCATTGAGGACGAGACCCTGGCGAAGGCGCTTGACGAGAAGCGCGCCTCTGATAAGGCGAAGGTCTTGGAAAAGGATGCGGCAATCGCAGCCAGATTAAACTAATTAAAATTTTATCACATACAAGGAGAAGAAAAGATGGAAAAGAAGTTGGTTTACACAGGAAAAACGAAGGACGTATTTGCCCTTGAAAACGGCAACTACCTTTTGAAATTCAAGGACGATTGCACGGGTAAGGACGGCGTGTTTGATCCCGGCGAGAATGCGGTTGGCTTGACCATTGACGGCATTGGCGATGTCAACTTGCGTATGTCGGTTTATTTCTTTGAAAAGGTGAACGCCGCAGGCATTCGCACCCATTTTGTCAGCGCCGATTTGAAGAACACCACAATGGAAGTGCTTCCCGCGCGCGTGTTTGGCAAGGGTCTTGAAGTGATTTGCCGTTATAAAGCGGTAGGCTCCTTCTTGCGCCGCTACGGCGCTTATATTGAGGAAGGCGCAGACCTTCCCGCTTATGTGGAAATGACCTTTAAGGACGACGAAAAGGGCGATCCGCTTGTAACCGAGGACGGCTTGGCTTGCCTTGGCGTGATGAACCACGAGCAATATGAGGACACCAAGGCAATGACCCAGAAGATTACTGCTATTGTGGCAGAGGAGCTTGCCAAGAAGGGTCTTGTGCTTTACGACATCAAATTTGAATTTGGCTATGGCAAAAACGGTGAGGTTATGCTGATTGACGAAATTTCCTCCGGCAATATGCGTGTATACAAGGACGGCAAGTACGTTGATCCTGTGACGCTTTCCAAGCTCTTTTTTGCTTGATTTTTATCAAGAGGAAAGAGGAAAAAGGAGAAATTTATGGGCGGTTTTTTCGGAATAACGGCTAAAAAGGACTGCGTGCAGGACGTGTTTTTCGGGGTGGATTATCACTCTCATTTAGGCAAGGAGCGGGCAGGGATGGCGTCCTTGATGCCGGATGGCTATTTTGAGAGGGAAATTCACAACATTGAAAACTCCCCCTTTCGCACGAAGTTTGACGATATCGCGCATCGCTTGCAGGGAAATGCCTGCATCGGCTGTATCAGCGACGAGTACCCTCAGCCGCTTCTCATTCACTCCAAGTTCGGACATTATGCCATCAGCCTTGTGGGCGCTGTGATGAACTGCGAGGAGCTGGCAAAACGCGAGCTGAGAGAGGGCAACGGCATTTTTCAGTGTATGAGCGGCAACCGCGTCAACGCCTTGGACGTGATAGCGGCGCTGATTGAATGCAAGGAAACGCTGACGGATGGCATTCGCTTTGCCCAAGAGCAGATTGAGGGCTCGGCAAACCTGTTGCTTTTAACCGAGAAGGGCGAGCTTATCGTCGCAAGGGACAAGGACGGGCGCATTCCCATTTCCGTGGGCAAGAGCCGTGAGGGATATGCGGTATCCTTTGAGTCTTTTGCCTATGAGAAGCTTGGCTATGAAACGGTCAAGGAGCTTCGCTCGGGCGAAATCGTGTGCCTGATGCCGACCTCTCTTGAGGTTTTGTTTGAGGGATACGAGGAAGAGAAAATTTGCGCGTTCCTTTGGACCTATTACGGCTTTCCCACCGCCATTTACGACAACGTTAACGTTGAGGTGATGCGGGTACGCAACGGCGCTATTATGGCAGAGAACGAGAAGAGAAACGGAACGCTGCCCGAGGTCGACTACGTGTGCGGTGTGCCCGATTCGGGAACGCCTCATGCCATTGGGTACGCAACAAGCAGCGGCAAGCCCTTTGCCCGCCCCTTTATCAAATATACGCCCGCTTGGGCAAGAAGCTTTATTCCTACCAACAAAAAGGAACGGGAAAAGATTGCGAAAATGAAGCAAATTCCTGTCAAGGAGCTGATTGAGGACAAGGACCTGCTTTTTGTGGACGACAGCATCGTGCGCGGCACGCAGCTGGGCGAAACGGTAGACTTCCTTTACCAGAACGGCGCAAAGTCGGTGCATATCCGCTCCGCCTGTCCGCCGATTATGTATGGCTGCAAATACCTGAACTTCTCGCGCAACACGGGAGATATGGACCTGCTTGCCCGAAAGGTGATTATGGAGCTTGAGGGTGAAGAGGGCTTTTCTCACATCGAGGAATACAGCGATGGCACCACTGAGCGCGGCAAGAAATTCCGCGCGGCGATTTGCGAGAGATTGCATTTTGACTCCTTGGAGTTCCAGACCCTGGACGGCATCGTGAAGGCAATCGGGCGCCCCGCCTGCCGCCTTTGCACGTATTGCTGGAATGGCAAGGAATAATGTAAAAAACGATTTACATAGACGAATAACACAAAACATATGACACGAAAGGGATAACGAGATGAAGGATTCAAGATCGGAAAGCTATGCCAAGGCGGGCGTTGATATTACAGCGGGGTATCGCGCTGTTGAATTGATGAAGGCGCACATCGGCAGAACCATGAATGAGGGCGTTTGCTCGGACGTTGGCGGGTTCGGCGGCTTGTTTGAGCCCAATATCAGCGGTATGGAAAAGCCCATTTTGGTTAGCGGAACGGACGGCGTTGGCACGAAGTTAAAGCTTGCCTTTTGCTTAGATAAACACGACACAGTGGGAATTGACTGCGTGGCAATGTGCGTCAACGACGTCATTTGCTGTGGCGCGCAGCCCCTTTTCTTCTTGGACTATATTGCCTGCGGAAAGAACATTCCTGAGAGAATTGCCTCCATCGTTTCGGGCGTTGCGGAAGGCTGTGTGCAGTCCGGCGCCGCTCTTATCGGCGGAGAAACGGCGGAAATGCCCGGCTTCTATCCCGAGAATGAATATGACTTGGCGGGCTTTGCCGTGGGTATGGTGGACAAAAAGAAAATTTTGCGTCCTGAAACGATGGAGTCGGGGGATGTTATCATTGCCCTGCGTTCCAGCGGCGTTCATTCCAACGGCTTCTCTTTGGTAAGAAAGGTGTTTGGCGTTGGCGAGAAGGACATTACAAGCCCCGTTGATTTCCTTGGCGGAAAGAGCGTGGGTGAGACGCTTCTGACGCCCACCAAGATTTACGTGAAGCCCATTATGGCGCTTTTGAAGGAAGTGACAGTTCGCTCCATTTCTCATATCACGGGCGGCGGCTTCTATGAGAACATTCCGCGTAGCATCCCGCAGGGCTTTGGCGCGAAAATTGAGAAGACGGCAATTTCCGTTCTTCCCATTTTTGAGCTTTTGGCAAAGACGGGCGACATTCCCGAAAGAGATATGTTCAACACCTTTAATATGGGCGTTGGTATGAGCGTTGTGGTGAAGAAGGATGAGGCTGACAAGGCGCTTTCTGTTCTTCGCGCCAACGGCGAGGAAGCTTATATTATGGGTGAGGTCGTTAAGGGTGCGGAGGGTGTTACCTTATGCTGAAAAGAGAGGTTATCAAAGGCTTCTTAGCGGGGCTTTGTATTGCGCTTGGCGGCGCCGTTTATCTTGCTTCGGACATCAAGTTTGTGGGCGCAATCTTCTTCTCAGTTGCCCTTTTAACCATTTGCTATTTCGGCTTTTCGCTTTATACGGGCAAGGTTGGAAATCTGGTGCATCACCATAAGGGGAGCGACCTTGGAGCGCTTTTTGCGGGGCTTCTTGGCAACCTTCTCGGTTGCGTTGTCTTTGGAACGCTCGTGCGCTTCGGCTTGCCCGCGCTTGCCGCGAAGGCAGAGACGCTCTCTGCCGCAAAGCTTGGCGAAACGGGACCTGAGGCTCTGATCCGCAGCTTTTTCTGCGGGGTGCTGATGTTCGTTGCCGTCTGGATTTTCCAGAACAAAAAGACGGTGCTTGGCATTTTTATTTGCATTCCCGTGTTTATTCTCAGCGGCTTTGAGCACTCGGTTGCCAATATGTTCTATTTCGCGACGGGGGCTTCGTATTCCTTGCAAACCCTTCTTTACACCCTTCTTCTCGTTCTCGGAAACAGCCTTGGCTCTTGGGTCATCCCCGCCTTGCTGCTTGCGGTAGAGGAAAAAAAGGAGCCCCAAGAGAAGGAAGGAACGGAAAAATGAGCAATCAAACGAAGATAGCCGTCCTGGTTTCGGGCGGTGGCACAAACCTGCAAGCCTTGATAAACGCAGAAAAGAGTGGCGTTCTGACAAGCGGCACCATTTCTCTTGTCATTGCCGACAAGGAAGAGGCTTACGCCCTTGTTCGCGCCAAGGAAGCGGGTATTCCGACGCGGGCGGTTGTGAAAAAGTCCTTTTCATCCAAGGAAGCCTTTGAAAAAGCCCTGACGGACACCCTGTCGGAATTTGGTATTGAGGTCATTGTGCTTGCGGGCTTTATGTGCATTTTGAGTGAGGACTTCACCAAGAAATTCCCGAAACGGATTTTGAACGTACATCCTTCCCTGATACCTTCCTTTTGCGGAGAGGGCTTTTTCGGGCTTCGCGTGCACGAGGCGGCGCTTTCCTACGGCGTGAAGGTGACGGGGGCAACGGTGCATTACGTCAACGAGATTGCCGACGGCGGCGAAATCATTTTACAAAAGGCGGTTGCCATACAAGAGGGCGACACGCCCGAGATTCTGCAAAGACGCGTGATGGAAGAGGCGGAATGGATACTGCTTCCCCAAGCGGCAGAATTGGTTTCCCGCAGAATCAGAGAAGAAAAGACTCCCGACTGAGAACGTCTCGAAAAAGAAAATAAATGCAGAAAAGGAAAAGAAAAATGAATATTTACGAAACGAAAACGATGGGCGAGCGCCTTTTGGGCAATGCATACGCGGGGCGCGGTATTGTCATTGGTAAAACCGAGGATGGAAAGAATGCGGCGGTTGCTTACTTCATTATGGGAAGAAGCGAAAACAGCCGTAACCGCGTATTTACCTTGAAGGACGAGGTTCTTTACACAGAGCCCTACGATGTCACCAAGGTCAAGGACCCTTCCTTGATTATTTACGCCGCCCTGCGTAAATATGAAAACAAGCTTGTTGTTACAAACGGCGACCAGACGGACACCGTTTATGAATATTTGAAGGCGGGCAAGTGCTTTGGCTCGGCATTGGCTACAAGAGATTTCGAGCCCGATGCTCCCAACTTCACCCCTCGTATCAGCGGTATGCTGACCTTTGGCGAGGGCGATTTTACTTATGAAATGAGCATTTTGAAGAGCATTGACGAGAAGGGAAGCGCCACGGCAAGACACCTTTTCTCTTATCCTGCGCAAAACGGTCTCGGTCATTTTATTCACACCTACGTCAAGGACGGAAATCCCCTGCCCACCTTCCAGGGTGAGCCCGAGAGAGTTTACATTCCCTCGGATATGGAAGTCTTTGCCAAGGATATCTGGGAAAGCTTAGACGAAGAGAACAAAATTTCTCTTTACGTGCGGTATACATCCTTGGCTGACGGCAGCTACAAGGATATTTGCATTAACAAAAACCAAGCCTGATAACGCTCGAAAACATTAAAAACTGGAATAAAAAGCCAAACGGCAGAATGGAGAAAACAATGACAGAACTTGCCTTAAAGTATGGATGCAACCCCAACCAAACCCCCTCTCGTATTTTTATGGATAACGGAGAAGAATTGCCCGTTACCATTTTGTCCGGACGTCCCGGCTACATCAACTTTTTAGACGCCTTTAACGCATGGCAGCTGGTGAAGGAGCTGAAAGCGGCTCTTTCTCTTCCTGCCGCCGCTTCCTTCAAGCACGTCAGCCCCACCTCTGCGGCTGTTGGCATTCCGCTTTCCGACACCTTGAAGAAGGCTTGCTTTGTTGACGACGTGGAAGGGCTTGACGAGTCCCCCTTGGCTTGCGCTTATGCCCGCGCAAGAGGAACAGACCGTATGTGCTCCTTCGGCGATTTCGTTGCGCTTTCCGACGTTTGCGACGTCACCACCGCCCGTCTTATCGAACGCGAGGTTTCCGACGGCGTTATCGCTCCCGGCTATGAGCCTGAGGCACTTGAAATTCTGAAAACGAAGCGCAAGGGCAACTACAATATCGTGCAGATTGACCCTGACTACACGCCCGCTCCCATTGAGCGCAAGCACGTATACGGCATCACCTTTGAGCAGGGAAGAAACGAATACAAGATTGACGCTTCCTGCTTGGAAAACGTGGTGACCGCCAACAAGAATATGCCCGAAGAGGCAAAGCGTGACCTTGTGATTGCCTTGATTACCCTGAAATACACCCAGTCCAACTCCGTTTGCTTCGCTTACGGCGGACAGGCTATCGGTGTTGGCGCGGGACAGCAATCCCGTATTCACTGCACGCGCCTTGCCGGCGGCAAGGCAGACACTTGGTTCTTGCGCCAATATGAGAAGGTGTTGAACCTGCCCTTTTTGCCCGATTTGAAGCGCCCTGACAGAGATAACGTCATTGACGGATATATCAACAAAAACGAAGAGGACGTTTGCGCTGACGGCGTTTGGCAGAGATATTTCACTCACCGCCCCGAGCCCTTGACCGAGGAGGAGGCAAAGGCGTATTTAGCAAGCATTGACGGCGTTTCCCTCGCATCCGACGCCTTCTTCCCCTTTGGCGACAACATTGAAAGAGCCAAGAGAAGCGGCGTTTCCTACATCGCCGAGCCCGGTGGCTCTATTCGCGACAATGAGGTTGTGGCGGTTTGCGACAAATATAACATTACAATGGCTATGACGGGCTTCCGTCTTTTCCACCACTAATAAAGAAGCAAGCCGCTTTTAGCGGCAGAACGGAGAACATATGAAGATTTTGGTCGTTGGCGGTGGCGGACGAGAGCACGCCATTATCAAGAAGCTGAAGGAAAACAAAGAGGTAGAAGTCATTTACGCTCTGCCCGGCAACGGCGGAATGGCGAAGGATGCCATCCTCGTTCCTATCGGCGCGAAGGAGATTGATAAGATTGTTGCCTTCGCGGTGGAAAACAACATTGATTACGCGGTTGTTGCTCCTGATGATCCGTTGGTGCTTGGCGCGGTTGACGCCTTAGAGGAAAAGGGCATTCCTTGCTTTGGGCCTCGAAAGGACGCCGCTATCATTGAGGGAAGCAAGATTTTTTCTAAAAATCTGATGAAGAAATACGGCATTCCCACAGCCGCTTACGAGGTCTTTGAGAACGCCAAGGACGCCATAGACTATCTTGAAACAGCCTCTCTTCCCATCGTTATCAAGGCAGACGGGCTTGCTCTTGGCAAGGGTGTTATCATTGCCAACACCAAGGAAGAGGCAGTGGGTGCGGTGCGTTCTATGATGGAAGAGGGCGTCTTTGGCGCCAGCGGAAGCCGCGTTGTCGTGGAAGAGTTTTTGACGGGTCCTGAGGTTTCCGTCTTGTCCTTTACAGACGGGAAGACCGTTGTACCTATGGTTTCCTCGATGGACCACAAGAGAGCGAAGGACAACGATGAGGGCTTGAACATGGGCGGAATGGGTACTATCGCCCCCAACCCCTATTATACGGACGAGATTGCCAAGGAATGTATGGAAACCATTTTCCTGCCCACCATTCGCGCGATGAAGGCGGAGGGCAGAGAATTCCGCGGATGTCTTTATTTCGGTCTGATGCTCACGCCCAAGGGTCCCAAGGTGATTGAATACAACTGCCGCTTCGGCGACCCCGAAACCCAAGTGGTTTTGCCGTTGCTGGAAAGCGACCTTCTGACTATTATGCAAGCCACTACCAAGGGCGAATTGACCGAAGAGATAGTGAAATTCAAAAGTGACGCCGCTTGCTGTGTGGTGATGGCGTCCGAGGGATATCCCGTTTCTTACAAGTCGGGCTTTGAAATTACGATGGCACAAGAGGTGGAAGACACCGTTTACGTGGCAGGGGCAAGGCTCGAAGAGGGCAAGGTCTTAACCGCGGGCGGGCGTGTGCTTGGTGTTGTTGCCGTTGCCAAGACCTTGGAAGAAGCCATTGCCGCGGCGTACGGGAACGTTCAAAGGGTTCATTTTGAAAACGCCTATTATCGCAAGGACATTGGCAAGAGGGCATTAGAAGCGACCAAGTGCTGAATGCTAAACGGTAAAAGCTGTTAAATGTAAAGAACTATTTGCAATTCGGACGCAGACGACAGGTCTGCGGTGGTACTATAAAAGAAAGGATGCACTTTCGCAACACGAAAGAGGCGATAAGAGATGGTTTACCGTATTTTTGTAGAAAAGAAAAAAGAAATGGCAAACGAGGCGAAGAGCCTTTTGGCAGACGCAAGGAGTCTTCTGGGAATAACCGCCTTGGAGGATGTGCGCGTTTTCAATCGCTACGATGTGGAAAACGTGGAGAAGTCCTTGTTTGACTATGCCCGCTTCACCGTATTTGCCGAGCCGCAATCGGATATTGTGACCGAGAGCGTTTTAGCAGAGGGCGCTGTTTTGTTTGCGGTGGAATACCTGCCCGGGCAGTTTGACCAAAGAGCCGATTCCGCGGCGCAATGTCTGCAAATCATTGCCAAGGGAGAGCGCCCCACGGTTCGCACCGCCAAGGTGTACGCCTTGTACGGCGCGCTGTCGCAAAAAGAGATTGAAGAGATAAAGAAATACGTGATAAACCCTGTGGAAGCGAGAGAGGCTTCTCTTGATGAGGTACAAACCCTGCAAGCGAAGTACGATCTGCCGACAGAGGTTGCGACCTTTGAGGGCTTTACGGCGCTCTCTCGGGAAGAATTGCAGGATTTTATCAAAAGGTATGGGCTGGCAATGGATATCGACGATATTCTCTTCTGCCAAGCCTACTTCCAAAAGGAAGGGCGCAACCCCACGGTGACGGAAATCCGTATGATAGATACCTATTGGTCGGACCATTGCCGTCACACCACCTTCTTAACCACGATTGACGAGGTGCATTTTGAGGACGCGCTTTTGCAAGCGGCATATGACGAGTATGTGGCGACCAGAAAAGAGCTTGGAAGAACCAAGCCCGTTAATTTAATGGACATCGGAACCTTGGCTGCCAAATACTTGAAAAAGACGGGCAAGCTCGATAAGCTTGACGAGTCTGAGGAAATCAACGCCTGTACGGTTAAAATAAAAGTAACGGTGAACGGAGAAGAGCAGGATTGGCTTTTGCTTTTCAAGAACGAAACCCACAACCATCCCACCGAAATTGAGCCCTTCGGCGGTGCTGCTACCTGTATCGGCGGCGCTATCCGCGACCCGCTTTCGGGACGCTCCTACGTATATGGCGCTATGCGCGTCACGGGCGCGGGCGACCCCACACGTCCCGTTTCCGAGACGATGGAAGGCAAGCTCCCCCAGAGAAAAATCGTTTCAACGGCGGCGGCAGGCTATTCCTCTTACGGAAACCAGATAGGCTTGGCTACGGGCATCGTTGACGAGCTTTACCATCCCGGCTATGCCGCGAAGAGAATGGAAATTGGCGCAGTTGTGGCAGCCGCACCCGCAAAAAACGTACGCCGCGAGGCTCCCTTGCCCGATGACATTATCATTTTGCTTGGTGGCAGAACAGGGCGCGATGGCTGCGGTGGCGCGACGGGCTCTTCCAAATCTCACACCCTTTCCTCTCTTGAAACCTGCGGCGCTGAGGTGCAAAAGGGTAACGCTCCCGAGGAAAGAAAATTACAGCGCTTGTTCCGCAACCCCGAGGCTTCCCGTATGATTAAACGCTGCAACGACTTTGGCGCGGGCGGTGTTTCGGTTGCTATCGGTGAGCTTGCGGACGGACTTGCCATTGATCTTGACGCTGTTCCCAAAAAATATGAGGGACTTGACGGCACGGAGCTTGCCATTTCCGAGTCTCAGGAGAGAATGGCGGTTGTGGTCGCTCCCGAGGATGTAGATGCCTTTATCCGCCTTGCCGACAGCGAAAACCTGGAAGCGACGGTTGTCGCGAGAGTAACGGCAGAGCCCCGCCTGCGTATGACCTGGAAGGGCAAGACCATTGTGGATATTTCCCGTGAATTCTTAAACTCCAACGGTGCTGAAAAGCATATCACCGTTTCCTGCCAAAAGAGCGGCGAGGTGTCAAAGGCGATACCCGCAGGCTTCAAGGAAGGGTATACTGCCTTGGTTGAGGACTTGAACGTCTGCTCCAAGCAGGGTCTTTCCGAGCGCTTTGACTCAACGGTAGGAGCGGGCACGGTCCTGATGCCCTTCGGCGGAAAGGAACAAAAAACGCCCATTCAGGCAATGGTACAGAAAATTTCCTTGGAAAAGGGCTTTACCGAGGACTGCTCCTTGATGGCTTGGGGCTACAACCCCTATCTGACCGAGGCATCTCCTTATCACGGCGCTTATCTGGCTGTGGTGGAGTCGGCTTGTAAATTGGTGGCGACAGGCGCGAAATTCGAGGACGTGTATCTGACCTTCCAGGAATATTTTGCCCGCCCCGGCAAGGACCCCTCTCGCTGGGGACAGCCCTTGGCCGCTCTGCTTGGCGCGTTTTGCGCGCAAAAGAACTTGGGCATTGCCGCTATCGGCGGTAAGGACTCAATGAGCGGCACCTTTGAGAAATTGGACGTTCCGCCCACCTTGGTTTCCTTTGCGGTGACCACCGAGAAGGTTTCCTCTATTGTTTCTCCCGAATTCAAGAAGGCGGGACACAAGGCTGTTTTGCTCCGTCCCTCTTACGATGAAAACGGTCTGCCTGAAACAAGCTCTCTGCTGGCGCTCTTTGAAAAGGTAAACAATGCTTTACAAGGTGGCAAGGCTTTTGCGGCGTACACGCTGGGCTTTGGCGGCGTGGCGGAGGCCGTTTATAAAATGGCAATCGGCAACGGCTTTGGCTTTACCTTTGACGAGAGCCTGACCTTGACTGACATCTTCGGCTACGGCTATGGCGCCTTTGTTTTGGAAGTGGCAGAGGATTGGCAAGACGGTCTTTCTCTTGGTGTTATCACAAAAGAGGACTCCTTTGTTTACGGCAAAGAGCGCCTTTCTCTTGCGCTGTTACAGGAAAAATATGAAGGAAAGCTCGAGGGTGTTTATCCCACGCACGCCAAAGAGGACGAAGAGCCTATTAAGGCGCTTTCCTACACCAAGCGCCAAGGCAGTGCGCCCTTGGTTGCGCAAAGCAAGCCGCGCGTGCTGATTCCCGTGTTCCCCGGTACAAACTGCGAATACGAGTCTGCCAAGGCGGCAGAGCGCGCAGGCGCGGAAGCCGAGATTTTTGTCGTGAACAACTTAACGGCAAGCGGCATTGCCAAGAGCGTGGAAAGGTTCGCTTCTCGCTTGAAGGAAGCGCAGATTGTCTTTATTCCCGGCGGCTTCTCGGGCGGAGATGAGCCCGATGGCTCGGGTAAATTTATTACCGCTTTCTTCCGCAACGCGGCGGTAAAGGAAGCAACGGGCGAGCTGCTTGAAAAGCGCGACGGTCTTATGCTTGGTATCTGCAACGGCTTCCAGGCATTGATTAAGTTAGGTCTTGTGCCGTATGGCAAGATTATGGATACGGACGCTTCCTGTCCCACCCTGACCTTCAACTCCATTGGCAGACACCAATCCCGTATTGTCAGAACAAGAGTTGCTTCCGTGGCTTCACCCTGGATGGCAGGTTGTGAGGTTGGCGAGATTTATTCCGTGCCGATTTCTCACGGTGAGGGACGCTTTATTGCAGAGCCTGCCGTTTTGCAGCAGCTGATTGCCAACGGGCAGGTTGCCACACAGTACGTGGATTTAGAGGGCAATCCTACCTCGGACATTCGCTTTAACCCCAACAACTCCGTAAATGCGATTGAGGGTATCTTCTCTCCTGACGGCAGAGTGTTCGGTAAAATGGGACACAGCGAGAGATACGAAAGCGGGCTCTACCGCAACGTTGAGGGCGAATACGATATGAAGCTGTTTGCCTCGGCTGTCAAATATTACGGTCTTGGGCTGTAAAGCAAGAAATAAAAAAACAGAGAAAAAGGGGATTTATAAAATGGCTTATCTTTCCGATATTGAAATTGCGCAAGCGTGCAAAATGAAGCACATCACCGAAATCGCGAAAACGGCATCGGTTGACGACAAATATTTGGAGCCTTATGGCAAATACAAGGCAAAAATTGACCTTTCTCTTTTGAAGGAAACCGAAAAGAAGGACGGAAAGCTGGTTTTGGTGACCGCTATCACCCCCACTCCTGCGGGAGAGGGAAAAACCACCACGACCATTGGTCTGGCTGACGGCTTGCGCCGCATTGGCAAAAACGTGACCGTGGCGCTTCGCGAGCCCTCGCTCGGTCCTGTATTCGGTGTGAAGGGTGGCGCGGCAGGCGGCGGATACGCCCAAGTCGTTCCTATGGAAGACATCAATCTTCACTTCACGGGCGACTTCCACGCCATTGGCGCTGCCAACAACCTTCTGGCAGCGATGCTTGACAACCATATTCAACAGGGCAATACCCTTGGCATTGACCCCCGCAAGATTACTTGGAAGCGCTGTGTGGATATGAACGACAGACAGCTTCGCTTTGTGGTGGACGGACTTGGCGGAAAGGTAAACGGAACGCCCCGCGAGGACGGCTTTGACATCACCGTTGCCTCGGAAATTATGGCGGTTTTGTGCCTTGCTGACTCCTTGGCGGATTTGAAAACGCGCCTTGCCCGCATCATCGTAGGGTACACCTATGACGACAAGCCCGTTACCGCAGGCGATTTGAAGGCGGCAGGGGCTATGGCGGCGCTTTTGAAGGACGCCTTGAAGCCTAACTTAGTGCAAACCTTAGAGGGCACCCCCGCATTTGTGCACGGCGGGCCCTTTGCCAATATCGCGCACGGCTGTAACTCCGTTATCGCCACCAAGATGGCGTTGAAGATGGGTGACTACACCATCACCGAGGCAGGCTTTGGCGCGGATCTTGGCGCGGAAAAGTTCTTGGACATCAAATGCCGTATGGCAGGGCTTGTTCCCTCTGCTGTCGTGGTGGTCGCGACGGTACGCGCCTTGAAGATGCACGGCGGTATGGCAAAGACCGAGCTTGGCAATGAGAATATCGAGGCATTAGAGGCGGGCATTCCCAACCTTCTGCGCCACGTATCCAATATGAAGAATGTATATCGCTTGCCCACCGTGGTGGCGGTCAACCGTTTCCCTACGGATACCGACAAGGAAATTGCCTTTATCATTGAGAAGTGTCGGGCACTTGGCGTGAACACCGTGCTTTCTACCGTTTGGGCAGAGGGCGGTAAGGGCGCTGAGGAATTGGCAAAAGAGGTTGTTCGTCTTTGCGAAGAGGAAAAGGGCGACTTTACCTTTGCTTATGAGAGCGAGCTTTCCTTGGAAGAAAAAATCGAGGCGCTTGTGAAGAAGGTATACGGCGGAAAAGACGTTTCCATTATGCCTGCCGCCAAGGCACAGCTGCAAAAGCTGACTGAAATGGGCTTTGGCAACCTGCCTATTTGCGTGGCAAAGACGCAGTACAGCTTCTCGGACAACCCTGCGCTTCTTGGCGCACCCGTTGATTTCACCGTGACGGTGAAGAACGTGAAAATTTCCGCAGGCGCGGGCTTTGTCGTGGTGTTGACGGGCGATATTATGACCATGCCGGGGCTTCCCAAGGTTCCTGCCGCAGAGCGCATTGACGTTGACGAGGACGGCAAAATTTCCGGCTTGTTCTAATAAAGAACGAAACAAAAACGAAACAAAAACGGCTTCAAAGGGCGATATATCCCCAAAGGCGAAATGCCTTTGGGGCGCTTTCAGGAAGCCGTTTTTTTGTGTATAAAGAGGGCTTTTTGCGCCGTAGGGAAGTGCTTACTTTCCGCGGGGAGTGCATATAAACGCAAAAAACCGAAAAAATATGCAAAACAAAGAATAAATATGCAATAAATATTCATTTTGAAGAAAAAAGAAAAGACAGAATGCACAAAATGATGCACGAGGACGGGAAATGTATTGTACAATGCGTGGAAAAATGAAAAAAAGCAAAAAAACTATTGCATAAATTTTCAAAATAATATATAATAGGGGCAATTAAAAATCCGCATACGAAAATGAATTTTTATGCAGAGCAATAAGGAGAACGTAAAAATGGCAGACAAGGAAATCAAAAAAATCGTTTTAGCATATTCGGGAGGGCTTGATACCTCTATCATCATTCCGTGGTTGAAGGAGAATTACAACAACCCTGAAATCATTGCCGTTTCCGGCAATGTTGGACAGGCAGACGAGCTTGAGGGCTTGGAAGAGAAGGCATTGAAGACGGGCGCGTCCAAGCTCTATATTGAGGACTTGACGGACGAATTCGTTAACGATATGATTATCCCCACCTTGCAGGCAGGGGCAAAATACGAGGAATATCTTTTGGGTACCGCCTTGGCGCGTCCTATCATTGGTAAGCGCTTGGCTGAAATTGCCATTGCCGAGGGGGCAGACGCTATTTGCCACGGCTGCACGGGTAAGGGCAATGACCAGGTTCGCTTTGAGCTTGCTATCAAGGCATTTGCTCCCGGTATCAAAATCATTGCTCCTTGGCGTGAGTGGGATATCAAATCCCGTGAGGAAGAGATTGCGTATGCCGAGGCGCACAACGTACCTCTTAAAATCAACCGCGAAACCAACTACTCCAAGGACAAGAATATGTGGCATCTTTCACACGAGGGCTTGGATTTGGAGGATGCGGGCAATGAGCCTCTTTACGAGAAGGAAGGCTTTTTGGAAATGGGCGTTTCTCCCCTGCAAGCGCCTGACACTCCCACCTACGTGACCTTGGATTTCGTCTCGGGTGTGCCCGTTGCCTTGGACGGTGTTTCTATGAGCGCTAAGGATATTATCTTGAAGCTCAACGAAATCGGCGGCGCCAACGGCATCGGTCTTCTTGACATTGTGGAAAACCGTTTGGTCGGTATGAAATGCCGCGGCGTTTATGAGACGCCCGGTGGCGCTATTCTGTACTTTGCGCACAACTATCTTGAAACTCTTTGCCTTGACAAAATGACCAAGCACAAGAAGGAAGAGCTGGCTATCACCTTTGCTGACCTTCTTTACAACGGTCAATGGTACACCCCCTTGCGCGAGGCGCTTTCTGCCTTTGTTTCCAAGACGCAGGAGCACGTAACGGGTAAGGTGAAGGTAAAGCTTTACAAGGGTAATATGATAAAAGCGGGCGCTTGGAGCGATTGGTCGCTCTACTCCGAGGAGATAGCCACCTTTGGCGAGGACCACGTGTACGACCAGAAGGATAGCAAGGGCTTTATCAACCTTTGGGGCTTGCCGATTTCGGTGCAGGCACAGGTGAACGCGAAAAACAAAAACAAGTAAGACAAGCAGGGCGGCGAAGCAAAAATAGAAGGTGCAGAGCTGCCCTCTTTTGTGTGAATGCCGACAAAAGACATAAATTTTGAAAAGTCAGAGGATAAGTATATGGAAAAAATGTGGGCGGGGCGCTTTGCCAAGGCGCTTGACAAGCAGGCGGATGATTTTAACTCCTCCTTGCATTTTGACGCCAGAATGTACAAGCAGGATATAGAGGGCTCCATGGCGCACGCCGCTATGCTCGCCTCAAAGGGTATTCTTTCGGCAAAGGACGCAGAAGAGATTATCAAGACCTTGGGAGACATTCTCTCGGACATTCAAAGCGGCGCTCTTTCCTTGGAAGCCGAGGCTGAGGATATCCATATGTTCGTGGAAGCGGAGCTGACCAAGAGAATTGGGGATGCCGGACGCCGTCTTCACACCGCCAGAAGCCGCAATGACCAGGTGGCTGTGGATATTCGCCTGTATTTGCGGGAAGAGGGAGAGGGCATCATTTCGATGCTGCAAGAGCTTTTGGCTGTGATTGTAAAGCAAGCGGAGGAAAACCAGTCTGCCATTATGCCCGGCTACACCCATTTGCAGCGGGCACAGCCCATTTTGTTTTCCCACCATCTTCTTGCCTATGCTATGATGTTCTTGCGGGATATTGACCGCTTGCGCGATGCCTTGAAGAGAATGAACCTTTCGCCCTTGGGCTCTTGCGCCCTGGCGGGCACGACCTATGACACCGACAGGGAGAGCGAAGCGAAGGCTCTTGGGTTTGACGGCATTACCTTAAACAGTATTGACGGTGTTTCCGACAGAGATTTTTGCGTGGAGCTGCTTTCCGCGTTTGCCACGGTGATGATGCACCTTTCCCGTTTTTCCGAGGAAATTATTTTGTGGTGCAGCTGGGAATTTAAGTTTGTGGAGCTTGACGACTCCTATACCACGGGCTCGTCCATTATGCCCCAGAAGAAAAATCCCGATATTGCCGAGCTTGTTCGCGGCAAAACGGGTCGTGTTTACGGCGACCTTATGGCGATGCTGACGGTCTTAAAAGGGATTCCCTTGGCATACAACAAGGATATGCAAGAGGACAAAGAGGCTATCTTTGACGCGATTGATACGGTAAAGCAATGCCTGACCGTCTTCCCCCCGATGCTTGCGGGAATGAAGGTTTTGAAGGAAAATATGTTCTCTGCGGCGCAAAAGGGCTTTATCAATGCCACCGATCTTGCGGATTATCTCACCAAAAAGGGCTTGCCCTTCCGCACCGCCTACAAGATTTCAGGACAGGCGGTTGCCTATTGCATTAAAGAGGGCAAGGTGCTTGATGAGATGAGCTTAGAGGAATATCGCGCCCTTTGCCCCGAAATTGAAGAGGACGTGTATGAAGCCATTGACTTATACACCTGTGTGAAAACGAGAATTTCCGCAGGCGGCACAGGACCCGAGTCGGTGAAAAATCAAATTGCGTTCGTTAAAGGAAAAATAGAGAATGTATAAGGTTTTTATAGATGGAAGCGCGGGAACGACAGGTCTTAAAATCGTAGAGCGGTTATCCGAAGAGAAGGACATCAGTCTTCTCGTTCTGCCCGAAGAAAAAAGAAAAGACACTCTTGCCAGAAGGGAAGCGCTCAACGAAGCGGACGTGGCATTTCTTTGCCTGCCTGATGAGGCTGCTATTGAGGCGGTTTCCCTGGTGGAAAATGAGAAGGTTGCCATTATTGATACCTCAACTGCCCACAGAACCAACCCCTCTTGGACGTACGGCTTTGCGGAGCTTGCAGGACAGCGGGAGAAAATCAGAAGCTCCAAGAGAATTGCCAACCCCGGCTGTCACGCAAGCGGCTTTATCGCCTTGGTGAAGCCCTTGGTGGATGCGGGACTGATTGGCAAGGAAGAGTGCCTTTCCTGCTTTTCCTTGACAGGCTATACAGGCGGCGGCAAAAAAATGATTGCTGAATATGAGGCAAAGGACACGCCCCTTCTTTATGATGCTCCCCGTCAGTACGGGCTTTCCCAGCATCATAAGCACCTGCCCGAAATGGCAAGGCTTTGCTCTCTTGAAAGAGAGCCTCTGTTCTGTCCCATCGTTGCGGCTTTCCCAAGAGGAATGGAAGTGACAGTACCCCTGTTTTCCCATCAGGTGAAGGGAAGCATTGAGGATATCAAGGCGGTATACGCGGCTTATTACCAAGAGGGTGTTGTGCGCTTCAAGGATGCGGCAGACGAGGGCGGCTTCTTATCCGCTTGTAAAACGGCGGGTCTTGACAGTATGGAAATTTCGGTATATGGCAACGGGGAGCGAATGCTCTTGGTCAGCCGATTTGACAATCTTGGCAAGGGCGCCAGCGGAGCTGCCATACAGAATATGAATATTTATCTTGGCAGGGAAGAAACTGCGGGCTTGACACTGTAAAAAAGCATAAAAACAAAAAAACGATAAAGATTCGACAAAGAAAGGAAGCTCTCACCACAGAGAGCTGGAAGCACGATAAATGGAAATGATAAAGGGCGGCGTTTGCGCCGCAAAGGGCTTTCGGGCAAACGGTATTCATTGCGGTATTCGCAAGAACAAGGAAAAGAAGGATCTGGCGCTGATATGCAGCGACGTGCCTGCTAAGGCTGCCGCCGTATATACCACGAATTTGGTCAAGGGCGCGCCCCTGACCGTTACCAAAAAGCACATTGAAAACGGCGTTGCCCAAGCGGTTATCTGCAACAGCGGAAACGCCAACACCTGCAATGCAAACGGCATTGAAATTGCCGAGGGAATGAGCGCGCTTGTGGCAGAGGGCTTGCACATCAAGGCAGAGGACGTGGTGGTTGCAAGCACAGGCGTCATCGGTCAGCCCTTGGACATTGCTCCTATTCAAAACGGTATGGATGCGCTTTGCGGGGGGCTTTCGTATGATGGGAGTCTATACGCCGCAGAAGCGATTATGACGACGGACACCGCCGTCAAGGAAATTGCTCTTTCCTTTACCGTGGGCGGAAAAACCTGCCATATTGGCGGTATTGCCAAGGGAAGCGGTATGATTCATCCCAATATGGCGACAATGCTTGTGTTTATCACCACCGACGTCGCGATTTCCTCTGCTATGCTTTCAAAGGCATTGCAAAGCGACATCAAGGAAACCTTTAATATGATTAGCATTGACGGCGACACCTCTACAAACGATATGGTGGTCGTTTTGGCAAACGGTTTGGCGGAAAACCCCGAAATTACCGCCGAGGGCGAGGCTTTTGATGCCTTTATGAAGGCTCTGAATACAGTCAACGTGGCTCTTTGCAGAGCCATTGCGGGGGATGGCGAGGGCGCAAGCCGCCTGCTTGAATGCGCGGTTGACGGGGCAAAGACACTTCTTGACGCCAATAAGGTTGCCAAGAGCGTTATCTGTTCAAGTCTTTTGAAGGCGGCTATCTTCGGAGCGGACGCCAACTGGGGACGGGTGCTTTGCGCTATCGGATACAGCGGCGCTTGCGTTGACGTGTCCAAGATTGACGTGTATTTCTCTTCCGCAAAGGGAAGCATTTTGGTTTGCAAGGACGGAAGCGGCGTTGATTTTTCCGAGGAAAAGGCAAAGGAAATTTTGCTTGAAAAGGAAATCACGGTTGTGGTCCATCTGAATGACGGCAGCTTTGCCTCAAAGGCGTGGGGCTGCGATTTGACATACGAATACGTCAGAATCAACGGCGACTACCGCTCTTAAAGATAAAGCAATTTTGCGACAGACAGAAAGGAATGCTCATAAAATGGACAAGCATTTTACCAACGCGCAGCGCGCGGAAGTGTTAACCCAGGCTCTGCCTTATATTCAGAACTACAACGGCAAGGTTTTGGTTGTGAAATACGGCGGAAATGCGATGATAAACCCCACCTTGAAGGAACAGGTAATGGAAGATCTTGTTTTGCTGACCTTGGTTGGCGTGAAGGTGGTTTTGGTTCACGGCGGCGGCCCTGAAATCAGTGAAATGATGGAGAAATTGGGCAAGGAGCCTACGTTTGTTGACGGCTTGCGCGTCACCGACAAGGAAACGGTGGACATCGTGCAGATGGTGCTGGCGGGCAAGATAAACAAATCCCTTGTAAACCTCCTGGAAATGAAGGGGGGCAAGGCGATGGGCATTTCCGGTATGGACGGCAGGCTCATTGAGGCGAAAATGAAGGATGAAAAATTGGGGTATGTCGGCGAGATTACCAACATCAATATCGAGTGCGTTGAGGATCTTTTGCAAAAGGGATATATTCCTGTTATTTCTACGGTGGGATGCGATGAGCGCGGCAACGTTTATAACATCAACGGTGACACCGCCGCTGCCCGTATCGCAGGCGCGCTTTCTGCTGAACGCTTGATTATGATGACAGATATTGCGGGGCTCTTGCAGAACAAGGACGACCCCTCTACCTTAATTCCCGAAATCACCATCAGCGATGCCAAGAAGCTGATGCAGACAGGCGTCATTCAAGGCGGTATGATACCCAAAATCAAGTGCTGTATCGACGCCATTTCTCACGGCGTGAAGAACGTCGTTATTATGGACGGAACCATTCCTCACTCTATCCTGATGGAAATTCTGACGGATGAGGGCGCAGGAACGATGGTTATAGGAGATTGACGACAAAAGAAAAAAGGCAAGGGCTTTCCTTTGCCTGTTTTTTCCAAAAGGGGACTGTAAAAATGGAGAACAATATGGATATCAAAGCAATAGACGCAGCCTACGTGGCAGGGACCTATGCCCGTTTTCCTCTGACACTTGTCAGCGGAAAGGGCTCGCTTGTCACATCCGATGAGGGAAAGGAATATATTGATTTAGGCTCGGGTATTGGCGTGACTGCCTTTGGCATTGCCGACGAGGCGTGGACAGAGGCGGTTTCCTTGCAGCTGGGAAGGCTGCAACACACCTCAAACCTCTACTACACAGAGCCCTGCGCTTTGCTTGCCAAGCGGCTTTGCGAGAGAACGGGGATGAAAAAGGTCTTTTTCGGCAACAGCGGCGCGGAAGCAAATGAGTGCGCCATTAAGGTGGCAAGACAGTACGGCATAGAGAAAAAGGGCGAGGAATACACCACCCTTATTACCTTGAAAAACAGCTTTCACGGCAGAACGATAACCACCCTTGCCGCCACGGGACAGGACGTGTTTCACGCCAAGTTCCAGCCCTTAACACCGGGCTTTGTTCACGGTGTTGCCAACGATTTAGACAGCATCAAGAGCTTGGTAAAGGGAAACAAGGTTTGCGGCGTTATGATAGAATGCGTGCAGGGCGAGGGGGGCGTTATCGCTCTTGACGGTGATTTTGTGCGGGGTGTTGCGCAGCTCTGCCAAGAAAACGATCTTGTTTTCATCGTAGACGAGGTGCAAACGGGCAACGGCAGAACGGGCGCCCTTTACGCCTATATGAATTACGGCGTATGTCCTGATGTCGTTACCACGGCAAAGGGACTTGGCGGGGGACTGCCCATTGGCGCTTGCTTGATGGGGGACAGGGTCGAGAAGGTCTTGGGCTTTGGCGACCACGGCTCTACCTACGGCGGAAACCCCGTTTGTGCGGCAGGGGCGCTTTCTGTGATAGAAAGACTTGACGACGCTCTTTTGCAAGAGGTGAAGGAAAAGAGCCAATACGTATTTGATGCGCTTAGAGGCGCGAAGGGCGTTGAAGCGGTCAGCGGTCTTGGCTTGATGATTGGTATTAAAACCGAGAAAAACGCCAAGGAGCTTGTGGCGAAATGCATGGAAAAGGGCGTTTTGTGCCTGACCGCCAAGGATAAGATACGGCTTCTGCCTGCCTTGAACATTCCGTTTGCTCTTTTGAAAAAGGCGATTGACGTCATAAAAGAGGTCTGCGCGGAATAAGCAGCGCGGAGCAAGGAAAGGAAGAGATACAAAAATGGATTTCAAAGGAAAAGATTTTTTGAAGCTGCTTGATTTTACGGGAGAGGAAATTCTTGCCCTTATTGACCTTGCGGCAGATTTGAAGGCGAAAAAGAAGGCGGGCGTTGCGCATCGCTATTGCGAGGGAAAAAACGTTGCCTTGATTTTTGAAAAAACCAGCACCCGAACCCGTTGCGCCTTTGAGGTGGCGGCGAGAGATTTGGGTATGGGGGCGACCTATCTTGACCCCTCGGGCTCTCAGATAGGCAAAAAGGAAAGCATTGCCGATACCGCGCGGGTGCTTTCTTCTATGTTTGACGGCATTGAATACCGCGGCTTTGGGCAATCCATTGTAGAGGAGCTGGCAGAGTACGCCTCTGTTCCCGTTTGGAATGGGCTGACGGACGAATTTCATCCCACCCAGATTTTAGCCGATATGCTCACTATCAGAGAGCAGTTCGGGTATTTGAAGGGCATTCGGTTTGTATATATGGGAGACGCGCGCTTTAATATGGGTAATTCCCTGATGGTTGGCTGTGCAAAGTTAGGTTTACATTTTACCGCTTGCTGTCCCGAGGCGTATTTCCCTGATAAAGCCTTGGTTGACACCTGCTTGGAAATTGCCAAGCAGAGCGGCGCTACTCTGACCTTTGAAGCATCCCCCGAAAAAGCGGTGCGGGATGCAGACGTTATTTACACGGACATCTGGGTTTCTATGGGTGAGCCTGTTTCTATTTGGGAGAAGAGAATAGAGGAGCTATCTCCCTATCAGGTCAACACCGCACTGATGAATATGACGGGGAAGGATTCCACCGTCTTTATGCACTGTCTGCCTGCTTACCATGACCTTTGCACCCAAGTGGGCAAGGAGATGGGCGAGAAGTTTGGCAGAGACAGTATGGAAGTGACAAACGAGGTGTTTGAAAGCCCCGCTTCCATTGTATTCAAGGAAGCGGAAAACAGAATGCACACCATCAAAGCGGTGATGGCGGCAACCCTTGGCGGCGTAAAATAAGGCTTTGTCGCCAAAAATACATTGACATTGAAGAAGGAGCGTTATGGATCAAAAAGCGGCTTTTGCGGAAGAAACAGAGAAAAAAACAGAGGAAAGAAACAGATATCTTTTTGCCTTGATTTTCGTTGGCGGCTTTTTCGGCGCCTTTACCTTTTGCTTGCGCGGCGGCGTTTTCTGTAACGCGCAAACGGGCAATCTTCTTTTGGCAAGCGTTTACTTGGCTATGGGAAACATTTCCGCCTTTTTCTCTTACTTTATTTCGCTTGTCGCCTTCTTTGTCGGCGTGATGGTTGCCACCTTTCTTTCCGCCGCGTTAAAGACAAAAACGCTTCTCTGGCATACGGTGCTATTGGCGCTTGAAATGTTGGCGGTTTTAGCGTTGGGCTTTATTCCCGATAGCGCTTCCTTCCGCATCACGCAAATTGCCGTCAACGTTATCACCGCGATGCAGTTTACCACCTTCCGTCAGGTGAACGGAGAGGCGATGGCAAGCACCTTCTGTACCAATCATTTGCGCCAGACGGCAGAGGCTTTGACCCTGTGGCTTTCCCGCCGCACCCCAAAAAACAGCGCTTTGTGTTTTTACAGCATCTGGCAATGGTGCTACTCTTTGCGCTTGGCGCGGCTTGCTCGTATCTGTTGGGGCGGCTGTTCGGCGGGCATTCCATTTGGTTTTCCCTTGTTCCTTTGGGGTATGTTTTTTCGTCCCTCTTGATACAGCGAAAAAAGGCAAAGAAGCAAGCGGCAAAGCAAAGTAAAATTCAATAAAAAAAGAGCAAGAAAAGGCTTTTGTCCTTCATTCTTGCTCTTTTATCTTTTTCTCGGGCTTTTCGGTGTCGTCAAATCTGACATCCCCAAGAATAGCCCCAAGGGGATAGGCAGATTTAGGCGAGAAGCGCCGTTCTCCGCCCCGAAGGCGTAATTTTTATACGGCGAGAGGAAGGAAACGGCGGTAGAAAAGCTCGATTATAATTAAATGGAGATTTTCGTAGAAAATTGTCCTTAAAAACAGAAAAAGCCTCCCTTTTGAAGAGGCTCATCTTGGATAAACAAATATTACTTTCTCGGGCTTTTCGGTGTCGTCAAATCTGACATCCCCTACTTAACTCCATTGTGCGTCACAATAGACACAGCGATAAACGGCGTTTTTTTCACCTGTCAGGTGGAAGCGGTGATGGATGCCCTGCTCGGTTGAGGTGATACAGCGGGGGTTTTTGCACCGTAAAAAATCCGTGACCTCTTTTGGCAGGGAAACGTGACGCTTCTCGCGAACCTTTCCGTCCTCTACCAAAACGATGGTGATAGAGGGGCTGATGACGCCTAAAATTTCAAGAGGAAGGGAGAGGGCGCCATCAATCTTGATGATGTCCTTCTTTCCCATTTTTTCGCTGGAAACATTGGTGAGAATCGCAACGGGGCAGGATACCTTATCCAAGGAAAGCAAATGGTAGATTTCCAGTGCCCGTCCCGCTTCGATATGGTCAAGCACAATGCCGTTTTTGATTGCATCAACTCGCATCAGTCAACCTCCAATAATTTCAAAATCAACGCCATACGGATGAATTTTCCGTTTTTGGCTTGGCGGAAATAGGCGGCGCGGGGGTCTTTGTCCACCTCGGTGGAAATTTCATTGACACGGGGCAGAGGATGCAGGACTATCATATCCTTCTTTGCCTTTTCCATTTTTTCGGGGGTGAGGATATAGCTGTCACGCAGGCGCAGATAGTCTTCCTCGTTGAAGAAGCGCTCTCTTTGCACTCTTGTCATATACAGCACGTCAAGCTCGGGCATTGCCTCGTCAAGAGAGGTGGTTTGTTTATACGGAATGCCCTTTTCCTTGATATAGGTGTTTTTCACGTAGCTTGGCACCTTTAATTCCTCGGGAGAAATCAATACGAAGCGAATGCCTGTATAGCGCGACAGCGCGGCTATCAAGGAATGGACGGTTCTGCCGAATTTCAGGTCTCCGCAGAGCCCCACCGTCAAATTCTCAAAGGAGCCCTTTTCCAGATGGATGGTGAAAAGGTCGGTTAAGGTTTGGGTGGGATGAAAATGACCGCCGTCCCCCGCGTTGATAATGGGAACGTCACTCTTCGATGCCGCCACCAAGGGCGCGCCCTCTTTAGGGTGGCGCATCGCGATAATATCGGCGTAGCCGCTGACAATGGCGGCTGTATCTGCCACGCTCTCGCCCTTGGCGGCGGAGCTTGAGGAAGCCTCCGAAAAGCCAAGAACCTGTCCGCCAAGCTCCATCATTGCCGCCTCAAAGGAAAGGCGGGTGCGGGTGGATGGCTCAAAAAAGAGGGTAGCAAGCTTTTTATAACGGCATTTTTCACGGTATTTTTCAGGATGCGCGACGATGTCGGTGGCTGTGGCAATCAGCTCGTCGATTTCCGCCGCGGAAAAATCCATAATATCAATTAAGTGCCGCATTTACGCATTCTCTCCCTTAATCCAGCTTTCGTCGGATGGGTTGTTGCGGAAGGCGATAAGGCGCGCCACATCCTCGGCTTCAATATAATTTTCTTCTGCGGCGATTTGGGCAATGACGTCGAAATTGGTCAGGCTGACGTTTTTCACGTTGGCTTCTTCTAAGCGAACAATGCCCTTTTTCATACCGTAGGTGAAAATGCTGACGATGCCAAGAACCTCGGCACCCGCTTCACGCAGAACGTTTACCACCTCAATGACGCTGCCGCCTGTGGAAATCAAATCCTCTACAACGACGACCTTCTGTCCTTTTTCAAGACGGCCCTCAATCTGATTGCCTCTGCCATGGTCCTTAGCGCCCGAGCGGACGTAACCCATAGGCAGTCCTAAAATGTGGGCGGTGATAGCGGCGTGCGCGATGCCGGCGGTTGAGGTTCCCATTAAGACCTCGACCTCGGGGTATTCCTTTTTGATGGTTTCCGCTAAGGCGTTTTCTACGTCGTTTCTGACAGCGGGAGCGGTCAGGGTCAGGCGGTTGTCACAATAAACAGGGCTTTTAATGCCGCTTGCCCAGGTGAAGGGCTGGTTGGGGCGGAAAAAGACTGCCTTTATGGAAAGCAAATCCTTCGCGATGGTTTTTTCAATGTTGGTCATTTTTACGTTCTCCTGTTCGTTGAATTTATAAGGAAGCCCCAAGCGCTATACGGGATAGACCCTTGGGGCGCCGCTTTCATTTTAGCCTACGAATTCTGAAACAGCGCGGCGGTATGCGGCAACGGGGTCCTCGGCGGCGGTGATGGGTCTGCCTACTACGATATAGTCAGAGCCTATTTCCTTCGCCTTGGCAGGCGTGGTGATGCGCACCTGATCGCCCACGTCCCCACCCGCAAAGCGAACACCGGGGGTGACGGTCAAAAATTCCTTGCCGCAGGTGTCGTGCACCTTCTTTGCTTCCAAGGGAGAGCAAACAACGCCGTCAAGCCCTGCTTGCTTTGCGTTTTCCGCATAGTGCATAACGACCTTATCAAGAGGCTCGTGAATGAGAAGGTCCTTTTCCATTCTCTCCTGGTCGGTAGAGGTTAACTGGGTGACCGCGATTAAAAGAGGACGGGTGCCATCGGCGCGCGTCAAGCCCTCGATAGCCGCTTCCATCATAGAAACGGTTCCCGCAGCGTGCAGGTTGCACATATCCACGTCCAAGGAAGACAGTACACGCATAGCGCTCTTGACGGTGTTGGGAATGTCGTGAAGCTTTAAGTCCAAAAAGATTTTGTGACCTCTTTTTTTGATTTCTCTGACGATGTCAGGACCTGCTCCGTAAAACAGCTCCATACCGATTTTAACATAGGGCTTTTCTTCCTTGAACAAATCCAAGAACTCAAAAACCCTTTCCTTGCTGGGGAAATCACAAGCAATAATGACGTCCTTACCCATGTGCGCCTCCTATGATATCTTCTAAATTTTGTATACCGTATTTTTCCATAACAGCGGGCAAAGCCGCAACGATATCTCGCGAGGCATAGGGGTTTACAAGATTTGCCGCCCCTACCTCTACGGCTCTTGCGCCTGCTAACATCATTTCAATTACCTGCTCGGCGGAAGAAACACCGCCCATACCGATAAGCGGAATGGAAACTGCCTCATACACCTGATACACCGCCCGCAGCGCCACAGGGAAAATAGCGTCTCCCGAAAAGCCGCCGATTTTGTTGGCAATGACGGGCTTTCTACGACGCAGGTCGATGCGCATACCGAGAAGGGTATTTATCAGGGTCAGCCCGTCTGCCCCTGCCGCTTCGCAAGCCTTGGCAATCTCGGCAATATCCGTAACGTTAGGGGAGAGCTTGATGTAAACGGGCTTTTTGGAAACCGCCTTGACACGTCTTGTGATTTCGGCGGCGCTTTCGGGAGAGCTGCCAAAGTTCACCCCGCCCGCGTGGACGTTGGGGCAGCTGATATTGACTTCAAGAAGCCCAACCTGCTCCTCTTCGGACAGGCGTTCCGCCACATAGGCATATTCATCGGGAGAAAAGCCGCAAACGTTGGCAATGACAGGCTTTGAAAAGCAAGTCTTTAATTTGGGCAATTCCTCGGAAATGACCTTGTCAACGCCAGGGTTTTGCAAGCCGACGCTGTTGATCATACCCGCGGTGCATTCCGCGATACGGGGAGTAGGGTTGCCAAAGCGCGCCTCGCGCGTTGTACCCTTAAAGGAAAAGCTACCCAAGCAGTTGATGTCGTAAAGCTCGGCAAACTCATAGCCGTAGCCAAAGGTGCCGCTGGCGGGAATGATGGGGTTGTCAAGCACTAAATTTCCCAGAGAAACAGAGGTTTTTACCATAATATTTCTCCTTTCTTCATCACAGGACCTTCCTTGCAGATGCGCTTGTTGCCCGTCAGCGTTTTGCAGGAGCAGCCCATACACGCGCCAAAGCCGCAGCCCATTCTTTCCTCAAAGCTGAGCTGACCCTCCGTCGTCGTGGCGGCGCAAACCGCGCGCAGCATAGGCTCAGGGCCGCAGGTGTAAAAATAGGTGTAGCGCTCGGGAAGCGCATTTGTGACAAAGCCGCGAACGCCTTGGCTTCCGTCTACCGTAGTGACGGTGACAGACACACCCAGCGCCTCAAACTCCTCTTTGTAGAAAACCTCATCCTTGGTGTTGAAGCCAAGCACAACGGAAGGCTTCTTGCCCTCCTTTATCAGCTCCTTGCAAAGAAGATATAAGGGCGGCACACCCACGCCCCCGCCCAAAAGCAGAGGGGCATCTCCCGAGAGAGAGGTGTCGTAGCCGTTGCCAAGCCCTGTCAGAATATCCAGACGCGTTCCCTTTTCGTAGGCGGACATCTTTTCGGTGCCGCCTCCTACAACCTTGTAAACAATAGTTAACACCCCGTCCGTTCTGTCGCAAACGGAGATAGGACGGCGCAAGAAGGCGCCGTCAAGCTTGATATTGACGAACTGTCCTGCTGCCGTGATGGCAGAGGTGTCACCAAGGAGCATCATTTTGTAGACGTCCTTGGCAATTTTTTTGTTTTCGTCAACGGTGAAAAAAGACTGCTGCATAGTTGTTCCTTTACGGTTTTTATTAGCTGTCAATGGTGGAAACGCCAAGCGTTGTTTCTTCAAGCACGTCAAGTAATACGCGAACGGTATCCATTGCGGTGAAGATGGTAACGTTGTTTTCGGTTGCCGCCATACGGATTTCCGCGCCATCGGATGCCTCGCCACCCGCGCCAATGTCGCGTGTGTTCAAGACGTAGGCGATGTGCCCCTGACGAATGGAATCAATGATTTCATCACTGCCATCGCTGAGTTTCTTCAAAACACGGGTGCGAATGCCGTTTTCCTTCAAGAATTTGGCAGTTCCCGCTGTTGCTTCAATGTTGAAGCCCAGGTTGTAGAAGCGGCGAATGAGAGGAAGCGCCTCCTCCTTGTCCTTATCGGCAATGGTGGCAAGCACGGTGCCGTAATTCTGCAAGTGAGTGCCTGCGGCTTGCAGCGCCTTATAAAGAGCGCGGTTCAATTTATCGTCATAGCCGATGGCTTCGCCCGTGGATTTCATTTCGGGAGAGAGGTACGCGTCAAGCCCGCGCAGCTTATTGAAGGAGAAGACGGGAACCTTAACGTACCAGCGCTTCTTTTCGGGGGGATAAATGTCGAAAATGCCTTGTTCCTTGAGGCTCTTGCCGAGAATAACCTCGGTGGCGATGTCGGCAAGGCTATAACCCGTTGCCTTGGAGAGGAAGGGAACGGTACGAGAGGAGCGAGGATTGACCTCGATAATATAAACATCTTCCTTCTCGTCAACGATAAACTGAATGTTAAAAAGACCCACGATGCCAATTCCAAGACCAAGCTTTTTGGCGTATTGCAGGATAACGCCCTTGACCTTGTCGGAGATGCTGAACGAGGGGTAAACGCTAATGGAGTCACCCGAGTGGACGCCCGTGCGCTCAACCAGCTCCATAATACCGGGCACGAAGACGTCTCTGCCGTCGCAAATAGCATCAACCTCGACCTCTTTACCCTGAATATATTTGTCAACCAGGACGGGCTTGTCCTCGTCAATTTCTACCGCCGTCTTCAAATAGTGACGAAGCTGCTCTTCGTTTGCCACGATTTGCATGGCT
This sequence comes from Clostridia bacterium, assembly GCA_017936565.1. GTDB lineage: Bacteria > Bacillota > Clostridia > Oscillospirales > CAG-272 > UBA1740. Next base: position 36,956 of record JAGBFG010000020.1, read on the forward strand.
CTGCCGCCAAGCACGAAGGAAGGACGAACCAGAACAGGATAGCCGATTTCCGCGGCTGCCTTGATGCCGTCCTGGATTTTGGTAACGGCGCGCCCCTTGGGTTGCGGAATTTGTAAATCGTGAAGCAGCTTTTCAAAGGCGTCACGGTTTTCTGCTCTATCAATGGCGGCGCAGTCTGTGCCGATGATTTTAACGCCGCGGTCCATCAAGGGCTGCGCCAGGTTAATGGCGGTCTGACCGCCCAAGGAAGCAACCACGCCCTCGGGCTTTTCAAACTCGATGATATTCATCACGTCCTCAGGTGTGAGGGGCTCGAAATAGAGCTTGTCGGCGGTGGTGTAGTCGGTGGAAACGGTTTCGGGGTTGTTGTTGATGATAATGGCCTCATAGCCCGAGTTTTTGATGGTTTGCACCGCGTGAACGGTGGAATAGTCAAACTCAACGCCCTGACCGATACGAATGGGACCGGCACCCAGAACGACAATTTTCTTTTTGTCGGTCAGACGGGAGTCGTTTTCACCCTCGTAGGAAGAGTAGAAATAGGGGATATAGGCGCCCGTGTGGCAGGTGTCTACCATACGGAATGCGGGAGAGAGGGTGTTCTGCTTGCGGAAATTGTAAACATCAAGCTCGGTGCATTTCCACATTCTTGCAACGTATTTGTCGCTAAATCCCATTTTCTTTGCCTCTTTAAGCAGGGCAAGGTCAAATGCGTTTTTGCGCAGGCTCTCTTCCATATCGATAATGCGCTTGATTGCTTCTAAGAAGAAGGGGGTGATTTATGTGATTTCGTGAATTTGCTCCACCGAAACCCCGTGGTAAATCAGCTCGGCAATGGCAAACAGATTGTCGGAGTGGAAGAGCTTGATATAGTCAAGCAGCTCTTCCTTGGACATCGTGTCGAATTTGGAGTGATAGAGGTGGTTGACACCAATCTCCAAGGAGCGAATGCCCTTTAAGAGCGATTCCTCTAATGTGGAGCCGATGCCCATTACCTCGCCCGTTGCCTTCATCTGCGTGCCGAGAAGGTTGGAAGCGGACGTGAACTTATCAAAGGGAAATCTGGGGAGCTTGGAGATAACGTAGTCCAAACGGGGCTCAAACGCCGCATTGGTGTTGGCAATCTTGATTTCCTCCAAGGACATACCAACGGCAATCTTTGCCGTAACGCGCGCGATGGGATAGCCCGACGCCTTGGAAGCCAAGGCAGAGGAGCGGGAAACACGGGGGTTGACCTCAATGAGATAGTATTCTCCCGATGTGGGGTGAAGAGCGAACTGCACGTTACAGCCACCCGCGATTTTCAGCTCGCGAATGATTTTGATGGCGCTGTCGTTCAGCATTTTGCGCTCTTTGTCGCTCAGGGTAAGAATGGGCGCAACCACCACGGAGTCGCCTGTATGCACGCCAACGGGGTCCACGTTTTCCATACCGCAGATGGTAATAGCGTGGTCATTCGTGTCGCGCATAACCTCAAATTCAATTTCCTTATATCCCTTAACGCTCTTTTCAATCAGAACCTGATGCACGGGGGAAAGCTTGAAGGCGTTGGCGCCTATCTCCAAAAGCTCGGCTTCGTTATTGGCAAAGCCGCCGCCCGTTCCGCCAAGGGTAAAGGCAGGGCGGAGAACAACGGGGTAACCGATTCTTTCTGCCGCCGCTTTGGCTTCCTCGATAGAGTAGGTGATTTCAGAGGGAATGGTGGGCTCACCAATGGACTGACAAAGCTCCTTGAACAATTCTCTGTCCTCGGCTCTTTCAATGCTTTCGCTGCTGGTGCCAAGCAGCTCCACGCGGCATTCCTTCAAAACGCCCTTCTTTTCCAACTGCATCGCCAGGTTAAGACCTGTCTGACCACCGATGCCGGGCAGAATGGCGTCAGGCCGCTCGTAACGAAGAATACGGGCGACAAACTCCAAGGTCAAGGGCTCCATATAGACCTTGTCCGCGATAGAAGTGTCTGTCATAATGGTGGCGGGGTTGGAATTGACCAAGACCACCTCATATCCCTCTTCCTTTAAGGCAAGACAGGCTTGCGTGCCTGCATAGTCAAACTCGGCGGCCTGCCCAATCACGATAGGACCGGAGCCGATGATAAGAATTTTTTTGAGGTCAGTTCTTTTTGACATAGCGTTATTTTTCTCCTCTATATGTTATGAAATGTTTACAAAATTTTGTGAGCCGATACTCTTTTCGGGATTACAAAACGGGCTTGCCCTGATAAACGGTCAAAAGCCGCTTGCCAAATACTCTTTGATTGGCAAAGGGTGTCGCTCTTCCCATTGAATAAAATTCATCGGGGTTTACGGTGTAGGACTCGGACAAATCCCAGACGGAAAAGCCGTTCGGTTTAAGAGAAAAGCGGCGGCAGGGGTTATGGCTCATCAGGGACACAAGCTCTTCCAAGGAAAGGAAGCCCGTCTTTACCAAGTGGGTATACAAGAGGGGGAAGGCGGTCTCTAATCCCACAATGCCCATAGCGCTCTTTTCTAAGCCCCTCGCCTTTTCATCGGCGCTGTGAGGTGCGTGGTCGGTGGCTATCATATCAATGGTGCCATCCTTGATGCCGCGAAGCAGGGCCTCGCGGTCTTCCTTGCTTCGCAGGGGCGGATTCATTTTGAATCTGCCGTCCTCCTTTAAGCAGTCCTCGTCAAGCAGCAGATAATGAGGACCTGTTTCCGCGGTGATGGAAAGCCCTTCCTTTTTTGCCTGACGAATGAGCTCCACGGTTTCCTTGGTGGAAACGTGGCAAATATGCTCATCAGCCCCCGTTTTGCGCAAAAGGGCAATATCGCGCTCTATTTGCTTCCACTCGCTTTCCGAGGAAATGCCGCGATGCCCGTGCCTTTCGGCATAAGCGCCCTTGTGAATATAGCCGCCGCAAAGAAGGTCGTTCACCTCGCAATGCGCCACAATGAGCTTGCCTAAGGACTTAGCCTTTCTCATTGCCGCTTCCATTATCTCATCGCTTTGCACGCCGCGCCCGTCATCCGAAAAGCCCGCGACAAAGGGGGCAAGCGCGTCCATATCCGAGAGCGCCTCTCCCTTTTGCCCACAGGTGATAGAGGCAAAGGGGTAAACGCCAATAGCGGCATCTCTTTTTATGATCTCCAGCTGCTCTTGCAAATGGGGAAGAGTATCGGGAACGGGAGAGAGGTTTGGCATACTGCAAACGGCTGTATAACCGCCGTTCGCCGCGGCAAGCGTTCCTGTTTTTATGGTTTCTTTATAAGAAAAGCCCGGCTCACGCAAATGGACATGCACATCTGCAAAACCGGGTAAAATAACATATTTTTGAAAGGGAATGGAAAAAAAGGGGGTGTCATTGGAAAGAGAAACGGTATGAAGAATATCCTGTATCGTTTGTTCGCTGAAAAACTGCATACTGCCTCCTGAAAATTTTGTAGACACCGTAACATTTATAATAAGGAAGATAGGCTTCCCGACACTAATAGAAAGTATACACTATTTTTTTGCTTTTGTCAAGAAAAAAAGCAAAAAGATTTGGGCTTTTCGGTAAAAAAAGGACATACCGCAAGCGAGCGCAAAAACGGAAATGCGTTTTTGCGCTCAAAAAATTATTGAATCATAGTAGGCTCAAAGCCCAAGTCCTCTAAAAGCTCCATAACTGCCGGTGCGTCGGCTTGGCTTTCTACGGCAACTGTCTTTTCTTTTAAATTGATGAAGGCGTGCATCTTTTCCGCTTCAAACGCCTCTTCTATGCGCTTGACGCATAAATCGCTGTGCATACCCTCGACCATAAAAATGTGCATAATGGAAAAACAACCTCGCTAAATGTGATGATGAATATAATTATATTTTATGAAAATAGGACAAAACCGTTCCGATAACCCTTGTAAAGAGCAAAGCCCTTTGCGCAGTCTTCCGTATTGTATCACACTTGGCTGCGTTTTGCAAGGGTTTTGTAAAAAAAGGTCGAAAAAAACGTTTTTTCTTCGTTTTACCTAAAAGAGCGCGTTCAAGACGCCACTTTTTTGCGCAAATGACCAACGACCTTTCCGCAGCACAAAAAGTCGTCAAAGCGGCAAAGGGGGATATCGGGGTAATTGGGGTTCAGGGAATGAAGCCTGTCGCCCATATAGCGCTTGAAGTACCCCTCACCGTTGGCGATAAAAATACCGAGCTCTCCAAAATTCACCGTTGGCTGTTGGTGAACGAGCACGATATCGCCGCTATGAAAGCGGGGCTCCATACTGTCACCGGAAACGCGCAGGGCAAAGTCCGCGTGCTCACTGCAAGCATCCGCGCGCACGTCGATGGTTTCCTTGTCCGAATTGTCTAACATTTCTCCAAGACCCGCTGAAACAGGCAGATAATAAAGAGGAAGCGTTATCATAGGCACCGCGGCTGTATCCTGGGGCAGGACGGCTGCCCTTTCGGCGCTTACCCCTGCGGAGTCCGCCGTTCTGCCACTTTCCATTTCTGCCAAGGAGCGAACGGCTGCCTTGCCGTACGTATCGCTGTTTCGGTAGTCGGAAAGAAGCTTCTGCTCATCGGCAGAAAGAGAAACCACGTCTTCTCCCAGAAGTGTACCCAAGGAAACGCCAAGCGCCCCGCAGAGGGAAAGCGCCACGGAAAGCTTTGGGTCCTCAACCACGCTTGACAAAAGCTTATTTAACGTTCCAAGCGGAATACCGCTTTTCTGGCTCAGCTCGCGGGACGTCATTCCCATTTTGTTTTTCAGGTTACGGATTTTTTCACAAAAAGACATTTTTTCTTCCTCGCAATGTTGTAATATGATGAGATTGCTATGGCAGCGAATTGCTCTTATTTGGAAAACAAATTGCGTTTGCAAGGGTATTATAGCACAAAAAAAGAAAAAAGTAAATACCTTTTGGAAAAAAATATTAAAAATTTTCTTTTTTTGGAAAATTTATAGAAAAGAGGGGCTTTTGTCCCTGGCGAAAAAGCAAAGGGCAGGCGGTAAAGAGGACCCGGGGGCGAGGAATGAGAAATTCTGGAAAATATATAAATGCAAGAAAAAAATGAAGTTTTTTTTTGTACTTATTGACAAAACGAAAATAATATGCTACAATCTAAAATAGAAATTTATACGGTTGGTGGCTTAACAGAAGCACCTTAGAAAACAAGGAGAAAATACGATGAAGAAGAAGCTTTATATTTCTTTATTTTTAGTAGTGGTTCTGCTCTTTACCTCTACACTTATTATGTCCGTCAGCGCGGCAGAGGCTACCGCGGACTTTTGCCCTGAAACCGAGGATGGAAAGCATCTGCCCGGTCTTGGCGCAACCTGTACCAACGCGCAGCTGTGCAGAAAGTGCGGCTTCGTTATAGAGCCGCAAAGACCCCACGCCTTTGATGAAGCTACCTGCGCAGCGCCCAAAATGTGCCGTGTTTGCGGAAAGCGCGAGGGAAAACGCTTGGATTGTGACCCCGCTACATATACCAGAGAAGAAGCCACCTGCACGGAGCCTGTGGAATGCGGCTATTGCCATCGCATCATCGAGGAAGCCCTGGGACACGAGCCCGGAGCTGCGGCTGACTGCGGACACGCGCAGTTCTGTACCGTTTGCTGCTTCCCCTTGGTCAACGCAACGGGCAAGCACACCTTTACGGGTGAGGTTACCGTTATCAAGCAGGCAACTGCCGAGGGATACGGTGAATACGCTGCCACCTGCTCCACCTGTGGAGAGGATTGCGTTATGCATTACACCAACCACGTTACAAGCTCCGATGCAAAGGTATTGACCGCAGGCGGAACGGCAAAGCTCACGCCCGGTTCTTACCTCTCTATGACGGCATTGAAGGTTGCTAACTACAAGGATGTTTCTCTTGCTAACAAGTATTCTATGATTCAGGTTGCCAACATTGACCTTTACGACAGCGAGGATGCGGTTTACGAGCCCAACGGCACCTTGACGGTAAAGATGCTTTTGAACAAGTCTGCTGTGAAATTCACCAAGGAAGACTTGAAGCTGTATCACATTGCCGATGACGGAAAGGCAACCGAGGTTGATATTTTGGCGATTGAGGATGGCTACGTTGTGTTTGAGACGGACCATTTCTCCGTATTCGCTCTTGCGGTTGAAAACGAGGCAGGCGTTTCCGTTCTTGGTGGTTCTGCCGGCTTGCCCCTTGGCGCTATTATCGGTATCGTAGCCGGTGTTATTGTCTTGGCAGGCGCCGCTGTTGCCGTTATCCTCGTGATGAAGAAGAAAAACAGCAAAGCAGCAGAGTAACACGCAATGAAAAAGGAATGCCGTTTTTGCTTCGGCATTCCTTTTTTCCTATAACGGCAGAAAGGACTGAACACAAAATGAAAAGAAAAACAATGGCGCTTTTGATGGCGGTATTGCTGCTCTTTACGGCTCTGCCGCTTTCTGCGGCGCAGGGGCAGGTTCGTTTTTTTGTTGACGGTGAGGAATTTTGCTCGCTCTCTTCCGAAAATCTCGTCTTGCCTGAGGGCCCCACCTTGAAGGATGGCAGATCCTTTGTCGGTTGGAAAACCACCAAAGAGGGACAGACGCTGCTGCTCCCCGCGGGCGCGAGCGTTTCAGCTACCTCGGCGGACACCTTTGAAGCGGTGCTTCTTTCCGCTCAAACCTATGAAAAGGTGGCGGTTCGCGCTGAGGGGGAAACGGTTGGTATTCGGTTTGTTTCTCATATATCCAAGCAAGAGTATGACCTGTTATGCGGGCTGCTCGGGCAAGAGAAGGTTTCCTTTGGAACGGTTATCGCCACCGAGTCCTATGCGATGAAGGCAGGAAACAAATTGGATATGACGGCGCTTGAAAATGAGGGATATTCTTATATTGATATACCCGCGTCTAAGTTTTACAAGATTGCCCCTGAATACAATGAGTGGGCAGGGACGGTAGAAAAACTCAAAGTCGAAAACACATCGCAGCGCTATGCGGGCATTGGCTACATTAAGCTGACCTATTCCAACGGAGAAGAGGGTATTGTGTATCTGAAAGCGCCCAAGACCTATGCAAACGGCAAGACGAATTACCGCAACTATGTGACGGAATCGGCTTTTACGGCATTGCTTGACGCTTACAATGACCGAGACATCAGCTATGAGTATATGATTCGTGAAAATTCGATGCTGACATACAGCCCCTATACGCAGCAATCCTTAACGGCAATAAAGACGTATTTGGATGGAACGGTCAGCGTCAAAATCACCTCAAACGGCAAGTACTACGTTGAAGAGAGGGGCTTATATAAATCGCCTTACAAGGTGGCGTTTAATATGAGCAACGATATTATTACGGTAACAGCCAAGGATGAGGGAGAGCTTGATGGCTTGTTTGCGATTGTCCTGTCCGGGTCGTATTTTGATTTGCAATATATCAGAAGCAGGACGGAAACCGCTTGCGAATTCAGAACATCGGCGCAAAGTCCCGATTATTAAAACGAAAAAAGAAAACGGGCAGTTCATTTGAACTGCCCGCATTTTTTTGCGCCTTTTTGGCGCAAAAAGGGTTTTATTTTTGACGGTAGGTTTGCAAAAACGCGCCAATATCTAAGAGCGCTTTTTCAAGAATGTGCGCCTCGGGTAGCATAACCACACGGAAATGGTCGGGCTCTTGCCAGTCAAAGCCGCTGCCGGGAACGATAAGAATATTTGTCGCGTGAAGCAGATCCAGCGCAAAGCGCCTGTCATCGGTGATGCCGAAGCGCTTGACGTCAATTTTGGGGAAGATGTAGAAGGCGGCTTGGTTCTTCACGCAGGAAAGACCGTCGATTTGAGAAATGGCGCGCATAGCCGCTTCTCTTTGCTCATACAGCCTTCCGCCCGGAACAAGCATTGCCCTTGTGCTTTCGCTGTCTGCCAAGGCAGCGGGAACGACAAGCTGCGTCAAGGCGTTGGAGCAAAGGCGCATAGTGGCAAGCTTCGTCATACCCTCTATAAAGCCGCGGTTGCGCTCACGGTTGCCCGAAATGACAAGCCAGCCGCAACGGAAGCCGCAAATACAATGGGATTTGGAAAGACCGTTTGTGGTGATGACGGTCAAATCGTCGGGCGCTAAGGAAGCAAGGGAATAGAACTCTTTATCGTCTAACACCAAGCGGTCATAAATTTCGTCGGAGAAGACGACCAGATTATGCTCGCACGCAAGGCGAATGATGTCCTCTAAAAATTCCTTGGCGTAAACGGTGCCTGTGGGGTTATTGGGGTTGATGACGACGATAGCGCGGGTCTTGGGGGTGATTTTCTTTTTGATGTCGGCAATGTCGGGATTCCAGCCGCTTTGCTCGTCGCAGGTGTAATACACGGGCTTTGCCCCTGCAATATAGGTGCAGTTAGACCAGAGAGAATAGTTGGGGCAGGGCAACAAAATTTCATCGCCGTAATTCAAGAGAGAAAGAAGCGCCATTTGCGTCAGCTCGCTGACACCGTTTCCGATAAAAATATCGTTTGGGGTGATATTGCGAAAGCCGCGGGAAATATGATAGGCGTAAATCGCCTCGCGCGCTTCGGGCATACCGCGGTAATCACAGTAGGGAACCGCCTTATCCATGTTCTCCATCAATGCTTTTTTGACGCTTTCGGGCATAGTGAAGCCGAAGGTGCCGGGGTTGCCTGTATTGAGCTTCAGGACTTTTTGCCCTTCTTCCTGCATACGCAGCGCCTCTAAGAAAATAGGCCCGCGAATATCGGAATGAACAGAGGCAAGCTTATCAGAGCCTTGTAAAATTTCCACGGTACATCCTTTCTACAAGCCGCGTGGCTTGCTTTTTTGCGATATAATAAAAAATTATAACACAAACCAAAGAGAATGTCAATGTTTTTTGCCTGAAAAACAAAAAATGCCGACAGGAAAGAGGTTTTTGGCGAAAAAGACAAAAGGTATTGACAAAATCTTCCTTTCTGTTATATAATAAATACATATTTGTAATAAAATATGATTATGGAGGCTTGACTGATTATGACGAAAACCAGAAAAATTGTTTTGCTGGCTGTGGTTATCTTTTTCGTTTTGCTCTTAGTGATTGAGGGCATAACGGGCGGCTCGGACAAGCAGATTACCTGTCCTGATTGTAAGGGATTTGGTCTTTTGTGCGAGACCTGTGAAGGAGAAGGGACGATGCGCGGCTCGCTTTGGGCTTTGCTTCCTCCTTTGATTGCCATTGGCTTGGCGTTGATTACGAAAGAGGTATATTCCTCTTTGTTCTTCGGTGTTCTGGCGGGCGGCTTGATGACAGCGCGCTATTTGCCCCTTGGTACGTTTGACACGGTGGTGAACGATGGCTTGATTGCGGCTGTTGCCGATTCGGCGGGTATCTTCATCTTCCTGGTGCTTTTGGGCATTATCGTTGCCTTGGTGAACAAGACGGGTGCTTCTGCCGCCTTCGGTAAATGGGCGCAGACCCACATCAAGACCAAGACGGGCGCGATGCTCGCCACCTTCGTTTTGGGCGTTTTGATTTTCATTGACGACTATTTCAACTGCCTGACGGTTGGCTCTGTTATGATGTCTGTGACGGACAAGCACAAGATTTCAAGAGCAAAGCTTGCTTATTTGATTGACGCGACGGCTGCCCCCATTTGTATGATTGCGCCCATTTCCTCTTGGGCTGCTGCAGTTTCGGGATGCGTTGAGATGGAAGGCGTTTCGGGCATTGAGCTGTTCGTGCGCGCTATTCCCTTTAACTTCTACTCCTTGCTGACCTTTGTCTTTATCATTGCCATTGCTATTATGGGCTTTGATTACGGCAAAATGGCTGACATTGAAATCAAGGCGCAGAGCGGTGACATTGCCGCCTTAGAGAACAGCCAGACCGGAAAAGAAGAGGCTGGCAACGGCGTTATCTGGGATTTGATTATTCCCGTTCTGGTTTTAATCGTTGCTTGCGTATTTGCTTTGATTTACGTTGGCGGCTTCTTTGAGGTTGGCGGCGACTATTATCACGATTTTGTCGGCGCATTCGGCAACACTGACGCTTACGCGGCATTGCCTTGGGGCGGACTTGTCGCTCTTCTCATTTCTATTGTATACTTCCTGCTTCGCCGTGTCGTTTCCTTTGAGGAAGCAATGAAGGGTATTCCGAAGGGCTTTATCGCGATGGTTCCCGCTATCCTGATTCTGACCTTTGCCACCGCCTTGAAGAACATCACGGGGCTTCTTGGCGCAAAGTATTACGTTGGCGCAATGATGGCAAACTTCCCCTCGGCTGCGCTTTCCCTGCTCCCTGCCGTTATTTTCTTAGTGGCTTGCGTGCTTGCCTTTGCTACGGGAACCTCTTGGGGCACCTTCGGTATTCTCATTCCCATCGTTTCCACGATGTTCGGCGTAGAGGATCCGTTGCTCTTCGTTGGTATCTCCGCTTGCTTGGCGGGCGCTGTATGCGGAGACCACTGCTCCCCCATTTCCGACACGACGATTATGTCCTCAGCGGGGGCGGCGTGCGACCACGTTTCTCACGTGGAAACACAGCTTCCCTATGCCATTACGGTGGCGGGCATTTCCTTCGTGATGTTTGTTCTTGCGGGATTTATGCCTAATGCCTTTATTTGCTTGCCCGTTGGCGCTGCCTTGACGGTAGGTGTTTTGTTTGGCATTCGGTATTTCCAAAAGAAGAAACAGACAGAAAAAGCGGATAGCTGATTAAAAAACAGTTTTATAAAAGCGTCTATGGGGGCTGCTTCCCTGTTGTGAAGCACCGAAAAGCAACACAAAACGGTTGCTTTTCTGCCCCGTTTGTTACAATTTCACAGAAGTTGTAACAAAACCTGCCGTGGGGCTGAGTGAATGACTCAGCCCCTTTCCTTTGAAACGGGCAAAGCATTGACAAAAACGGGCGCTTTATGCATAATGATACAAAAGAAAAAAGAGGTTTTTTTATTACCTATAAACCGAGAGTGCTCTTTCCTTTTACTGAGGCGGGTATGGGGCATATTATGCCTATGCGCAGTATGGCAGACGCCTTTGAGAAAAAATACGGCGATGTGACGGAAATCATACGCTCCGACTTCTTTTCGGAGAGCGGGAACAAATATCTGAAAAAATTTGAAGAGGCAATGGCACGCGAGGTGCGCAAGCAAAATACGTTTACCCCTTACGGCTTCTTTTCCACAGCCAGTATGGGCTTTTTCGGGACAAAAATCAGCAGCTGGGCTGTGATGAATTATCTGGTGCCGGGGGCGTATGAGGCGGCGGTGGCGCATATGGAGGAGTTAAAGCCCGATATGGTGGTTTCTACCCATTGGGCGACCAACTATTATGCCACGATGATGCAAAAGAAGCCCTTAACGGCAATGTACTGTCCTGATGCCTACGTTTGCTCCTTGTTTCGCTACCCGTGCGATTTGTGTATGGTTTCGATGGCAACGGGGTACGAATATGCGATGAAGCATCATAAGGAGCGCTTCAACGAGGATAATTTTAAGCTCGTCCCCTTTTCCATTCGCAAGGAAGCGTTTTCGGTTTCCTTAGATAAGAAGGAAAACCGCCGAGCGCTTGGCTGGGATGAACATAAGTTTACCGTGATTTTGGCAGAGGGCGGATACGGCATCGGCAAGATGCAGAAGATTTGCGAGGCTCTGATTGAACGGGATACGCCCATCAATCTGGTGCCTGTTTGCGGAAAGAACGAAAAGCTATATGACTATTTTTGTTCTTTGCCGATAGGCAAAAGGCTTTCCTTTTACCCCCAAGGCTTTGCCACCAATATTTTTCAAATGATGGCAGCCTCTGACCTGTTTTGCGGCAAAAGCGGTAACATTATCGCCGAGCCTACCTTCTTTGGTGTTCCTTCTATTATCACCAAGCACGCCACCGATATTGAAAGACATATTGGCGAGTACTACGTGGATTACGTGGGCTGTGCGATGAATGTTTTTGATGCCGTCAAGGTTGCCGATAAGGTGGAAGAGTTTGTCTTGTTTCCCGACAGGCTCTTGCCCTATCGCGAAAGGGCGTTGGCGCATCGCGATAGGAACTACGGCTCCGAGGTGACGGCAGACCATATCTTTTCGCTGTTAAAAACGCGGTTTCCGCAGTTGGAAAATATAACGGTTTAAGCGGCCAAAAAAGCTCCCTTTGAACAAGGGAGCTTTTTGTTTGCAAACAACTATTTACATGTTGACAAAATCCTGTAACAGAAGAAAGGAAACGGGCTTTCCCTTTTGCTTGGCGTAGCAGATGGTAGAAAAGGTGCCGCCTTTTTCCTCGCCATTCCAGACGGCTAAAACCGTATCGGAGCAGTCCACCATATAGGCATTGCGCTTTTTCATGCAATAGGGCGTGTAGGATGGGGAAACAAAGGTTTTTTTGTCGCAGGCGGCAAGGATATTCTCATAGCGCAAAAGCTCTTCCTTGCGCCATTTCGCCGTTTGCTCGGGGCAAGGAATGGCGGCTTCTAAAAGAAGAGGGCGCATGTCCTTATATTTTCTTTTCAGCGCCAACACCGTTTCGGCAAAATCCAAATCGACACCCATCGCCATTCCTGTGATAAAATGGGTATACCCCTCTTCTACAAGCACTTCCACCCTTTGTGCAAGCCGCTTGCGGTATTGCAGAACAGCGTTTGACAGGCTGTAATAGGGGAAGGGAAAGCCCTTGGGACGATGCCCTGTGACGCAACAAACCATATTGCTTTTTTGGCTCCTTTTCAATGAAAATCAGGGGCGCTGACGGCGGATGTCCACCCCTTTGAATATGTACGGAATAAAATGACCGAACAGACGGCTGGTTAAGCGCGCTTCATATCGCTCGGTCAGATTTTTTTGACCGAGATTTGTGCTGATAATGGTGCTTTTGTTGTTGTTGATGCGGGTGTTAATCAGACGATAGAGAGTGGAGAGGGAAAAGGGATTTTGCACCTCGGTGCCCAAGTCGTCTATAATGAGCAAGGAAGCCTCAAAATATTTATCGGTCAGGCTCTCATCGCCCTGCTTTTTGAACCTATCCTCTTCAAATTCGGAGATGATGTTGGGCGCGATGTCATACACCACGTCAAACCCCCGTTCAACGACACGGCGGGCAATGGCGGTGGACAAATGGGTTTTGCCAAGACCCGTTCCCCCGACAAAGAGCAGATTTGCGCCCGTGCTCTCAAAGCTCTCGGCAAAGTCCTTGGCTTCCTTGAGCGCCTTTTCTAAATAGGGAAGCGCCTCTTTATCATAGTAGGACAGAGAAAAATTATCAAAGCCTTGCGAAAGGGCAAGATTGCCAAGCCCCGAAGCACGCAGCGCTTCCTCAGAGAGAAGTCGCTGGAAGCAAGAGCACATTCCTTTTTCCGTATAGCCCGTATCGTTACAAAGAGAGCAGGTGTATTTTACGGCGGTATAATCCGCGGGCAGACCCAACGCCCTTATCAGCTCCTTGCGCTTTTGCGAAAGGGCGCGGTTTTCTTCCTTGATGCGCTCCACTTCCTTTTGGGCGTTTTCGCTCTTGCCAAACGCAACGGCGCAAAGCTTGCTTGCCGTGCCTGCCAGGGCGGCATCTGTTTTCGCTATTTCGCCGTCCATTTGGTGCAGTCTTTCGCGGCGCAGGTCCGCTTGGCGCAAAGCCTCGCTTCTGCGCTTTTCCAATACCTTGCTGACGGAAAGAAAGATTTCTCTGCTGTATCCCATAGTGGTTTCCTCGTTTTTCTTAATTCTTTTTGTCCTCGCTTGCGGTGTAGCTTCTCTCTAACGCGTGCGCGAAAAAGTCGTCCGCATCGAAGCTCTGCATAGCCTTGGTTTCCTCCTGGGCTTCCTTTGAGGGCGCGCCTTTTTTGGAAGAGAGGGGCTTTTGAGGGCGGCTTTCGGCGTGATGCTTTTCGGCATCGGCGACGGTTTTACAGCCCGCGGCGTTCCAGCCCTGTATAATTTTGTCGGCATAGGCAACGGATGCCTTTCCCGTGGCGTTTACGGTGATGTCATAGGCAAGACCGATGATGTCGTCCCCGTAGTTGTATTCCACGCACCAACGCATAAAGCAGTCTTCTTCCTTGGCGGAGAGCTTGCGCTCGCCGATGCCAAACATTTTTCGAAGATTGCCCTCGCGGCTTGCCGCTTTGTTTTTTCGCTCTATGTACGCGGTAAGGTCAGCGGTGGTGGTAATATCCTGCTCAAAGAGGGATGCGGCGACCTTTTGGGTGTAGCGCAAGGGTTTTCTGCCCCCTTCCTCGCAATACGCCAAAAGCATTAAAATATAATCGCATTCGAGGGAAAGCTCCTCGTGCATCCAAAGCAGAATGCTGATGTCCGTTTCGTTGAGCACTTTTCCGTGCACCTGCTCGCAGGCGGAAAGGAAGGACGCCAGCTTTTCCTGCTTCACCTTGTCTGCCATCTCTCCAATGGAGTAGGTCGGCATTTTTTCATCGGGAAGAACAGGGCTCTTTTTCTCCTTCGGTGCTGCCTCTTCCGTTTTGGGCTTTTTGGCGTTCTTTTTAGAGGAAGTAGCTTTTATTGCGCCGGCTCCCCGCCAAAAGGAAAGGGCTCTTTCCGTTTCCTCTTCCGAAAGAGAGGCCTCGCGCGCCAAGGTGGCAAGGTCCTTGCCCTCTTCGCTTTCCATCAAGGCGACCAAGAGCCGCAGCTCTACGGCGTCTGCCTCCTGGAAGGCTTCGGCTTTTGTGACCCGAGCGCCTTTTTTGATTTGGTAGATTTTGTCTGTCATAAAGGTCCTTCTTGGGCAGAATTATTGGTCGTCACTCTCTAAAAGCTTTCGGGTTTTCAACCCGTAGCAAAGCGCCATCAATGAGTCGCCCATATGCATATTTTCAATTTCAACATCGTAAGAGGGCAGGGAAATTTCCATATTGGAAAAATTCCAAATACCCAAAACACCTGCCTTTGCCAGAAGCTCTGCTGCCTCGGGAGCGGCATCCTTGGGGGTGGTTAAAACCCCAATGTCCACTTTTTGCTCCTGACAGAAGGACAGAAGGCTGTCTATATGGTAAACAGGAATGCCGTTGATCTGGGTGCCTACGAGCGAGTCCTTTACATCAAACATCGCCAGCTTTGTGATGCCGCGATGCTCAAACATATGACTGAAAACCAAGGCTCTGCCCAGATTTCCCGCGCCAACAACGACAACGGAAAAATGCTCGTCCACACCCAAAAGGTCTGAAATGCTGTCGTATAAGTATTTTACATTGTAGCCATAGCCCTGCTGACCGAAGCCGCCAAAGCAATTCAAGTCCTGACGGATTTGAGAGGACGTCACGCCCATACAGGCGGAAAGCTCAGAGGAGCTTGTGCGCAGCTTTCCCTTTTTCAGCATCTCGCCTAAAAAGCGATGATAGCGAGGCAAGCGCCGAATGACAGCGGAAGGAACCGTCTCCCGCTTTAAGGCTATCTGCTTTGGTTCCAAATTTTTCTCGTTTTTCACGGTGTATCCTTTCTATACTCTGCCTTAATCGGCGGCAGAGGCGTTTAACTCACTTCCGACAGGGGCGGCATAACGGTAGGCAAAAAAGCCCTCTGCCGCCACCATAGCGCCGTTATCCCCGCAAAGAGAGGGGGGCGGCACAAAAAACTGCTTTTTCTTTTTTTGACACAGAAGAGAAAGCGCCCCTCTTAAATGAGAGTTTGCGGCAACGCCGCCGCAAAGCACAAGGGCGGGGAAATCATACGCGGCAAAGGCTGCCTCTGTCTTTTTCACAATCGCCGATACTGCCTCATAGGTGTATCTTGCGGCAAAGGCGGCTTTGTCAAACACCTTTCCCGTTTGGTCTATGCGGTGCAACAGATTCACCGCCGCGGTTTTCAGTCCGGAAAAGGAAAAATCAAGGCTTCCGTCCTGTAAGGCGGGAGAGGGAAGGTGGAAAAAGGGGTCCTTGTAAAAATCGGTTTTCGGGAAAAGGGAAAAGGCTTTTTGCGGGTCAGCCTCTCCTGTTGCTTGGCAAAAGCCCTCTTTGGCAAGAGCATCAAATGCGGCGCCTGCGGGATAGAAAAGCCCCAAAAGACGCCCGATTTTGTCAAACGCCTCTCCGACAGCATCGTCTCTCGTTGCGCCGATTTGCTTATAATCTGTCGGGGAAGAGACGGCATAAAGCGAGGTGTGCCCGCCCGAAACGGTGATTGCCATAAAGGGAAAGGCAGGGGGCTCGGGGAGCAGAAAGGCGGATGCGATATGGGCTCTCATATGGTCGATGCTGTAAAGCGGTATGTTATAGGAAAGCGCGAAGGACTTGGCAAAATTGACCGCCACGAGCAATGCCCCGATGAGTCCGGGGTGGGTCGTCACCGCAACGGCGTCAATATCGGCGGGGGAAGCCCCTGCTTCCTCTAATGCCTGATAGGTAAGGGCGGAAATTGCCTCGGTATGCGCGCGGCTGGCAATTTCGGGCACAACACCGCCATACAGCTTATGGGTTTCCACCTGGGAAGCCACAACGTTGGAAAGAACGGAAAGCTTCCCGTTTTCCTCTTGTGCCACCACGGAAACCGCGGTTTCATCACAAGAGCTTTCAAAGCCTAAAATGCGTATCATAAGATTTTCTTGTATAAACAAGCATCCTCCGTTGGATTTTGGTAATAACGGGGTCTGTGCCCCGACAGAGTAAAGCCCAAGGCTTCGTACAGGCTTCTTGCGGGGGTGTTGCTCTCTCTTACCTCCAAAAAGCAGAGAGAAACGGTATCCAAAAAGAAAGCAAGAAGCCTTCTGGCATATCCTTGACGGCGAAAAGGGGGAAGGGCTGCTATGCGCAAAACCTCGCCCTCAGGGGGGATAACAGAGACAAGCAGGTAGGCGCAAAGAGCGCCGTCCTTCTCTATGACAAAGGCGCCCCCTGCGGCTGACTCAAAATGGGAAAGAAGGGCGTTTTCCGACCAGAAATCGTGGGGAAAACACGCCTTTTCCGCCAAGGCGAGCGCGGGAATGTCCTTTTTTTCGGCTCTTCTGCAATAGAGCGCCATCTTAAAGCCCCTTTACAAATTCACGGAGAAAGGCGATAAAATCGTCCTTGATTTCTTCGTGACAAGCGGCTCTTGCGACGTTTGCCATCATAAAGCCGAGCTTGGAGCCCATATCGTATCTGGTTCCTTCAAATTCCAGCGCCGTGACGCCCTTCTCTCTTGCGTAGAGTGCCATAGCGTCGGTCAACTGGATCTCTCCGCCCGCGCCGGGGGGCAGGGCGTCGATGATGTCAAAGAACTCGGGGGTCAGAAGCACGCGCCCTAAAATAGAGAGGTTGGAAAACTCCTGTCCCTTTTTGGGCTTTTCAATCATATCATCACAGAAGTACAGGTTGTCCTTTCCTTCCATTTTCTCGACCTTTAAGGAGCAGTATTTGCTCACAAGCTCCATGGATACGGGCTTTACCCCGACAACAGGGCGTCCGTATGCTTCATAAGCGTCCATCAGCTGACGGCAAACTGGGGTTTCGGAGAAAATAATATCATCGCCATAAAGCACGCAAAAGGGCTCGTTGCCTACAAAGCTGCGGGCTCTGCCAACGGCGTGCCCCAAGCCTCTTGCTTCCTTTTGACGCAGGAAATAAATGTTTGCCTTGTCAGCGATGCTGCGGATTCTTTCCGCCTCGGCGGTCTTGCCCGAGGCAAGAAGCTTTGCCTCGTACTCGGGAGAATAATCGAAGAAATCCTCCATCGCGTCCTTGTCCCTGCTGGTGATAATTAAAATATCCTTGATGCCCGAGGCGACAGCCTCTTCTACCAAAAAGGAAACGGCGGGCATATCTACAATGGGGAGCATTTCCTTGGGAACGGCGTGAGAAATGGGCAGCATACGCGTGCCAAGACCTGCTGCGGGAATGATAGCTTTTGTAATCGGTTTCATCATATATCCTTTCTTTTCTTTATAGCTTTTTCAAGAAAAAGTCTTGCGTCAATTTTAAGCGCGCGAAAGCAGCGCGTCCAAAAGCCGTTTTACTGCCTCATCAATATGGGAAGCGGCAATGGTGCAGCCTGCGGCGCGCACGTGCCCACCCCCTTCAAAGAGAGCGGCAATTTGCGCCACGTTGAAGCCAGAGGAGCGGAGCGAGGCCTTGAAGCTGCCATCCTTGCTTTCCCGTATGACAAAGGCGATTTCAACGCCTGCGCGAGAACGAACCATATCAATCATCGTGTCTAAATGCTCGTCCTCAACCCCAAGGGCCTTTCGCTCGGCTTGGGTGATGCTGACCCAAGCAATTTTACCGTTTTTGGCGGAGTGGGTGTTTTCAATGGCGAACGCCTCGGCTTTCAGCTGGCGTTCGGATTTTGCCTCAAAAAGCAGATGGTTGATTTCGGCGGAATCCACGCCCTTGTCCTCTAAGAGCGCCGCGGCGATTCGCAGGGTGCGGGATGTGGTGTTGGAATAACGGTAGCAGCCCGTGTCAGAGGACAGGGCGGCGTAAATAGCCTTTTTTGCCGCTAAGGGAATTTGCTTGATGATCCCCTGCCGCAGAGCTTCCTCTGCCAATAAATACACAAGCTCGCCTGCCGCCGCGGCGGTAGAATCGATCAGGGCGGGGGCAAAGGGTGTGCCGACGGCGTGGTGGTCAATCATTAAAACGGGGGCACGCTTACCCGTTAAATGTGGGGCAAGCTCTCCCATTTGCTGAGGAGAGGGAACGTCCACCGATATGATGTCATAGTCACCCTCGGGAAGCGCGGAGAAGACGGGAAAGGCGTTTGCCATAAAGGCAAGGCGCTCGGGCATGCTGTCGGCGCAAAGCCCATAGCCGTTTATTCCCATTTCTTTCAGCACGTGCAAAAGCGCAAAGGCGCTGCCTACCGTATCTCCGTCAGGATGGCGGTGCATCAGCACCAGGGGAGAGCGCAGGCTTTTGAGCTTTTCAAGCGTTTCCTTGACGGACAGCATAGGGAAATTACTCATTACTTTCCTCCCCGCCTGCTTTTTTTCTTTCCTCGGCGATACGCTTGTCGTCCTCTTCGATTTGGTGAAGCAAGCTGGCAATATGGGCGCCATGGGCAAGAGAGCGGTCAGAAACAAAGAGAAGCTCAGGGGTGATACGCAAATTCAACGTCGCGGCTAAATGACGGCGAAGCATACCCGAAGCCCGTTTTAGCGCGTTTAGTACCTCTTTTTCTTCTCCTTGCAGAAAAGAAACGAAAATTTTAGCGATTTTTAAGTCAGCGGCGACCTCTGCCCGCGTCACCGACACGAAGGAAGCGGCAAGGACGGGGTCCCTTGCGCTGCGCAACGCAATGGCGAGCTCTTGGGATACGGCGTCGTTGATGCGCTCTTTACGATAATTTGACATAATATTCTCCTTAGTTTATACATCATCGCTTGCAAGCAAGCTGTTTTTAACAAATGAATTTATAGGGGTAGGGATACCTCTTTCGCTTCCACGCTCTCGTCCTTCAAAAGGAATCGGGCGGTAGCGGAAAAAAGAGAGGAATTTTGGGTGGTAAAGAAGAGCTTTTCCCCTCGCCCCGACAGAGCGGGAACGGAAGCGGCGGCAATGCTTGCGCAATCGACAAGCGGCGTGCGGGGAAGGAGCCTTTGTATCACGGGGGAAAGCCAGGAAAAATGCGTGCAGCCTAAAATCAGGGCATCCGTTTTGGTGTCGAAAAAGGGGGATAGATAATATTTTGCCGCCGCTAAGGAAACGGGGTTGTCTTTATCGGCAAAGCCGTTTTCCACCAAGGAAACGAACAAAGGACAAGCCACGGAAAGAAGCTTAGCTTCGGGCAGCTCCTTTTGCAAGGCAAGAGGAAAAGAGCGGCTTTGGACGGTAGCGTTTGTGGCAAGGATGCCCAAGGTATTTCCTTTATAAAGGCTTTTGGCAACGGAAACAGAGGGGGAAAGAACGCCGTAAAGCGGGAGTGAAAACTCCTCTTGCAAGCGAGGAAGAGCCAAGGCACTTACCGTTCCGCAGGCGAAAAGCACCGAGGATGCCCCCATTTCTATGAAAAAGCGTAGCGCGCTCTTGGCGGCAAGAAAAACGCTCTCGGGGGAAAGACTGCCATAAGGAAGGCGGGCGGTGTCCGCCAGATACACAATGTCCGCCCGGGGGGATTTTTGCTTCAAGGCTTTCAGTGCGGAAAGCCCCCCAAGACCGCTATCAAAAACACCTATCATTCCGCAAGCCACCCCTTGACCAACCGCAAAAGCGTGTCTTCCGATGCCAAGGAAAGAAGCCTTGGAACCATGCTGGTTTTGGTGAAGCCGGGCGAGGTGTTGATTTCGTTGAAGTACAAGGCGCCGTTTTCTTTTTTCAAAAAGTCCACGCGCACAAGATGCCGACAGCGAAGCGCTAAAAATGCCTGCTTGGCAAAGAGAGCAACCCTTTCGCTTTCCTCTTGGGAAAGACGGGCAGGGATAAAAACGCTTGCTTTTCCTTCCCCGTATTTTGCCTCATAGTCGTAAAAGGGCGAATGGGAAAGAATTTCAGCGGGGGTCGAGGCAAAAAGCGTTCCGTTCTCTTCCCAAACCGCCACCTCGATTTCAGAGCCCTTGATGTATTCCTCCGCCAAAATTTCAGAGGAAAGAAGGGAAGCGGAAAGCAGGGCTTTTTTAGCTCGCTTCTCTCTCTTACGAGAGATGCGCCAAGGGAGCTGCCCGAAACGCAGGGCTTGATAAAAACGGGGAACCCGAAGGCGTCCTCTACTGCCCTTGCGGCTACTTCACAGTCCTTGAGCGTGGGGCTTTGCAGAAAAATACATTGAAAGGGAACGACAGGAACGCCGACGGCGGAAACAACGGCCTTGGCAAGCGCCTTATGCATTCCCAAGGCAGAGGACAAGGTGTCTGCTCCGAAAAAGGGAATGCCCGCAAGCGTCAGGGCGCCTTGCAAGGCGCCGTCCTCTCCGTAAGTACCGTGAATGACGGAAAAAACAGCATCGGGGGAAAAGCGCTCTCCCTTTTCTGTTTGAAAAAAGAGCGGGGCGTTTCCTCGATATACCGCAAACAAGGGGACAGAAGCGGTTTGCCACCCCTCTTCCTTGCTTAACAGCTCTTGGGCAGAGCCCCTGTATAACAGCATTTGTCCGTCCTTGGTGACGCCAATAGGATAAAGGGGGTTGGGTAATTGGGATAAAACGGAAAGCAGGTAAGAGGCGGAAGCAAGAGAAACCTCATGCTCTCGGCTTCTTCCCCCAAAAAGCAGAGCGATTTTTTTCATAGGTAATCCTTTCGAGGCAAAGCCTTTTTCTTTATTACCATTGTATGAAAAAAAGCGGGAAGCTTTCCTGTTTTATCGGGTTTTATCGGGTTAAAATGACAACGCGGTCATTTCCGCCCAAGTCTTTTTTGAGGGCGGGCGTGTATCCCTTCTCCTTGCCAAGCGCGAAAAGCGCTTGTCCTTGGTCGAAGCCAATTTCAAACAAAAACAGGGAAGGGAAATAGGATGAGAGAATTGCCTTGTAAAAGAGAAGCCCGTCCCTTCCGCCGTTCAAGGCAGAAAGCGGCTCGAAGGAAAGCTCGGGAGCAAGGTCCTCGAGCACCCCTTGCCGAATATAAGGGGGGTTGGAGAGAATAGCGTCTGCCTCTTTTACAAGAGAAAGGGGAGAGGGGGATAAAAGGTCAGCCTCTAAAAAGCGTATCCTTTCCGAAAGCCCCAAACGCACGGCGTTCTTTTTCGCTATATCCAAGGCGTCCCTAGAAATATCGACTGCTATGGCAGAGGTGTCAGGTCGGTGCCGCAGGACAGAAAGGGCGATGCACCCGCTCCCCGTACCCAAATCGGCAAACAATGCCCCCTTGGGCAGACGCCGAATCGCCTCTTCCACCAAAATCTCGGTGTCGGCTCTGGGAATAAGACAGGCAGGAGAAACCGAGAAGGCTTCGCCGTAAAACCCTGTTTCTCCCAAAATATATTGCAGGGGCTCGCGGGAAAGACGGCGCTTGACGGCAGAAGCCAAGGACGAACTTGTAAAGTCTTGTTTACAAATCTCGGCTTGAAGCGCCTCTGCCATAGAGATGCTTTCAAAATGCGCAACCAAAAGCCTTGCCTCATAGCGAGCGTTTTCAATGTTGGCTTGGGAGAGCGCCTTTGCTATATCAAGTATTGTCATCTTTTTTGTTTTTCTTCTTTTTCTTTTCGGGGGGATTGGTGTATTCGTCCCTTACTACATAGTCTGCCTTGGAAAAGTCGGGAAATTCATCGTAAAGAGCGCATTTCAGGGCAACGATTGCCACCTCTAACTGCTCCTCATCGGGCTCTCTTGTGGTAAGACGCTGCATCCAAAGACCGGGAGCGGAGAGAAAACGGACAACAGGGCCGTTGTGCTTGCCCGCGTACATCAGAAATTCAAAGCCAAGACCCACGATAATGGGCAGAATGAGAATGCCGATGAGGGTGTAAATGAGAGCGCTTAAATCCCGTCCGAATACATCGATACTCCAAAAAGCGAAATTCCAGTCCAAGACCACCTCGCAAAGAAAGCGGATGCCAAGAGAGACCAAAATGCTCAAAAGCAGCATTACGAAGATGAAGCTTGTGCCGCAGCGAGGATGAAAGCGCGTGAATTTTTTGGCGTTTTCGGGCGTCAGCTCCTCGCCCGCCTCGTAGCAGGCGATGCTCTTATGCTCGGCGCCGTGGTAGGCAAAGGTGCGCTTGATATCCTTCATCAAGGAAACCAACGCAATGTATATAATGAAGATTGTAATACGCAGAACACCGCACAGCACTGCCTTCCAAATGCCAAGGTCGACGCGGAAGAGCCGCTCGGTCCAAAGGGCTATCTGGTTTGGCAGGTAGGTGAAAAGAAACAGCGCAAGGGCAATGCCAAGCGCCCCGGCAATAAACATCACGATGTCATAGATGGATGCGCCAAAATGCTTTTTTATCCATTTTTCAAATTTGCTTTCTTCCACCTCTTCCTCAATAGCAAGCTCGGCGGAAACGCCAAGCACGGAAAAGCTCAAAATCATAGACTCAATAAAATTGACGATACCGCGAAGCAGGGGCAAACGAAAAATCTTGTGCTTTTGACGTATGGAGACAAATTTTTGTTCCACAACGCCGATTTTTCCGTCTTCCGCACGGCAGGCGGTGCAGACGCGGTCCTTCGCCTTCATCATCACACCTTCGACAACCGCCTCACCCCCAACCTTGTTCAAGCGGCAAGAGAGGTCGTTGTTTTGTTCTTTTTTTGCCATAATCGTTCCTTTCTTTTGCTGTCTGTGGTCCCGCGGCAAAGACGCTTGTCCTTTTTGCATTGTCTGCCTTTGGTATAATAAACATAATAAAAATGTAGGATTTTGCCTGAAAAATACCGTTTTGCCCTTTCAAAAGGTGACAAAAGATAATTCGGGTTATAAACAGCGCATTATACATTTTACCACAATGTTTCAAAAAAAGAAACTGTTTTTTGTAAATTTCCCAAAAAAAATATAATATAGCGCCTTTTCTTGACAAAAAGTCAAAAAAAGGGAGGAAAAGAGGGAAGAAAATGCGCAAAACGCCAAAAAGCGAAAAAAGGTTAAAAAAAGTGAAAAAAATGAAAAAAAGGGGTTGACAAATAAAAAAGAGTGTGGTATACTA
>JAGBFG010000021.1 GCA_017936565.1 Clostridia bacterium
CGGTCGGATTTCGACTACGTCCCACCGACACCGAAGGTGTCATCCTGAGAAGGATTGCAAGCAATCCGATCGAACTTTTGGGGCTTTGCCCCAAAAGCACGAGGCGTAGCCGAAGTGGGATCTTGGCGGGACTCCGCTCAGAATGACACGCAAAAAATGCTAAAAATCAACCGTATGCTGTGACAGAGCCTTATAAATATTAGAAAAAATATTTTGAAAATATCTAAAAAACAGACAAAAAATGAAAAAAAGGGCTTGACAAAGCACTTTGAATATGGTATAATAATTTGCCGCTTGAAAATGGCTCTTTTTAAGTGTGCCCAAATTGGGTACCGCCATGAGTTCAGCGAGTCTATCAGAAAGAGAGGTGCTTTTCGTGTTTGCAGTTATCGAAACCGGCGGAAAGCAGTACAAAGTAATCGAGCAGGACATCATCTTTGTTGAAAAGCTCGACATAAACGAAGGAGACGACATCGTTTTCGACAGCGTATTGGCTCTGTCCAACGACAACGGCTTCAAGGCAGGTACACCCACCGTTGCAGGTGCTAAGGTTACCGCAAAGGTACTGAAGAACGGTAAGAACAAAAAGATCTACGTTATGAAGTACAAGTCCAAGAAGAACGAGAAGAAGAAGATCGGTCACAGACAGCCTTACACCAAGGTTCAGATCGTGAAGATCGAAGGCTGATTAGAATCTAATCAGTAGGGACATGACAAAAATCGTGTTTTTCAGAAGCGGTGGAGTATTCTACGGCTTTGAGGAGCAGGGTCACGCGGGCTTTGCCGAGGCGGGGAGTGACGTTGTTTGCGCAGCTATCTCGTCCATGACAATGTTTCTCATCAATACCATTGAGGTCGCGTATGCGTCAAGCGTCGATTATGACATTGACGAGGGAGCCACCAAAATTCGGGTGCGTGCCAAAGCGGCATTGCCGGAGTTTGAGGCGGACGATTACAAGCGCTATGCGGTATCGGGGATTATGATGGGGTATTACTGTCAGCTCAGTGACATGCTTGAGGAGTACGCCGATTATCTTGATGTATCGGTCAAGGATCAGCCTTACGAGGATTGATTTCCACCAAGTCCAATCCAAAAAATTCAGGAGGATAAGAATGATGTTAAAGCTCAGTTTACAGTTCTTTGCTCATAAGAAAGGTGTCGGTTCTACCAAGAACGGCCGTGACAGTGAGTCTAAGCGCCTTGGCGTAAAGAAGGCTGACGGTCAGGCAGTTGTAGCCGGCAACATCATCGTAAGACAGAGAGGATCCGCTGTTTGCGCAGGCGAAAACGTTGGCGTGGGCAAGGACTACACCCTCTATGCGCTCATCGATGGTCGCGTTAAGTTTGAGCATAAGACCAGATCTCAGAAAAAGGTCAGCGTTTACGCAGACTGATTCATCTGACAGAAATAGAACCCCAAACGGGAAAAACGTTTGGGGTTCTATTTTTTTATCGGTTCAAATAATACTGTTCTATGATCCGATATCGAAAATAATTTGCCTGCCGTTCCGATACGGCATTGTCTTACTCTAAATTGTCTATCCATTGATAATAATGTGTTAGTTCGTGTACAAAAGATGAAAGGATTTGTTCGTAAAGATCTTCCTTTGTATATTCGCCCAACAAATGTTCTTCTACCTTTGAGGGAATTTGGATCATGGACGTTCTTTTTTGATAGTAACGAAAGCTACCATATGCAGGTTTTCCGTTTTTAAGACGAATATTTTCGCAATTTCTGATGTAAATGTGAATCTTTTTGGGGAAGAAATATTCTTTTCTTAACCATCTGGAAAACGAAAGGTAAAGCGTTTTGAGTTCGGGTTCAATATCGGGATCAAAGTGAAGCATCAAATTTTGATTTTTTGCATCGTTTTTTGTTTTTTTATGTTGTTCCCAAAGATTCATAAACGTCTCCTTTCCAATGACCTTTCCTTTATTGTAACAGAAAATGTGACGGCTGTCAAGTCCAATAAACTCTTGTTTTATAGTAATTTCTCCGTAGAGAGACTAATGGTCTATACCTTAATGCGTCATCCTGAGCGGAGACCGCCCGAGATCTCGCTTCGCCTACAGCTCGCGCTTTCGTGCAAGCACGAAAGTTCGGCAAGCTCAAGATGACACGGGCGGTCGCAGTCGAAGTTTTGCAGAGCGAGGAACGAACGGCGCAAAACCGACCGAGGAAAACGAGGGAGGGATCTATTATGGAGCTTTCTTAGCTTGTCATCATAAAAGTAACTTTTACATGGAAAAGCTGGCGGTTATCCATTGGAGATCCCGCCTGCGCTGCTTTTGTTCCGTTGTACACTACGCAAAAGTTTGACTCAAAATTCTTACACTCCTTCTCTGCGATGACACGAAATTTAGAATGCACTTTTTTGCAAAAAAACAAACACCGCCACCATACTCCGACAATTTTCTTTTTTTGCTTATGATATAATAGTAAAAAACAAACCGAAAGGAAGTGAAAATATGATACGAAACGGAAGTCAGGTGACGTATGAGGAGCGCGGAGATACGCTGATCATTCGTGTGGGCGGGGAGATCGACCACCACAATGCGGTCACGGTTCGGACAGGCATTGACGACCGCCTTGCCGCCGAGCGGCCGCAGCGGGTGATGCTGGAGCTTTCCGCCGTGGATTTTATGGACAGCTCGGGTCTTGGGCTGATCATGGGGCGGTATGCATTAGTTAAGCAATACGGCGGCACGCTTGCAGTGCTGGATCCCAGCCCTGCCGTCCTTAAGATCATCAAGTTGGCAGGCATGGAGCGTATGGTGTCGATCCTGAGAACCAAAACAAAAAAATAAATTTTTTGAGGCTCTGCCTCAAGCTATGTGCAAGAAACTTTTTGAAAAAAGTTTCTCGGGACTTTTCAAAAACCTTAAACAGAAGGAACTGTTTAGAGTTTTTATATAGTCATTTTTACGTAAAAAGTTTTAAAGGAGGTATGGGGGAAGCTTTTTTAAAGTTTCCTCCATGAAAAAAGATGAAAACAAGAGTAGATTTTTCAGCAGAAGTAGAAAATGAGATGCGTCTTGCGTTGCCGTCGTTATCGGTCAACGAGGGGATTGCCAGATCGGCAGTGGCGGCATTTTGCGCACAGCTCAACCCCACGGCAGTAGAGCTTGCGGACGTCAAATGTGCCGTTTCGGAGGCAGTGACCAACTGTATTGTTCACGCATACCGCGACACGGTGGGAGA
>JAGBFG010000022.1 GCA_017936565.1 Clostridia bacterium
CATACTCTCTAACAAATGGAAGGTACCTGTCAGGTTATTATGATAGTACAAAAGAGGCTTCTCTACCGATTCGCCAACAGCCTTCAAGCCTGCGAAATGAATAACCGAGTCAATATCCTTATGCTTTTCAAAGACAGCATCAAGCGCCGCAGCATCAAGCAGATCGACCTTATAAAAGGTAGGACGACGCCCCGTTATTTTTTCAATGCGGTCTAATACACAAAGCTTGCTATTGCACAAGTTGTCTACTATAATGACGTCCTGCCCTGTTTTGAGCATTTCAACACAAGTATGAGAGCCAATAAATCCGGTTCCGCCGGTTATTAAAGTCGACATTAGTTTCCTTCCTTTCTATTCGTCCACAAGCCTTCTTGCGGATAAGTACCGTTTTCCACCATTTCGTTAAGCCCTGCCACAACCTTGGGTCTGTCTTCCCGATACGTCACGCCGAGCCAATGATCGTCCGTAATCAAGACGCGCATGTCACATTCACCCGATGCCAAGGCTTCGCTTGCCACGGTAGGCAAATAATATTCCGCCTTTGAAAGATCGGTCTTTGGATTTCTCAAAAAGGCGGTAAAGCCCTTTTCGGCGTATTCAAAAATCTTGTCAGTAAATCCAAAGAAGTTCATAGAAGCGACAGCGTTTCCGGGAAGGAAGGACCATTCGTCATTTCCCTCTGTATATTCTGCGTCCTCACCTGCTTTACGGATTTTAGTGCGCTCGGTGATGGAAGCAAGCATAGCGTTCTCGGTTGTTTTGCAGATACCGCGGGAAACGGTGCCGTTTTCTGTCAGGGTGTTCATCAATTTATAGCCCACCATACAGAAATGGTTGTTTGCATTTTGATTTTCCCGCGTTAAATACTCGGCAGCAAGGCGGTATGCCATCGGACCGTAATAATCATCCGCATTGATGACGGAAAAGGGGCCCTTTACGTAAGGACGGGCACAAAGCAAGGCGTGCGCCGTGCCCAAGGGCTTAGTTCTTTCGGGGGGCAAGAGAGTCAATTCATCCTCTGTCAGTTCTTGAAACGCATAAGAAACCTCAATGATTTTTTCCAAGCGTTTTCCAATGGTAGAACGGAAAAGGTCATAGTTTTCACGCTTGATGATGAATACAACCTTATTGTATCCTGCACGGATAGCATCATAAACAGAAAAATCAATGATAAATTCCCCATTGGGTCCAACGGGGTCCAACTGCTTCAATCCGCCATAACGAGATCCCATACCTGCGGCGAGAACAACCAAAGTCATTTTTTGCACCTGCTTCCCAAAAGAAAGCGTCCTTTCCTATAAAAATAGGGAAAAGATTACTTTTCCCTTGTTTTTTGTTTTTGAATGATCCCCAAATGGTGCAAAAAGAGCAGAATAATCTACTCTTTTTTTATAAAAATCAATCGATAGCTTCAACGCTGACGCACTTTTTGTCTTTTGCGGCATAACCGAACTTAACTTTTCCGTTAACCAAAGCAAAAAGCGTATCATCAGTACCAATGCCGACATTCTTGCCGGGGCGAATCTTGGTGCCGCGCTGTCTTACGATAATGTTGCCTGCGAGAACATAAGCGCCATCGGCCTTTTTCACGCCCAAACGCTTGGACTCACTGTCACGTCCGTTCTTGGTAGAACCAACGCCTTTTTTATGAGCAAAAAATTGCAAACTAATTCTCAGCATTTTGTTAACCTCCGTTATTTTTTTGAGGCTTACTCTTTCAAATCCTTATCAACGACTGTAACAGAAAGATATTCGTGATATTCCTCTGTCAGCTCCGTTAACTGATTGTAATAAGCCGTAATCAGTCCCGAAATGGCGTACTGCTTTTTTTCATCCTTTTCATAAGCGCCTAATGCACCTTTTACGATTACGGTAATATCGGTGGTTTCTTCATCGATAGTATAATCGGCATCAGACTCATATGTGACAATAATCGCGTTAATGATTAGCATTGTCATGGCTGAAATGGCAGAGCACAGAATATCGCTTCCCTCTTCGGAAAGCCCTGTATGCCCTGTTTCCTTAAAGCCGTATAAAACGCCGTCGGACCTAAAAAAAGTGATGCGAGTCATAAAATCAACCTACAATCTTGTTGATTTGAACCTTTGTGTAATCTTGTCTGTGGCCGATTTTCTTTTTCTCGTTCTTTTTAGCTTTATACTTCATAACGTAGATTTTTTTGCCGCGGCCCGACTCTACAACCGTCGCACTGACAGAAGCGCCATCAACATAAGGAGCGCCAACCTTAAACTCATCTGCTCCAACAGCCAATACCTTATCAAAGGTATACTCTGCGCCGTTTTCTACATTGAGCTTTTCAACGAAGATGACATCGCCTTCGCTGACTTTGTACTGCTTTCCACCTGTCTCGATAACTGCAAACACGAAAAGCACCTCACTTTCTTTCATATTCGCTACAATAGGAGGTTGGGCAAAGCCAAACACTTGAACCCCACCATAAGCGTCCTTGTTATTTTATCACAGCAAAAGATATTTGTCAATAGAAAACCTTGCTTTTTTTGCAGTTTTTTTGAAAATTTTGCCTTTTGCGTGTTTTTTTATCAGCGAACCACAATATTGACAATGCGGTTGGGAACCACTATCTCTTTTACGATGCTCTTTCCTTCAAGGGCAGAGGCAACACGGCTTTCCG
>JAGBFG010000023.1 GCA_017936565.1 Clostridia bacterium
CGGTTCGGAAGATTCGAGGTGCCGGTGGCACATCGAAATTCCGGGTGGCGCCTCAGCACCCCACAGGGTGCTTTTTTGTTTTTCGCGTCACCCCCGTCGGACTGGGCTCTGCCGCCTGTGGCGGCAGAATCCGGTTCGGAAGATTCGAGGTGCCGGTGGAACATCGAAATTCCGGGTGGCGCCTCCAATGCGTCTTGACAAAAAAGATGCCAAGCAGAAAACCCGAGATTTTCTCGGGTTTTCTTTGTTTTTGGCCGTTTTTCGGCACTTTGCGCGCAAAGTGCGGCTTTTCTTGAAATTCGGATTTTAGTACAAATAAAAAGATGCCAATCGGCATTTTCGAGCAAGGGAGCAGAAATGAACCTTTACCATACCCATTTTCACGGCAAATATTGAAAAATATCAGAAAATATGATATAATAAATCCAAGAAAGGTGGTGTTTTTGTGACGAAACAAGAAGTTCTACAAGGCGCACTTGCTTTGAATGAAAGCGATAAGAAATATACTGTTTCAGTTGAAGGCGATAAAATAATTATCGAAACGAAATATCACGGTACACGTGTGAGAGAATCCACGTTCCGCTGTGTCGCACAGTTAAAGGATGATAAAACCTATATAGAAACAACGTATGACTTCGACGGATATTGCAAGCAATATGGAGTTCGTAAAAAAACAGTTTCCTACTGTTTGGATGGATCAAAAGAGGTATTCGATTCGGAAAAGGTAAAGAGCGTCTTGCGAAATTACCTCGATTCGTGCGGATATCAAAGAACCGTCAACAAAAAACTCATCGCATTTTGCATCGCTATTCCGGTTGCTGTTATTCTTGCGATACTGATTGCAGTTATCATTTCGTTAGCCTCGGAATCTAAATTTGTTGATACAAACGGACCGGAGAATTTTGCGTTGACCGAAATTACTCGGGACGATATTTTAAGTAAGGATAACAATTACAGAAGTTCGATGGTGTCGGAAAAACATTCCGGACGTCATACAAACATAATTGGAACAAGACTTCGCGATGTCGATTACGATTACATCAGCAGATCGTTTGGAAAGATACATGGGGTTATAATTCTTCAAGCGACCAAAATATCGGGTAATACTCTTACGCTTAACATCAGCAGCTCCGTGGAAGCGGGAAATGCCGAAATAGTAATTATTATTGACGGAGAATATTATTGCTCGGTTGATGTTAATGAAAGCCAAACTGTTACGTTGCAAGATGTTTCCAATAAGGAAGTGATCGTTAAGCTTGCGGCTGAAGGGGCAAAAATGAAAATTGATGTTACTCGCGCGTACTAATAGGGCAAATGAGATAGGCATCTTTTTTGTCAACACGCCTCCACACCTTTATTGGAGCGGGATTCTTGCGCCAAGCGCAAGAATCCGGTTCGCATTCGCCGCCCGAAGATCGACAAGCTCGCTTGCCAGGCGGAGAGCGTGCGAATCCTCGCCTTCGGCGAGATTTCGGGAATTTGCTTTTCCCTTCACTTCTCACTCATTCCAATAAAATAATCCGCGCTGACACCGTAGAATTCACACAGCTTGATTAAATCCTCGATTTTCAGCTCTGCTCTGCCATCTTCAATATGGCTATACCCTTGCTGCGATTTGTTTATAACGGCGCCAACCTCTCTTTGCGTTAAATCTCTGTCCTCGCGCAGAGCCCTCATTCTCTTCCTATAATTCACAATATTCTCCTTGCTTCCTCTTCTTTGTAAAAAAAGTTTAGCATACTCATAATTTGAGTATTGACAAATACTCAAAGATTGAGTATAATGTGTTCATAGGCGATCGTCTCTTGCGGTTTTCGGTGTCCGCAGACTTCGATTGCACACATTTTTTATACTTTGGAGGAAATTATGGAATCAAAATTCACAGGCGGTCTTCTCGGAATGATCGGAATCGGTATTTTACAAGCGCTTATCGTTGTTTTTACCTTGGGAATCGGAACGCCTTGGGCTATTTGCTTAAAGGAGTCTTGGTATGTAAAGCATACAATTATAAATGGGCATCAATTAACGTTTGATGGCACAGGGGGACAGCTTTTTGGTAATTACATCAAATGGTTCCTTCTGACTATTATCACTCTTGGCATTTATTCTTTCTGGCTTTCTATAAAAATGAAACAATGGGTTACCAAGCACACCCATATGGTTTGATGAAAGCATTTTCACACCGAGCACTGTAATGTCTTTTTAGATACACAAAAAAAGCGGGCTGTCTTAAATAAAGACAGCCCGCATCATTTTGCGTCAAAAAAGACGCAAAATGAGCTATTTTCGGCTCGTTTTCAGTGGCTCACAATAAGTAAACACCCCTTCTTTCCCTCACCCTCCGCTACTTGACACGCTTTTTCTTCTGTGCTACAATATAATCAATATAATGGGAACGAAAAAGAAAGGCAAGAAAAACGATATTCAAAGCAAGGCTGAATTTGAAATTTTATATCCTTTCCTTTGTCCTTCTTTGCCTTGTCCTTCTTTGCCTTGTCCTTCTTTGCCTTGTCGCGCTTTCTTGGACGGCGTCTTTCTTCGTGTTGGTTCGACAAATGACTGTGGGCTATGCCTTTTATATGGACGGAAGCGGCATTCATCAAACCGCCACCGCCGTGACGGTTTTGGCGTTTATTTTCGTTTCGCCTGTCAAAAGAATTCCGTATAATGCCATCATAGAAACAGATGCGCAAAACGGTGTCCTTACGCTGAAATTAGGCAAATTGAAAATGGAGATTTTCCCTGTTTTCAAGCCCTTCGTAAGAAAAGAATACCGTTTCTTTTTGGGATTCACCAAAGAAAAACAAAGCGAAATCAAGCAAGCGCTTGCGCGGTTTATGAAAGCGGCAGATGTTGGATGATTTTTCATTTCAAGGAAAAATTTCTCGGCAAAACCGCTTTACAAAAAAGAAGAAACTGTGTATAATAAAAATAAAGAAATACGTTGCGGCGTTTCTTGCAACTGAAACATCATAAAGGAGACATGAAGATGAAGCTTATCATCAAGGAAAATTACGAGGAAATGAGTGCTTGGGCGGCAGAGCACATTGCCCGCGCCATCAACAACCACAAGGAAGCGCGCCCCTTCGTTTTGGGACTTCCCACAGGCTCTTCCCCCCTTGGCGTTTACAAAAGACTGATCGCGATGAACAAAGAGGGCAAGGTGTCCTTTAAGAACGTTGTGACCTTCAATATGGACGAATACGTGGGGCTTCCCAGAGAGCACGACCAAAGCTATTGGTACTTTATGCACGAAAACTTTTTCAACCACATTGACATCCCCGCCGAAAACATTCATATTTTAGACGGTATGGCAGAGGACCCCGAGGCAGAATGCGCGCAGTATGAGGAGCAAATCGCTTCCTTTGGCGGCATTGACCTTTTCATGGGCGGCTGCGGTGTTGACGGGCATATCGCCTTTAACGAGCCTTATACCTCTCTTTCCTCTCGCACGGGCGTACGCGCCTTGACAGAGGACACTTTGATTGTAAACTCCCGCTTCTTTGACAACGACCCGAACAAAGTGCCCAAAACGGCGCTTTCCGTTGGCGTTGGCACCGTTTGCGATGCCAAGCAGGTCTTGCTCTTAATCAGCGGACATAACAAGGCGCGCGCCTTGCGCCATTGCGTTGAGGGCGGCGTTGACCACGCTTGGACCATCAGCGCCTTGCAGCTGCACAAGGACGGCATTATCGCCTGCGACGAGGCAGCCTGCGGCGAATTGAAGGTGGATACATACAAATACTTCAAAGAAATTTACAAGGACGAGAAATAACGTCTTGTTTTCCGAAATAAAAAGCCGATGCTTTCGCATCGGCTTTTTGCTTGAATTCTTAAAATGAGGAAGAGGGTTAGTCGTCCTCTACGTATTCCATAATATCCGAAAGGGCGCATCCCAAAGCCGCGCATATGCGGTCTAAAATATAGCTATCATAACGGACAACACGGTTTTTATAATAGCGGTCTATCGTTTGAAATTTAACCTCGGTTCGCTTGGCTAACTCATATCGCGTTATACCGCACTTATCCAAATATTTATCTATCGTCAGTCTTACCATAAATATCCCTCCCTTGATATATATTTTATCGGATATATACCTCATTGACAATTTCTTTGTTTGGGTATATACTTATATAGGTATATATAAAAGGGAGGGTTTTATTCTATGAAATTACTTATTGTCGGGTCAAGAAGCATCAAGGAATTTGATTTGTCGCCTTACGTTTCAGCAGACATTGACACGATTATCAGCGGCGGAGCCAACGGAATTGACAGCTTAGCCGAGCAGTATGCCGACAAGCATCGTTTGTCCAAATGCATATTACGCCCGCGTTACGACCTTTACGGACGAGCCGCTCCTCTAAAACGCAACGAACAATTGGTTGATATGGCTGACGCCGTTCTCATCATTTGGGACGGTTTTTCTCGCGGCGCACAATATACTCTAAACTACGCGAAGAAGAAAAACAAACCGATAACGCTCATTGGTAATTGGGACGCAAAATAACCCCCACCTGCCAAATTTCCCCATAAGGCAACAGGGACTTGCATTATCAAACAAAATGTGTTATACTGTAAGGCAGTAAATCTTTATTGACTTTGGAGGACGCAAACAGCAAGGCTTTGTCCGTTCTGGTCCGAAGCCCTTTGCCGCTTGAATAGAAAAATGGCAAGAGATTATCATACCGAATTCAAAAAAAGAAAAATGAAAAAGGTCAATAAGCCATTGGCTTGGCTTTTAACCCACATATTAAAGATACTTTGCAAAAAACAGAACGTTTCCTTTTCCTATGACGAGGAGTATCTCGCCTTGAAGGACAAGCAAATCATTCTGCTTTGTCAGCACAAATCCAGCAACGATTTCGTTTACGTGTTTGGCGGGATAAAGCGCCTTGACGTGCATATTTTAGTGGGCTATCAAAATATATTTCAAAAAGGAGTTTACCATATTCTGAAAAGCCTTGGCGCGATTGCCAAGATGCTCTACCAGCCCGACGTTGCGGCGGTTGCCCAAACCTTACAGGCTTTGAAGCTTGGCGAGAGCGTTGTTATTTTCCCTGAGGGCATTCAATCCACCAGCGGCTCTACCCACCCCATCAACCCAGGAACGATGCATCTTCTGATGAAATGCAAGCTTCCCGTGGCGCTTGCCACCATAGAGGGCTCGTATTTTGCCAAGCCACGCTTCACAAGAGAGCTGCGCAAGGGCGAAATCAAGGTGCACTATTCCAAGCTCTTTGACCCTGCTGATTTTGATACGTACAGTCAAGAGGTGCTATATCAAAGACTGCTCGACAGCTTCAAATACAATGAGTTTGAAGAGCACAAGGAGAATAAAATAGCCTTCCGCGGCAAAACCCCCAACATAACGGGGCTTGACAACATTATATACAAATGCCCGCACTGTCTTGCGGAGCACCAATTCTCTATCACAGGCGATGTGATGCGTTGCTCTGCCTGTGGCTTTGCGGTTTCTATGGACGAGTATTATGACATTCATCCGCAAAACCATTCCCTTCCCTTTGCCAACATTGACGAATGGTATAAATGGCAAAGACAGCTTTTGGCAAGAGAGGTGCAAAGCCCCGATTTTTCTATGAGCCTTAACGTGATGCTGCGGAAAATCGATACCCAAAAATTAAGAAAGAACTATTCTCTCGTTTATGACGGCGAGGGTGTTCTGACTATCACCAACCGGGGGCTTGTTTATCGCGGAACCAAGGGCGAAGAGCAGGTCGAGCTGCAATTTGCGGCAAAAAACGTCTATTCCCTGAGCATTTCCCTTGCCTATGACTTTGATATGTATTGCCAAGGCCGCTACTACAACTTCAAGATTTTAGAAAATGAAAAGCATATGACAAAGTGGATGATCGCCGCTGAGGAGATCCACAACCTTTATGACCCTGCTTGGAAGGAGGCGAGCGAACAGGTTTATGAATACGCAAAAGAGAAATAGAATCATCCTTCTTTCGATAATAGGCGCCGTTTTGACCGCTCTTTCCATTTTTTCCGTTTGCAACTGGGAAATCATCGTGCATTTGTTTTCCGAAATGGTCAGTGGCGTTGCCATTGCAAAGGAATACGTGCTTGATTTAGGGCTCTCTGGCGTTTTGGCAATGTCGCTTCTGATAATCGCCTGCTTTTTCTTCCCTGTGATTTCTTCCGTTCCCATCCAGATAGCTTCCGTTATCAGCTACGGGCTGCCCTTCGCTATACTTCACGTTTCTCTTTCGATTTTCGTGGCAAGCCAGATAGCCTTTTTGTTCACCCGTTGCATTGGAACCTTTCAAACCAAGAAGAGAAGGGAAAAAAGGCAGGATTTAGAAGAAAAAATCCAAAACAGCAACCGAAGCATTTATTTCTTCATCGTTGCGGCGTACATTGCGCCCTTCGTGCCCTTTTTGCTGATTCACACGGTTGCCGCCGCCAGCGGCATAAAATGGTGGAAATATGCGCTCATCACGCTCTTTGGGCCGATTCCCGACATTTTTATCACGCTTTGGCTCGGCGAGAAGATTACCTCCACCAATCCCATCATTTCCTACGTGATTTTGATGGTGATTATCGTCTGCGTCGTGTTGTCGCTCGTTTTTAAGGACAAGATTTTAGACCTTATATACAAACCCAAGAAAGAGAAGAGCTATGGAAAAAAGAAATGAAAGCACAACGGACGTCAAGTTTGGGCTAAAAAGCTTTTTAACCGTCTGCGGTATTTTGCTTGCCATTATGATTTTTGTCGGCATTCTGACCTTCGTCATTCCCGCGGGGCAATACCTGACGGACAGCGATGGCAAAATCATTCCCGACTCCTTTCATCATATTGAAAGTCAAACCCGCCTTCCCGTATATCGCTGGTTCTCCGCGCCGATAGAGGCGCTCTTTATCGGAGAGGGCAACGTCACTATTATACAGATTATTGCCATTTTATTGGCGCTTGGCGGAACCTTCAAGGTGCTTGACCGCACGGGCGGTCTTTCCGCCATCGTGCGCGTTCTGGTGGACAAGTTCTACCACAAGCGGTATGGAATGATTTGGATTATCACGCTCTTTATGATGCTCCTTGCATCCTGCTTTGGCTTGCAGGAAGAGCTTTTGATTTTGTTCCCCTTCTTTTTGTCCTTCGCGAAGGCAATGAATTGGAGCAAAACGCAAGCCATCAGTATGATTTTGATAACCACGGGCGTTGGCTTCACTGCGGCGCTCTTCAACCCCTTTACTGTGGGTATTTCCTCGGGTCTTGCGGGGGTTTCTCTGGCAGACGGGCTTCTTTACCGCATTCTGATTTTAGCCGTTCTTTACGTGGTAACCTCGCTCTACTTAGTGCATAGCGCCAAGAAGGACGAGCAAAAAACGAGCGACGCGGAAAAGACATCCTTCGTTCCCCTTTCCGATGAGGAAAGGGCACAGTACGGACGCCTGGCTCTTTCAACCTCGCTTTTGTTTTTGGCAGTTTTGGTTGTAATCGTTGTTTTCTCCGTTGTTCCCTTTCTTGCGGATTTGGGGCTCGGTATGGTGGCGATGACCTTGACCTTTGTTGTTGGCGCCTTTGCCTTGGGCAAGACGACGCTTGGAAGCCTGAAAAAGTCGCTTCTTTATTTCCTTTCAGGCGCAAAGGACACCTCGCCCGCCATTGTTATCATTCTTTTGGCGTTCAGCGTGAAATACATTGCGGAAAACGGCGATATTCTTCACACCCTCTTTTATTACTGCCACGCCTTTATCAGCGCGCAATCTCCCTACGTTGCGGTCATTCTTCTCTATGTTTTAGTGCTGATCCTGGAGTTTTTCATTCCTGGGTCCACCTCTAAGGCGCTTTTAATTATTCCGCTTCTGACTCTTGCGCCCCTGCCCGGCATCAGCGCCAACATCATCATTTTAGCGTTTTTGTTTGGCGATGGGTATACCAACGTTCTCTATCCCACCTGCGGAACGCTTATGGTCGGGTTGAGTCTTGCCGAGGTCGGCTTTGTCAGCTGGGTGAAAAAGACGGCTCTTTTCCAGCTCCTGCTTTTCGTTATCTCGACCCTGTTCCTTCTTTTCGCGGTATATATTGGACTTTAAGAATATCCCTCTCCCCCGACTGTCTTTTTCGGGGGAGAGGCTTGACTTTTTCTTAACCTTATGTTATGATAACTGTGTTATCAGCAAAACAAAATTTCATAAAATAGCAGCTGCCCTTGGGCAAATGCGGGGAAAGCGCGGTGCAATTCCGTCACAACAGTCATTACGGTAAAAGTCCGAATGCCTGCCTGCTATTTACTGTGTCACTTTTCTTGGGCAATGAAGAAAAAAGGCATCGAAACACCTTTTTTTCGCGCGCGCAAGCACGCGTTTTTTGTTTTTATGGATATAAACACTCTGTTTATAAAAATTTTTACAAAAAAGGAAACAAAAAAATGAAAAAACATCAAAGACTTCTCTCGCTTTTACTCGTCTCTGTCCTTTTGCTTGGCGCGCTGCTTCTTTCCGCTTGTCAAAGCACGCCCTTGGTTATTGAGGACTCCGACACCTGCATCGTTATCCGAACAACGGAAAAATCCTTAGAGGGCAAGGATGACGTTCTTCTCATTGACTATATGGCAATGCTCAAAGAGGACGGCAAGCTACTTTACGAGGTCAAGGGCGGAATGATTACCTCTATAAACGGCATTGAAAATCCTGCCGATTACAGCAGCTGCTGGATGCTTTATACCTCGGACGCTTCCCTCGCGAGCGCCGCCTTCGGAACGGTTCTTTACGAGGGCAAGGAATACGGCTCGGCGGTTGTAGGGGCTGAAGAGTTAAAGCTCAAGCCAGAGGAGCTTTACATCTGGGTCTATAAGAGCTTCAACTGATGGAAAAAAGCAAGCATATTATCCGTGTTGCGCTGTGCGTCGCTATGCTTATCGGCGGGCAGATGGCGCTTTCCGCAATCCCGGGAATTGAGGTTGTCACCATTCTTTTCCTCTCTTTTTCTGTTACCTACGGGGTAAAGGACGCACTTGCCGCGGGGACGGTGTTTTCTGTTTTACGGTGCCTTATCTTTGGCTTTTATATCAACGTCATTTTGCTTTACCTCATTTATTACAACCTCTTCGGTCTGTTTTTCGGGCTTCTCGGCAAGCGGATTTTGAATGCCAAGCCCTTTTGGCGTCTTTTCACGGTGAGCCTGCTCGTCCTACTGTTCACCGCCCTTTTCACCCTGCTTGACAATATCCTCTCGGCTGTTCTTTTCGGGTTTGGAAAAGAGGCGTTTTTCGCCTACTCTCTCGCCTCTCTTTATACCGTCATTCCCCAAATGCTATGCGCGGTGGCGACAACGGCAATGTTTTTTCTTCCCTTAACGAAGGTGATGCGACGCTTTGCGTGATGCTCCCAGAGCATCACGCTTTTTTCTCTTGCTTTTTGTAAAATTTCTGCTATAATGGAGCATATAAATCGCTTGTTTTTCACAAAAATTCTGCTATCATATTATTAGGAGCCTTATGTTAGAGTTCTTTCCTCTGTTATTCAGCTTTATTGCGCTTTTCCTTTGCTCGTGCAGCTATTTTTCCAAAAAGAAGATTTTTTATCTGATTTTTCAGATGATAGCCATTGTGTTTTTGATTTTGTCTTATCTGGCGGCAGGGCAATTTTTCGCTACGGTTTCTCTCGCCATTTGCCTTTTCCGTACCCTTGTCTACTTTCTCTACGAGCGAAAGGACAAAAAAGTGCCCGTTCTTATGGTGGCGCTTATTTGCGCTTTGGTCGTGTCGGCGTATTTCGTGGTGAATTTTGTGTGGTTAAAGACAGCCAACCCCTTGGACCTCTTATACGTCTTTTCCCTCTGCGGATACGCCGTTACCTTTTCCATTCGCAACCTCAGGCTTATGCGGGCGCTGGTTATCCTTCCCCACATTCTTGCGGTTTCCTATAACGTTTTGCTTCCCGCGCCCATTTTCACCACTATTTCTTACAGTATGGAGTTCGCCGCCACCCTTGTGGCTATTATGCGCTATGACCTTCCGTTTACGGCAAGGCTTTTTGCCAAAAAGAAAAACAAGAACGAGGTTGCAAAGTGACACATTATATGCGCCTACGCCCTCTTCCTTTTTTTGCCATCAAAGAGGGGCGAAAAAAAGTGGAAATGCGGCTTTACGATGAAAAGCGACGGGCTATTGCCAAGAATGACATTATCGTTTTTGAAAACACCGAAAGCGAAGAGCGTCTCTATGCGCTTGTGACAGGTCTTTCCGTTTTCAAGGATTTCAAGGAGCTTTTTGCCCACTATCCCAAGGACCTCTTGG
The DNA here is from genome assembly GCA_017936565.1 of Clostridia bacterium. Lineage (GTDB taxonomy): Bacteria > Bacillota > Clostridia > Oscillospirales > CAG-272 > UBA1740. Next base: position 10,267 of record JAGBFG010000023.1, read on the forward strand.
GGTATGGCGCTCAAGAGCCCGCGTCAGACGAGGATATGCTCGCCTACTACACGCGTGAGGAAATAGAAGTCTTTGGCGTTTTAGCGATTGAAATAAAGCTCGGGGTAGAGCTTTCGCCCCCAAACCCGAAAGGAGATACTATGGATTATCCAAGCAAGCTTTCCGACATTCACCTCCGCGACCCCTTTATTTTGGTAGACGGGGGGCTTTACTATATGTACGGCTCCAAGGGCTCTGCCGCATTCGGCCCTGCCACAGGGCTTGACGTTTTCGTCAGCGAGGACCTCGAAAACTGGTCCTTGCCCCACGAGGTGCTACACCGCCCCGACGGCTTTTGGGCAGACAGAGATTTTTGGGCGCCCGAGGTTCATCTGTACAACGGAAAATACTATATGCTCGTCAGTATGAAGGCAGAGGGCGTTTGCCGCGGCACCGTGATTTTCAAGGCGGACAACCCAAAAGGGCCCTTCCTTCCTTACAGTGACGGCCCCGTCACCCCAAGAGATTGGGAGTGCTTGGACGGCACCCTTTATATAGAGGACGGTGTTCCCTATATGGTGTTCTGTCACGAATGGGTGCAAACCAAGGACGGCGAGATGTGCGCTGTGCGTTTGTCTGCCGATTTGAAGAAGGCAGAGGGCGAGCCCCTTCTTCTCTTCAAGGCATCTTCCTTCCCAGCCGTTGCAAGCGTGAAGGACGAGGGAAACTTCGTCACCGACGGGCCCTTTCTCTTGCGTCTTGAAAGCGGCAAGCTTTTGATGCTGTGGTCATCCTATATTGACAGGAGCTACCCCTGCTATTGCGAAATCGTTTCTTATTCGGAAAGCGGCAAGATAAAAGGTCCCTGGCGCCACGAGGAAAAGCCACTCTTTGACGGCAACGGCGGTCACGGTATGGTGTTCAAAACCAAGGAACAGGACCCCTTCTTCGTGATGCACCAGCCCAACAATATGCCAAACGAGCGTCCAGTCCTTTTTGCCTTAACAGAAACAGAAGAAAATCTGTCAAAAAAAGAATAAAAGAAACGCTATGTCTTGTATCCTTCGGGACGCAAAGCATAGCGTTTTGCTTTTTTATTTGTTTTTGTTTTAGCTCGGGCTTTTCGGTGTCGTCAAATCTGACAGCCCCAAAACCAAACCCAAGGGGATAGGCAGATTTAGGCGAGAAGCGTCGCTTCCTTCCCGAAGGCGTATTTTCATACGGCGAGAGGAAGGAAACGGCGATAGAAAAGCCCGATTACAATTAAATGGAGCGTTTCGAAGAAACTCCTCCTTAAAAGCAGAAGAAAGCCTCCCTTTTGGAGAGGCTCATCTTGGATAAACAAATATTACTTTTTCGGGCTTTTCGGTGTCGTCAAATCTGACAGCCCCTTCCGACGATAACGAATGAGTCCGACGATAGCCGAACCGATAGACAAAACCTCATTAAGAACCCCGCCCCAAACGGTAAAAACCAAATTATACGCCAAAGCGCAGGACGAGGTAAACAAAATACTGATTCTTAAATGCTGCACGTTTTCAGAGGAAAGGAAAATCGTGTTTCCCACCAAGGACGCAATCATTAAAAGGGAAACGGGACCCTGCCAGGAAAGCGCGCCGACAACAAGGACCGCCCCCGTCAGCACGTACGGCCAGAAGGCGTAGGAAAAGATTTTGAACCTCTTGCCTGCGTAAATCAGGTTTCTCGCAAGACAAACCAGATACAGCGCCATTCCTGAGCGCGCGTCCAGACAAAAGTACCCAACGCAAAGGCTGATAATACCCACCGTCTGCAACACAAGCAGCGTTTTTTGCGTTTTGCACTGATAGGAAATCACCGTCAAAAGAGCGGCAAGTAGACCTGGAATTTGATTAAGCTCAAACATGATTATAAACGAACCTTTCTATACTGAACGAAAAACCTTATTTCTCAAATTGGATAAAGTCGCTTGACGTATACAAATACCCCTTTTCAAAGCCATCGTAATTGGGGGTTGTTTCCTTGACGGCTCTTACCTCCTCGGAATATCCCCGAACGGAGATATAGTAGCAAGCGGCGCTCGTTGGTACGCTGACCGTCAAGACACCCGCATCGTCAAAGGACAAGGGCATAGACTTAAAATCGGGGCCCGTTGCGAAGGAAGAATACGGCTCAATGGGCGCGGTGCGGTAATACAGGGTGGCGGTGACGTTTGTCATTCCATCGGGAATTTTTAAGCCGACTCTGTACTCGTGCCCGTCCTTTTCGGTGATTTGCCTGTCAAATGTTATCAAGGTATCGCCCTTTTCCAATATTTTCTTGCCAAAACAGTAAATTTCGGGAATGGACGCGCCCGCCGATTGGCTGTGCGTTAAGCCGGGCTTAATCAGGATATACCCGGTTTTCAGGTCACGGTAGGTGGCGGAAAGAACGTCAACCGAAGCGAAGCCGTCCTTCTCGCTGGAAATAAGCATAGTGGGAACGGTGGAAGCGGCAAAGCGCGCCTCGTCCTGCCAGAGAGATGCGGCGAAGGCGTTGGTGTTAAGACCGCCAACGGACGAGCCAAGGCTTTCTGCCATATGGAAGGATATATAAATGGGAACGCAGAAGGCAAAGCGCTCATCATAGCAAATGGCGGTTGAGGTCAAAAGTCCGCCCCAGGAAATACCCGTCAGACCGACCTCTTCTGCCACAACGCCTTCCGTTGCGCGCAAAACCGTGTTGGCTATGGAAATATCGCAAAGGGCGTTATAAATCCATTGCCCTTCAAGCGCGCCCTCTACATTCGCGAAGCTGTCCTTGCCCATATGCCCCGCTACGTCCTTGACGTATGCTGCTTCAAGCTCGTTGTAGGCGCTTCCCGTTGTGCCGCCTGTGGTGTTCACACAGCCCTCGGTATCAATGGCAATGGCGGCAAAGCCGTGCTTGATTGCCTCTAAAACGTAGGTAGCGTATGCGTGCCCCAAGCCGCCGTGTACGCAAACAATGCCGGGAACGGAGCCCTCGCCCACAGGCTTGCCGATATAGGCGAAGGTGCGTAAGATTCCCATATCCTTCAATTCCTCATCCTCATAATACGAGGGGTCAAAGGTCGTGGGCGCATAAAGAAACACTGCCGAGATGCCCGCTTTGTCGGGGTCCTCGCTGTCCTTATACGGTTGAAGCTCAGGAAGATACTCTACCCAGATAGCCGCCGCGCCCCCGGGCCGTGGCGCATCTTTTCCGCAAACCAAGACAGGCAGGTCAAGACTGTTTATTTTCTGCTGTGTCATTTCCTGCAAGCAGGCAATATACCGTTTCATATTAAAAGCGTTCTCCTTAAAATGATGCATTGGCATTTCGCGCTTTCCGCTTTCATAAAGCTGATGCTGCTGTCTGGTGATACCTAAAACCAACGCTATATCCTCTTGCTTTTTATCCAAGTCTTCTCTGATGTCCTTCAATCTTTGATATACGTACATAAGCCATCTGCCATTTCAAAAGCGTTGTGTTTTCTCCCTTTACCAAAGAGAAGAAAGATACTCAAAATCATAGCTTCTGACGATTTTTTTATCGGGATAGTCTTCCTCTTTTACCTTGTCCGACACCAAAACCTCTGCTTCCTCTGGCGAGGAAACGACCTCTTTTGCCAGAATGGAGAAGAAGCGGTGCATATTCATTTTTTCGGTGACATCAAAATACCGCGAAAGGAAATGGGCGCTCTGCTCTGCCGCGACCCGCGTTTCTCCCTCTCGGGAAAGGTTCAGCCAGACAAGCTCTGCCTTTTCCAAATCAAGTCCAAAGAGATAGGCTGAGGTGCTATGGCAGTCAATGACAAAGGAGCTTTCTACCGTTTTCGGCTCAAAAACCTTGCCGCTGTCCTCTTTATCTCTTGCCATATAGCCCGCTCTGCAAACGCATTCGGAGAAGGGTGTTCCCGAATACACGTTGTTGCAAAACACCATATAGGCTATGTGGGGATTTTTTTTGCGGAAGCCTTCTATGTCTACATCGAAATACTCCGAGCCGCCGTGATAGCCGCTTGTTTCATCACCCGAAAAGGTGATAAAGAAGGTCTGATTGTCCCACATATTGCGCCAGGAAAACTCCACCTGGGTGCCGTCCTTGCAGATGCCTAACACGCTTAAATCAATATCGTTTACCCGTTCCCAATAGGTAAAGGCGCGGATTTTTTTATCCGCGGGAAAGGGAATTCTGCTCCCCTTGGGCAGTACGCCATACCCACCGTTTGAGGTACTTTCCTCTAACGGCAGAGCAATTTTCTTCATTGCCCCGTCAATATAAACCTTGCCGAGCCTATCCTTGTAGAACTCTTCCAGCTTCACAAGGAAAAAGGCGGAGAGAAACGCAATTTGGGTATCGGACAGGCGCGTAGTGCGGTGGGATGCCTCTTTTTCGGTTTCCGTATGCACGCGCAAAAGGTTGTTCTTGTGAAACACGAAGCGGCGGTATTCTTCCTCTTCTCTGTTGTAGCGCAGGAACAGCTGCAAGAGCAACGCCCCGTTCTGATAAGCGGGAAGGGACATAATAAAATTAATGTCTTCCATGCTTTTTGCGCGGCTGATGAGGTAGTTTAAGTTACGCAAAACGGCTCCGTCGCCCTTGGTTTCCTTCAACAGCGCCGCCGCCCCCTTCGTGTCGCCCTCTCGCATCAGCCCTTCCATTTCGCTGTACACAGAGAGGTTTTCCTTTCCGCGAATGGCGCGAAGGAAGCATTCCGCCTGCACGGTTTTGGGCTTGTAATGCAACAGGTGCAAAAGCCCGTTCCACACCGCCTTTTTCTCAAAGCACTCGCGCGTGTTGCCTCTGGCGTTTTCAAAGAGATAGTCTAAAAGCTTTGTCAGCCATTTGCGGTCAGACGCCCTTAGTCGCATATCGGTCAGGGTTTGACCCGTGCCGTATTGGAAAAGCATTCTCTCCAAAACCTTCACCACGTCCGAAAGCCAGATAAAATGCCCGAAGCGGCGAATATCCCGCGTGTCAAGCAAAAGACGCGCCGCCGTGTTCTTGGAGCCGACCTTTTCCACCGTAAAGGGATAATTTTTCAACACCAACGCCACAAAGAAATACTGGTCGTTGCTCAGAGGTCTTGACCCCTTCAAAAGAGCCTTGGCAAGCTCGATTAACTTTTCTTCCGCCTCTTTTTCGCTGATAACGGAAAAATAGCGCACCGGCGTTTCTTCCTTGAAAAGCCCCCGATAAATCTCTTCCTCTAACAAGGAATGCCCCGTTTCCTCTATAAGACCCAGGCCGTAGGTCTGGCAGTAGTGCAAAAACTGGTCCAAAAGCAATGCCTTTTTGGATAATGCCAGCACGGACTTGGGAAAGCCCTTATAAAACGGCTCGGCAATATCCGTTTTCCCCAAGGCGTCTGCCGCCAAGCGCACAAAGGAAAGAGAAACCTTGTCTATTCCCGCCGTGAGAGCGATATTAAAGCGCTCCGCCAAAAAAGCAATGACTTCCGCTTGGTTTTCGGCAATATCCTCTTCTTCCCATACGAAAAAATGCTTTTCAAATAAATGTTTTTTCAAAATGTATTCCATTTATGCTCTCCTTTTGCGTATCCTTGGAAAAAAAGAAGCGTGAAGAATACCATCGTCACGCTTTTTTGATTTTGTGCGAAGAAGTAAATCGTCGGATTATTCATGCCGCCGCTCTACCCCTGAGCCACCACACCCTTTGCACAAAGCAAAGAGCGGGATGGGATTTGAACCCATGACCTGCGGCTTATCACTGAGAAGTAAACCCGAATAGCCTTCCCTATCGGCAAAGCCGACAATCCGCCGCCTGCCGCGCCGCTTTCCCGAAAGAAAACCAAGGACAGACACCGAACGCACAGGAAACCCGAAGGTCACCCATACACTCATTGTAGCATAAAATTTCAAAAATGCAAGCGTTTTTTGGAAGAAACCCTCTTTTTTATTGACAAAGCGCTTCTTTTATATTATACTGAAAGCGCGCCCACGCCAAGTCTTTCCTTCAACAAGGTGGCGCAAATTCTTAATTTGTCAATAACTCTTTACATATCTTTTTAACAAAAGGAGCGATTATGACGCCTGTATCCCCCTCTTATTTCGACGCCCTTTATGAGCAAACGGACAAAATGGTAAAAACCCTTTGCGAATGGATTGCTATACCAAGCGTTGCAAACGAAAACGCCACCGACGGCACGCCCTACGGGCGCGCCTGCCTTCGTATGCTTGAAAAAATAGAAGAGGACGCAAGAGCGCTCGGTCTTTGCGCCTGCCGTAACTTTGACGGGCACGTCTTGACCGTTGACCTTTTGGAAAACGCGCCGACGGCTCTTGGCATTGCCTGCCACGCGGACGTGGTCGGGGCAGGGAGAGAGGGCTGGCGCACAGACCCTTGGCAAGCCACCGTTCAAGACGGCTGTATTTTTGGCAGGGGTGCCTCTGACAACAAGGGGGCGGGGGTTTCTGCCCTTTACGCCTTGGCGTTTTTGAAAAAGCAGGGACTGCTTCATAAAAATATCCGTCTGTATTTCGGAAGTGACGAGGAAAACGGCAGCGCCTGCTTGCGCTATTACCAAGAGCATTATGAAAGGCCAGAGGATATGCCCCCTATCATCGTGCCCGACGCGGGGAATGAAATCGTCCACGGGGAATGGGGCATTTTGCGGGCTTCCCTTTCCGCTTCTCTTTCCCAAGGAAAAGGGGCTTCTCTTTTGTCTATCTCGGCGGGCGAGGCAATGAACATCATTCCAGGGCGCGCAGAGGCGCGGCTTTCGGGTGTTTCTCTTTCTTCCGTAAACGAGGCTATACGGCAGGTGGGAAAAGAGGGGCTTTCTGCCGTGGAAGAGGGAGATACCGTTCTCTTAACCGCTACGGGAAAGAGCTGTCATTCCTCTATGCCAAGCCAAGGGTTTAACGCGGCGCTTCTCTTGCTTTCAGCGCTTTGCCGTCTTCCCTTTTCTTCTGAAACGGTTGCTGTGCTTTCAACTCTTTATACCTTGTACACAACCCCGCCCTCTTTCATTGGGCAGCTCTTGGAGAAGGCGTGCTTGACCTTCTCTTTAACGGGGCTTTTCTTCAAGGACGGGCGTCTTTCCACCTGGCACGACTCGCGCTACTCCTACTCTGTCACCGCAAGGAGCATTGAAGAGGCGATAGAAGGGGCGCTTGGCGCCTCTGCCCTCTTTGCAAGCTTTCAAAGAATAGGCGCCCCTCACCTGATAGAAAAGGACCATCCCTTTGTCATGCGATTAGCGGACATTTATGAGGAATGCCAGAAGGAAAAGGCAACCGTGACCGAAATGCGAGCAGGCACCTACGCTTCCTCTCTTGACCTTGGGGTTGCCTACGGGCAGTTTGAGGGCGGCAACATTCACGGCATTGACGAGTACCTTCCCATTGACTGCCTGCCCAAAACGGCAAAGCTGTTGGCATACACCGCATACAGAATGGCAGAGGAGCAATAAGGGTGTCTGTCCTTCTTCTCTTACCCCCTCTTTTTCTCTTGAAAGAGGTTGACATTTTTTTCTTACCGTGATATAATAATTAGAGATATTTTTTGCTCTTTTTTGGACAAAAAGAGCCTACGAGAAAAGAAAGGTTTGATACAATGGCAACTTCTATCATAATCGGCGGCGCTTCCTGTCTTTTGATGATTTGCGGGGTGTTGTTCTTCCCCCAGATAAGACTTGGCAAGGTAAAGCTCGATTCTTACTGGGTCATCGTGCTGCTTGGCGCTTGCGCTATGCTGTTAAGCGGGCAAGTGGGTCTTGGCTTTCTCAAAGAGCAGCTGTTTGCCGACTCAGCCATCAATCCCTTCAAAATTTTAGTGCTGTTTATTTCTATGACGGTGCTTTCCATTTTTCTCGACGAGGTGGGCTTCTTCCGCTATTTAGCCAACCTGACCCTGAAAAAGGCAAAAAAGAGCCAGTTCACTCTCTTTGCAGCCCTCTTCGTTACCGTTGCGGTCCTGACCGCCTTCACCTCGAACGACATCATCGTTCTGACCTTCACCCCCTTTATTTGCTACTTTGCGAAAAACGCGAAAATTTCCCCCATTCCGTATCTGGTAACGGAATTTATCGTGGCAAATACGCTCAGTATGGTGTTTATCATCGGAAACCCCACCAACATTTATATCGGCACGTCCTACGGCGTGACCTTCTTGGATTACCTTCTTGTGATGTTCTGGCCCACGATGGCGGCGGCGGCTATCTCTTTCCTTGTGCTTTGGCTTTTGTTCCGCAAGGAGTTGAAGAAGGTGCCCGAGGTTGAGGATGAGGACGTTAAAATTGAAAACAAGCCCTTCCTTATCATCGGACTTGTGCTGCTTTCCGTCTGCACCGTGGCTTTGGCTGTCGGCTCCTATATCGGTCTTGAAATGTGGGCTATCTCCTTGGCGTCGGCCCTGCTTCTTTTCCTGATTATCGGTATTCTTTCTCTCGCGCAAAGACGCAAGCCCAAGGAGCTTCTCATGTGCGCCAAGCGCGCCCCGTGGGAGCTTATTCCCTTCGTGCTTTCTATGTTCGTCATCATCCTGGCGCTGTCCGAAAACGGCGTTACCGACAAAATCGCTTCCTTGCTCGGACAAGAGCATATCGTTTGGAAATACGGCGTTACGTCCTTCCTTTCCGCCAACCTTATCAACAACATTCCTATGAGCGTTCTCTTCTGCTCCGTTATGAGCGGACTGGAAGGGGCGTCACTGCAAGCCGCCCTTTACGCTTCCGTCGTCGGCTCAAACCTTGGCGCGTTCTTAACGCCCATCGGCGCCTTGGCGGGCATTATGTGGTCCTCTTTGTTAAAGGAGCACCGCGTCCGCTTCGGCTATATTGACTTTATCAAATACGGCACCGCCGTTTCTTTACCCGCCCTGTTTGTCACTCTGCTCGTGCTATGCTTTGTCCTTTAAGCGCTACAACATAATTTCAATCGCCATTTATGGCAGGGGAGATACTTATGGAACACAACGAAGCCGCAAAATTCGAAAAAATCACCATTGAGTCCTACAATGGAACCGAGCCCTTCCTCTTTGTCAGCTATTCTCACAAAGACTCCAAAGAGGTTTCTCGGATACTGGAATACATAGACAAGGAAAAATTCCGTATGTGGTATGACGATACCATGGAAATCGGAGAGGACTTCCGCGAGGAGCTGCGCTCTAAAATCGAGTCCTGCTGTGCGGTACTTCTTTTCCTGTCGAAAAGCTCCTTGAACTCCAAATACTGCGGTATGGAGATTATCACTGCCTTTAAGTACAACAAGCGCATCTATCCCTTCTATCTGGAAGAGAACGTGGAAATTCCCGCCGCCTTGAAAATGATTTTGGAGAACTTGCAGCACGTGACGGGAACTGCCGTTGCCGCCAACAAGAAATACCTGCAAAAGCTCGTTTCCTCTCTTCCCATTGAGGCGATGAAGGCGTTGCATATGGAAGGGGACGTTCTGGTAAAATGCAAGGACGGAAGCCCTGAAATCCGCATTCCCAAGGACGTGGTTGCCATTGGCAACTCCGCCTTTAAGAACTGCGAGAAGTTAGAGCGTCTTATCATTGGCGAAAACCTCAAATCCTTGGGAAGCGAGTCCTTCCGCGGCTCCAAGCGCTTGGAGCGTCTTGACCTGCCCGACACCGTCAAGAAGATAGGCGACAGCGCCTTTCGTGACTGTATTGGTTTGACCGAGGTCACTATTACCAACGACGATATTGAGATAGGCGAGCGCGCCTTTGAAAACTGCGCCGAGCTTTCCTCTGTCTCCCTGCCGTCCGGTATGGCGGAGATTTACGGGGGCGTGTTTAACAGCTGTAAGTCCTTAGAGGATATTAAGCTGCCCTCGGGCTTGACCATTATCGGCGAAAGCTCGCTGGCGGACTGCGTCAAGTTAAAGAGGATTGACGTTCCCTTTGGCGTTACCAAGATTGACGATATGGCGTTTAACGGTTGTATAGGTTTGGAAAGAATCAACCTGCCCGCCACCGTCACCAAAATCGGTAAGAACGTATTTAAGGATTGCGTCTCCCTGCAAAACATCACCATTCCCGCGTCCGTTTCCGCTATTGGCACGAGCCCCTTCCGCGGCTGTACGGGATTGCGCTCCATTTCCGTTGACCCCAAAAGCCGTTACTACAAGTCTGTCAACGACATTCTGTTTAATAAAAACAAGTCCGTGCTTATCTGCTATCCCGCCGCTTGCAACAGCAAGGAATTCACCGTTCCCGACTCGGTGACCGTGATTAGCGATTGGGCATTCTGCGACTGCTATTTCTTGGAAAAAATCATCATTCCCGACTCCGTTTCCGAAATCGGCGAGGGCGCCTTCTACCGCTGCGAGAGCCTGCGGTCCGTTGAGCTGCCTGACTCCGTGACGAAAATTGACGACACCGCCTTCCGCGGTTGCACGCGCTTGGAGAAGCTCGTCGTTCCCGACTCTGTCAAGGACTTCGGCTGGGGCGTTTTGAACGGCTGCGAGAACGTGACCGTTATTTGTAACGACCATTCCGCCGCTGCCGCTTATTGCGAAAGAAAGAACATTAAACATTGCGAATCTCTTTGATATTCCAAAGCAACATCGCCAAGGACTTTTGTCCTTGCGGGCTTTGATGAAAAGCACAAAGGGCAAGTCGGCATTTTTTGCCCGCCTTTTGTGTTTTTCTTTTCCACTCGCCCTTTATCCCGTTTTATTCCGCAAGAAAGGAGCCTTCATTAAGAGGGTCTATTCAATATGGCAAATGCACTTTCGGGGCTTTTCCTGCTTCACAAGGAAAAGGGAATGTCCTCTCAAACGGCTGTCAACCGTGTCAAGCACCTCTTCGGCGCAGAAAAGGCAGGGCACACCGGCACGCTCGACCCTATGGCAGAGGGCGTTTTGCCCGTTCTTATCGGGCGCGCCGTCAAGGCAAGCGAGTTTCTGCTCACGGCGGACAAGCACTATTTAGCACATCTTCGCCTCGGTCAGACCAGCGATACCGAAGACGCAACGGGAACCATTTTGACACAAACGGAGCTTTTGCCCCAAGAGGAAGAGGTCTTTGCAGTCTTGCCGCGCTTTACAGGCAAGCTTTTGCAAACGCCCCCTATGTACAGCGCCTTAAAGATAGGCGGACAAAAGCTGTGCGACTTGGCAAGAAAGGGGCAGGAAATTGAGCGGCAAGCGCGGGAAATCACCGTTTTTTCGCTATCAGCAGAAAGGCTTTCGCCCTCGGAATACGCTCTTTCCGTCCATTGCTCCAAGGGAACGTATATCAGAACCCTGTGCGCCGATATCGGCAAGGCGCTTGGCTGTGGGGGGCTGATGAGCCGATTGGTCAGAACAAAGGCGTCGGGCTTTTCGTTAGAGCAGGCGCAAACGCTTGCGCAGCTGGAAGAAACCCCCGCTTCTCTTCGTCCCTCTCTGCTTTTGCCCACGGAGCGCATCTTTGCTTCCTGCGCCAAGGTAACCCTTCCGCCCTTTTTTGCGCGTCTTGCAAGAGCGGGGCAGCCCATTTACCAAAAGAAGATAAACACCCATTTTCCTCTTGACACCTTGGTTTCCTTTTACGACAACGAGGGCTTTTTCGCCGTTGCCAGAGCCGAGGAAAAGGAAGAGGACGTTGTCCTCAAACCCCTTCGCCAATTCTGATTTCGCGTTTTCCATTTTTCATTATGCATTATGCGTTTTGCATTCTGCCTTATACAAAGGAGCTTTTATGCCCAACTGGACCGATGAACAATTAGCCGCCATTAACACCACAAGCCAGACGCTGTTGCTTTCTGCCGCGGCAGGCTCGGGAAAAACCGCCACCTTGACAGAGCGGCTCATTCGACTCATTACCCGAAAGGAAAATCCCTTGCGGGTTTCCCGTATGCTCATTGTTACCTTTACAAGAGCCGCCGCGGCACAGCTGCGCGAAAAAATCGCCGAGGCGCTTGGAAGGGCATTAGAGGAAAACCCCGAAAACACCTTTTTGGCAGAGCAAATGCTTTTGCTTCCCTTGGCGAAAATTCGCACCATTGACAGCTTTTGTAATGATTTGGTCAAGGAAAACGCCGACCCTTTGGGTATCTCCCCCTCTTTTCGCATTCCCGACGGAGCAGAGTCTGTCATCTTGTCCTCTTCTATTATGGAAGAGGTGGTGAACGACGCTTTTTGCGGGCTTTTTGAGGCAGAGGGGCTTTCCGTCGCGCTTTTGGCAGACACCTTAACGGACGTCAAGGACGATGAAAGCCTTGCTCCCTATCTTTTGGATTTATATCAAAAGCTGCTTGGATACCGCAAGGGCGTTTCTCTCTTGGAAGAAAACGCAAGGGCGCTTGACGCGGCGGCTTCCTCACCCTTTTTCCAAACCCCTTGGGGAAAAGAAGCAAGGAGACTTTTGACCCAAACGCTGTCGGATTTGACAGAGGGGTACGAAAGGGCGTTTGTCGACTCCTTCGGGGAAGACGGCAAGGCGAAGGGCTCCTTGGCGTTTGCGGAAAATTATAAGGACGCCACCAGAAAGGAAATAAACGCCTTCAAGGCTCTTTTATCCCTACTGCAAGAGGAAAGGGATTACACTTGCATCAAGCAGGCGTTTTTCGCCTGTAAAAAAGAAACCGTCGGAAAAAAGAAGGCGGCTGACCTGTCCGAAGAAAACCTGTGGTTCAAGGAATACCGCAATACCGCTTGGAAAATTTTTGTTGACAAAAGAGACACCTTTTTTGCCTGGGACGAAGATGAGCTTCCCTATGCCTTCATAGAATCCGCAAGGCTATCAAAAGGGCTCTCTCTTTTGCTCACAGAGTTCCACCGCCGCTATATGGAAGAAAAAAAGAGACGGGGGCTTTGCGATTTTTCGGATCTGAGCCGATACGCGCTTGGTCTTCTCTTAAAGGAAAACGGGGAAAGGACGGCGCTTGCCGAGGAGCTTTCCCTCTCCTATGACGCCATTTGCATTGACGAGTATCAGGATGTCAACGAAATCCAGCACCTGCTCTTCGAGGCAATATCCACGCCCCAAAATCCCTTTATGGTGGGCGACATCAAGCAGAGCATTTATGCCTTCCGCGGCGCGCAGCCCTCGATTTTCGCCCAACTGCGCCAAGACTACGAAAAGGAAAGCGACACCGCTTCCCATACCGTGCGCTTTTTGCGACGCAACTTCCGCTCCAAGGAAAACATTTTGTCCTTCTGCAACAGGGCGTTTGATTTCCTTTTCGGCGTTTTAGGGAAATCCATTCACTATTCTTCCGAGGACGACAGATTAAACCCGCCCCAAAAGGACAAGGAAGACGCCCCATCTCTCCTTCCCCCCGCGCCCGCTATATACATCGTGGGAACGCAAAAGGGGGAAGAGGAAAACGAGGAAGAGGAAGACGGTATTCCCTACGAATGCCTTTTTGTCGCCAAGGAGATTGAACGCCTGTTAAGAGAAGAAAAAAAGGCAGACGGCACGCCCCTTTCCCCGTCCGATATTGCCATTTTATATCGGCAGGGCGCCAAGCGCCCCGTTCATTTTTCCGCCGCCCTTGCGCGCTTTGGCATTCCCGCCTTCACCGAGGACAAGGAAAGCTTCTGGGATAAAAAAGAGGTGCTTTTGGCGCTGTGCCTGTTAAACACGGTAAACAACCCAAGAAGAGATATTTATCTTGCAGGGCTTTTGCGCTCGCCCATTTACCGCTTTTCCATGGACGACCTTATCCGCATACGAAGGGAGTCGGGCAAGGAAGCCGCCCTTCCCCTTTTTGACGCCCTTCTCGCGTATGCCGAGGCACACCCGGATTTTCAAAAAGCGACGCGCTTTTTGTCCGACCTTTCCCGTTTCAGGGAAATGGCAGAGGGTATGCCCGCGGACAAGCTGCTTCGCGCTCTATATACCGAAACGCGCCTTTTCTCCTATTTGGAGGAAAAGGAAAAGCAAAACCTTCTTTTGCTTTATCACTACGCCCATCGGTTTGAAGCCGTCGCCTTTCACGGTCTTTATCGCTTTATCGACCACGTCAACAGTATGACGGAAAAGGGACTTTCCCCCGGCGAAGGACGGACGCTTGGAAACGAAAAGGGTGTCTATATTTCCACCATTCATCACGCCAAGGGTCTGGAATATCCCGTTTGCTTTGTGGTGGGCTGTGGCGTTTCTCTCAAAAAAAGAAAGCCGAAGGAAAGCCCTCTTGTCTTCCACGAAAGGCTTGGCGTTGCCGCCGCCGTTTGCGACAGGACAGGCTTTGCCCGCTTGGACCATCCCCTTCTGGCAACAGTGAAGAGCGCATTGTCAGAGCAGGCAATGGAAGAGGAGCTGCGCGTTCTTTACGTTGCCTTAACGCGACCCAAGGAGCGCTTGTTTGTGACCGCATCCCTTGGCGCCCGCTCCCCCGAAAACGCATTAAAGAACGGAATGCTCATCTCCCGCTTCCCCTCGTCAGCCCTCCTGACGCACTACGCCTACTATATAGACTGGCTGCTTGGCGCGTTTTCCGTGGGTGTTGAGGAAAAGAAGGAAACGCCCCTCTTCTCCTTTGCCGTTTCTCTTGCAGAAGCGCAAGACGCCCCGCAGGAGCCCCCCGCTCCCTTGTCTGAGGCAAGCGCCCCTGCCGAGAATGCGGATAGAGCGCAGGAAAAAGCCACAAGGTGCGAAGCGAATGCTTCCCCCTCGCTCACAGCAGAGGAATTGGCGGCACTCTTCAAGCGGCGCTTCTCCTTTGTCTATCCCTATGAGGCGCAAACACGCCTGCCAAGGAAGCTATCCGTTTCCCGCCTGTCCCCCGCGGCGCTTGACGAAAAGGACGACCCCATAACCCTTGTCCTGCAAGAGCCCAAGGACGAAAGGGCCAACGCGGAGCAGCCCAAAACCCTGCCCCGTTTTCTGTCGGGCAAGGAAGAAAACCCCGCCGCCAAGGCAGGAAGCGCCACCCATATTTTTATGCAGTTCTGTGATTTTCCCTCGCTTATTCCAAGCGCGGCGCTCTCTGCTCTTCGCCAAAGCCCCGCCCCGAAAGGCGCTTCGCACGCCGCCATTACCGCCCTTTCTCCCTCTCTTCTCTTCGCTCTTGTCGAAAAAGAGATAGACCGACTGACCGCGGCACACTTCATAGAAAAAGGGGACGCTGACCGCATTTACCGCAAGGAAATTGTGGCGTTTATCCGTTCCCCTCTCTTTACCGCCATTCTGCAAAGCCAAAAAATGCTACGGGAATTTCGCTTCCACGCGCTCTTGCCCGCCTCTCTCTTCACCGAAGAAAACCAAGAGGCTTTACAAGAAGAAACCCTTCTTGTGCAGGGCGTTATGGACCTTTTACTTTTCACAGAGGACGGCATTATCCTGGTAGACTACAAGACAGACCGTCTCTTCCCTCAAAAGAATGCAAACAGTTCTTTACAAGAAGACCAGCCCTCGCCCGAGGAGCTGCTTCGCTTGCGTCACAGTCCCCAGCTGACCTATTACAAGGCTGCGGTAGAGAAAATTTTTGACGCGCCCCCGAAGGAAACGCTCATCTATTCTCTCGCGCTTGGCAAGAGCGTCCCCGTTTAAGAAAAAACAAAAAAACAATAAAAAACAGAGAACGCGCGGGGCTTTGCCCCTGTTCTCTGTTTTTTGATGCGCTTTGTCTGATTGATAGAAATTTTAAGCTTTATAAAAAAACCCTTTTCCATATTGAAAAATAAAAAAGCCTGTGGTATAATATGTATGTCACATCATCTTAATAATCAAAATAACCTACAAGGGGGTACTATACCCTTTTTCAGCCATACTAATTTCGGTAGAAATACGGTATCGCAATAATCGGCTGAAAAGTGGGTTATAGATGGTGTGACAACTATGCGAGAGGTATTCTACGGTGTCATCTCGCAAGGGGTGGCACCTTATTTTTTGTATGGAAGAAAAGATCTGTTCGTTTTTTGGGCACCGCGACATTGATATAACAGACCGATTATATGCTATAACATTTGCCGAAATTACGAGAGCAATAAAGCTTGGATGCCGCACTTTTTATTTTGGGGGTTTTGGCGCTTTTGACGATCTTTGCCGCGAAATCGTAACAAAAATAAAAGACGAAAGCCCCGCGCTGAAAATCAAGCGTATATACTGTGTTCCGCAGGAACGGTATTTGTATAAAAGCGTGCGGTACTTCAATCGCGAGGACTATGACGAAATTATATATCTTATGCCTTCCTTTGAGGGATGGTATAAAAGCATTTATTTCCGAAATTGCGCGATGATAGACAATAGTGCTTTTATAATCTTTTATGCGAAAAGCCAAGAGAACAGCGGCGCCTATAAGGCTTATAAATACGCAAAAAAGAAAAAAGACAAGCAAATAATAAATCTTTTGGAAAACTGACCAACACAAAAGACAGAGAACGCGCGGGGCTTTGCCCCTGTTCTCTGTCTTTTTTCTAAAAAGCGCTTTTCAGGTGTTTTCTTCAAAAAGATGCGCTTCCGTATTTTCCCCGTCATCCTCTTCGTCCTCTTCTTCCTCGTTTGCCGCAGGGGCGGGGGCTGAAAGAAGCGCGAAGGCGGGAGAAAAGGTTTTTCCGATACGGAAAAAGAGAAAATCGGGGCGAAGCTTGGCGCTGATAAAGTCCGTCAGGAAGTTTTGGGAAAAAATCCCCGCAAAAGCGGAGCTTGCCACGGCGGAAACCACCGAAGCCCCCGGCGTTTCCGTAAAGGTGGCTTGGGGTCCGTCCTCTGTCAGACGCAGTAAAATCCGCCGCGTCACGGGAAGCTCGGGGAATTTCAGCTCTATTTTGAGAACAGGCAGGCGGTTTTCGTCCGCCGCCACCTCATATGCCGCCGCTACCCGATATTTTTCACCGTTGAAATCCAGCGTCTGATGCAAATATTGGTGCCGCTTGGCGTAAACGGTGTAGACACCCTTGCCCTCGTCCGTTTGTATTTGTAAAACGCCCTTCCTTTTCTCTTCCAAGCGCAAGGTTTTAATGCCGTCGGTATGGTTGTTTTGCACCAAGCGACAAAGCAAGGGCATCAAGGACGCGTTGTTTTGGGGCAAGTGATAAAGCCCCAAGGGAAAGGGATACGGATGGTGCTCCAAATGGCGCAAGGAGAGCCAGGAAACCCTGTGCGCGAAGCGGCGAAGGAGTCCTGCCATTCGCAGACGGTAAAAGGGCAATCTCTCCCTTTTCCAGCTCTCGTCCTTGGTCAAGACGTCCATTGCCTTGGTTAAAGCCTCGGCATCCTGAAAGACGCAGGGCTCTTCCGCGGTAAACGCAAGCACCACTTTACGCTTGGGATATACCCAAACATTTTGCCCAAGCATTCCGTTAAAAAGATAGCTTTCGTTGTTTCTATGCGTCCAAAGATGGTAGCCGTAATCAAAGGCGCCCACGCGCTCGGGAACGGCGGTGTGCGCACCAACCGCTTCCGCTAAGCGCTCCTCGCTTATCAGTCTTTTGCCACGAAAAACGCCCTTTTGCAAAAACAGCTGTCCGATTTTCGCCATGCTTTGCGCGGAAAGGTAAAGCCCCCAACCGCCCTTTTCCACCCCTTGCGGACAGGTCTCCCAAAGGACGTCCTTTATCCCCAAGGGCTTCCACAGCCGCTCCTCTAAAAAGGCGGAAAGGGAAATGCCCGTCACTCTTGTGTGAATGGCGGCGAGCATATAGGAGTTCATACTGTTATAGGAAAATGACGTGCCGGGCTCAAACCGCAGCCCTGACTCAAAAAAGGCGCGGGGCCAGTTCGTTTCGGTAACGGCGCCCGTCTCTCCGAATATCACGCCGCTTTGCATACAAAGCAGGTGCTTGATGGTGATGCCTTTCATACGGGCAGGCACACGAAGCTCAGGGAAGAAAGAGGCAGCCTTATCATCCAAGGAAAGCTTCCCTTCTTCCAAAAGCATTGCAATAGCAAGCCCCGTGACCGTTTTGCACATGGAAAAGGTCGCGTGCGGTATGCGCGGACTGTAAGCGGGGGCAGCCCCCTCTAACACCAGCTTCCCATCAACCAGAAGAAAAAAGCTGTGTATATGCGCCTTGCGGTCTTGGGAAAGGCAGCTTATCAAGGAAAAAAGCGCCCTTTCCGAAAGCCCCGCGCGGCGAGGCGAGGTAACAGGAAAGCCCAAGGGCTCTTCCTTTTCATAGGCAACGGTTTTCTGCGGCAAAAAGGGGATAGAGGGAATTTTCGCGCTTCCCCTTATCAGCGCCTGATTTACCAACCTTGCCGCCGCTATATTGACCTTTACGTCCAACGATATCATCTCCTTTATCTATAAAGCCCAAAAGCTCTTCCTGCCAAACGGCTTTCTTTCGGGCTACTCTTGGCCCCTTGCCTCTTGCTCCGCTAAAATTTGCAGGATTTCTTCTTTTGTATATAACAAATTCAGCGCCGCCAAGAGCGCATTTGCCGTCATATCCTCAGGAAAGGACAGCGCCCGTGCCAGCCGCGCCCGCTTTTGCGCGCTGTTCTCTCTTCCCGCAAGACCAAAGGCATAAAAATCCTTCTTATCTATTTTTACCCCTTGCGGTCTTTGCCATTCGCCATCCTCGGAAAACGGAAGAAAGAGCTCACGAAGCAAAGCCGCTTCCATTCCCTCTACTCCCAAGAGCCCCGCCTTTGAGGCTTTTTCCTTGCGCTTTTCCTTCCCCTTTTGCTTGGGAATGTATAAATGAAAAACCTTTTCCTTGGGTAAAATTTCAGATAAAAAGGCGCGAATCTGCCGCCCGCCGCCGTCAGAGTCGGTCAGGACGATAATGCCCTTTTTCTCCGCCAAGCGCCGAAAAAGCGCCGCCTTTTCCTTATTGTTGAACAGGCGAAAGCCGTCCGTCTGCAAGATATGCGCGTCAATCACAGAGGACAAGGTTATCTTATCATATTTCCCCTCTACCACGACAGGCAATGCCACCGAAAGCCTCTCTGCCATACCGTCAACCCCATTTCTTGCGCCTGTTTTTCAAAAGAAAAAACAAAAACGCCTTATTTTTTCTTCGCGTAATGGCGGCAAAATTCTCTCATCACGCACTCCTTGCATTTTTCGCCTCTGGCTTTGCAAATTTCTCTTCCAAAATGCACGATGCGGTGGCAAAAGTCCGCACTTTCCTCCGGGGGTAACAGCTCCCCTAAAATCTTTTCCACCTTGAAGGGATTTTTCTCTGCCTCATCATATGCCCCAAGTCTTCCGCAAATGCGAATGCAGTGCGTGTCCGTCACCACCGCGGGCAAATGATAAATATCTCCCAAAAGCAGATTGGCTATTTTCCTGCCAACCCCGGGGAAACGCAAAAGCTCGTCCATCGTCCGTGGCAAAACGCCCCCGAACTCTTCCACCAAAAGCCGCGATGCCTCTTTGATGCTTTCCGCCTTGGTGTGATACAGCCCGCAAGGGCGCACAAGCGCCTCAATTTCCCTGATATCCGCTTGCGCCATCGCCTCGGGCGTGGGAAATTTTGCAAACAAATCTTTACAAACAACATTCACACGGGCATCGGTGCATTGGGCAGACAAGCGCCCCATCACCAAAAGCCGCCAAGGAGAGCCGCCGTATTCCAAGGCGCAGGTCGCGTCAGGATACAGGGCAGTCAAGGCTTCTGCCGCCTTTGCCATCAAATCCCGTTTTTCGTGCTTGTCCAAAAGCTCTCTGACCAAAGAAACAGGAAGCCCTATCACGTTGTCGAGGTTCCCGCGGAATTCCTTAACCAGCTTCCCGCCCTTGCCCTGTATAGCGTAGGAGCCCGCCTTTCCCATAGGCTCGCCGGTGGCAACATAACGCTTGATTTGTCTTGGCGTCAGCGCGCGGAAAACCACCTTGGTTTCATCGACACCCGAAAAAAGCACCCCTTTGTGCCATATAGCAACGCCCGTATATACCTCGTGCGTTGTGCCCGAGAGGCGCGAAAGCATCTCTTCTGCGTCCTTTTCGTCCTTGGGCTTTCCTAATTTTTCACGCCCCAAGGCAACCAGCGTGTCAGCGCCAATCACAACATCGTCAAAATCCACCTTTTCTGCTCCCGCCAGGCACTTTCTTTGCGCCAACAGCTCCACAGCGTCACGCGGCAAAACCTCGTCGGGCAGGCTTTCATCGGCGTTTTGCGCCAAAACAGTATAGGGAATTTGCGCCTTTTCCAAAAGCTCGCGGCGGCGCGGCGATGCCGAAGCAAGATAAATCATCACGGTATCCTTTCCTTCACGCATTGTCAATATATAAATAATTGTTTACTTCTAAGCGTTCTTGTTCATACGCTTTCCTTGGGGAAACGGCGCTTGTGGGGTATTTCCTCTTCCTTGCGGTAAGAGGCAAGCAGCGCCTTGGCTTCGGCAGGCGACTCCACGGAGAAAATAAAATGCTCTCCGTCAAGGCCCGCCTCTTGCAGCTCTTTTCTTTTGTCGCCCATATAGGTGGGTAGACTGTTAAAAATCAGATTGCGGTGCAAATACTCCCGCATAAAGGGAAAATCAACACCCTTGTGGTCACGCAAGGCGGCGCTATCGCACCGCGCGCATCCGAAATTATCCTTGATAAAGCAGCGCTCCGTCACCATCAAGGGAATTCTGCCAAAAACGCAAGCACCACCCTCTTTTATCTGCCGTATCTCTTTAAGTGACAGCTCAGGCGACAAAACAAACGCCGAAAAGCCAAGCGCGCGATAAGCATTAGCGCTCTGCTTGTTGGTGATATTCAAGCGGAAATCCCCCATAAGGGAAAAACCCCATTTGGCAGCCAAGCGCGCGCTGCCAAGCCCGCCGCACAAGGCAACCGTCACCCCGCGCTCCTTGGCTTGCTTTAACAAGACCTCAATATCCTTTTCCTCGGCGTCGGTCAGAACGGGGGGCATCAGAATGCCCTTGGGTGTCTTTTTCGCCTCGGGCAAGCGAAAGAGGGGCAAAAAGTCAATATCGAAAAACGAGCGGTCTATACTCTCAAACACGTCAACACGGTAAAAAACCACGGTGCGCCAAGGACGGTCCTTGGGCAAAACGAGCGGCGGCGCAGAGAAAAGCACGTTATGGGCAGCCTTGCGAGGTATGACGTCCTCTCTTTTGCTTTTGAGCATCGCTTCGAGTGCCATAACACCCTCTCGGCGCAGGGCATTTTGCGCGCCGACAGGCAAAAACAGCCCCTTATCCAAAACAACCGAAAGCCTCTCCTTGGGCAAAACGAAGTGCGTTGCGCCCATTTTGCAAAGCCTTTCCTTCAAGGACTCCTCTTCCAAGGCGGCGTTTTGCGCAATCAAGGGGGTTTGTCCCGTCACTGTCACCTCGCAAGACCCATAAACGAGCGAGAGCCTTGCCTTTTCTCCCTGCCTTATCTCTGCCTTGCCCGACAAAACCAAGGGCTTTGGCAGAAAGGCTTTTGTTTCTATGGACTTGGTGCTGTCCTTGTCCGCTTGGGAGCGCACGCCCAGCATTCCTTTTCCAAGACGCTCTGTATAATAGCCGTCCGTAAAGCCCCCGCGGGAAAACAGCCTTGCCAAATACTCCATTTCCTCGGCGGTGGCAGACCGACCTTGGTCTAAAAGGCGACGGTAAAGGCGTGTTACGCCGTATACGTAATCGGGCGATTTCATTCTTCCCTCAATTTTCAAGGAAGCAATACCCGAGGAAATCAAGGAAGGAATATGCTCCGCCAAGCACAAATCCTTCAAGCTTAGCGCATAACCTTCTCTATACGGCAAGCGGCAGGGCTGAGCGCAGGTACCGCGGTTTCCGCTTCTTCCCCCCACCAAAGAGGAAAACAGGCATTGCCCCGAATGACAAACGCAAAGCGCCCCGTGCAAAAACACCTCTATTTCCAAGGGCGTTTTCTCTACCAAGGCGGCAATATTCTCTGCCGAAAGCTCCCTTGCGGGCACCACTCTTGAAAAGCCCATCTCGGCAAGCGCATTTGCTCCCTCTGCCGAATGAATCGACATTTGCGTAGAAGCGTGAAGCGGAAGGCGGGGAAAATGCTCGCTTATATAGCGGGCAAGCCCCATATCCGCGACAATGACGCCATTTGCCCCGACCTCGTCTAAAAAGGCGATATAGTCCGTCGCGTCCTTCCATTCTCTTTCAAAAAGCAGGGTGTTTACTGCCACGTATACCTTCACACCGTGCCCGTGGGCATACACAAGCGCCTTTTCCAAGGCTTCTCTTGAAAAATTGCCCGCGTAGGCGCGCGCGGAAAACGCCTCGCCCCCTAAATAAACGGCGTCAGCGCCGCCTTCGATTGCGGCATAAAGGGCTTCCTCTGTTCCCACAGGAGCCAAAAGCTCGGGTATTTCCTGCTTTCTTCTTGCCATAGCGTTCCTTTCCCGCGCCCGTTTTCAATGACAAAGGACTGGGGCGTTTCTTTCTTTTTTTCCTCGTTTTTTATTGTATCATAAAAAAGCCGTGAAATCTACGATTTCGTTTTGCGAGCTCTGTTCGCCCCCATCGGCTAAGCCGATGCGGCTTATTCCTGATGGTATCCACTCTTCGCCTTTGGCGAAGTGCCGCACGCTGTGCGCACTTGGCGGCTTTGCCGCCTGTGGATATTGTATCATAATTCGCCCGAAAAAAAAAGAGCTTTTGTAAAAAACATTGTCTGATTTTTGTAAAACCTCTTGCTTTTTTTATTGTTTTGTGTATAATAATAAAAAACGCTCCTCGAAAGGATGCCGCTATGAAAGATTCTTTTGAAATATTAAAAGATTTATACGGACAAGAGGTAGACCCCACCCCGTATGGCAACGGGCATATTAACCGTACATACGTTTCCAAGGGCAAGCCCCGTTTGATTGTTCAGCAAATCAACACCCACGTTTTTCCGCGCCCCTTGGATATGATGAACAACATCGTTGCCGTGACGAAGCACCTGACAAAAAAATTAGTGGCGGCGGGCAAGGACCCCCTTCGCGCGACCTTAACGGTTGTTCCCAACAAAAACGGAGAGAACGTTTCCGTCATCGGAAACGACTATTACCGTGCGTATCTCTTTGTCGAGGACTCGGTTTGCTACGACCTTGTTTCTCCTGCCATTTTGGAAGAGGCGGGCAAATCCTACGGAGCGTTCCAGCAGCTTTTGGCAGACTTCCCTGCCGAAACGCTCTTTGAAACCATTCCTCATTTTCACGATACGCCAAGCCGCTATGTGACCTTTACCGAGGTTCTTGAAAGGGACGCGCACGGGCGCGCCGCTTCCTGCAAAGAAGAAATTGCGTTCTTCAAGGCACACGAGGACTTTTATCACACAGTACAAGACCGTCTTGACAGCGGCGTCTTGCCCTTGGCTGTCACGCACAACGACACCAAAATCAACAACATTCTGTTTGACAAGGACGGAAAAGGGCTTTGCGTCATTGATTTGGACACCGTTATGCCCGGCTCTCGCCTGTATGACTTTGGAGATGCTCTGCGCACAGGCGCGGCTACCGCCGCCGAGGACGAAGAGGATTTGGAAAAGGTCGGCTTTGACGAAGAAAAATTCGCCGCCTTCGCCCGTGGCTATTTAAGCACCGTCAAGGACGCAATGACCGAGGAAGAAATACAACTTTTGCCCGAATCCTTCCTGCTTCTGACGTTAGAGTGCGGTATGCGCTTCTTGACCGACTATTTAGACGGAGATAACTATTTCCGCATTCATAAGCCAAACCACAATTTAATCCGCGCCCGCAACCAGATGAAGCAGGCGATTGAAATTGAAAAGCGCCTGCCGCAGCTTCACGAAATTGTGAGGGAAAGCACCTGATATTTTCCACTCGCCTTCCGGTGCGCCCGCCGAAAGCGAAACGAAAAGCGCTCGCGGGAAGCAATAGGCAAAAAAGCAAAAAAGGCGCAAGCCATCGCGAAAAACAACCGCGATGGCTTTTTCTTTGCGCTTCCTTTCTTACAACCCTCTTTGCAGCGCTTGTTTATAAACGTATAAAATGCAGATTTTCTCTTGCAATTTTTCCCCAAAACGTGTATAATGTAAGTGCTGACAAGCAAAGGACGGTGTTGGGGAAGCGTTTTGCTTCTGTTTCCGTTTTTTGCACGGCAACAAAAGAGGCTTGCGTTTTTCGGTGCGCAAGCTTCACCCAATACATTTCATATTTAGACCTTGAAGGAGAAAAAAATGGACAACGAAGTTTCTCGTTTTTTACTGACCTTTTTCCTTGGTTGGATTGGTAGCCTCATTATCAACCATACGTCCTTGAAGCCCGAGGGATACACCTCTCGCACGGGCGCGTACCTCATTCTTTCCTACATTACTTGCGGCATTTACGGATTGGTTGCTTCTATCTGCAATCTCACCTTTGACCCCGCAAAAGAAAAAAACATAGGATACAAGAAGGACTAATTTTCTCTCGCGCGACAAGCGCGCATAAAAAACCAATACACCGAAACAGCAAGGGCAGACACAAACGGTCTGCCCTTGTTTGCGTTTATCAGCCCTTCTCTCTTCCCTTCGGTATACCGAAAAGAAAAGATGGTGTCTTTTCACGCGCACCCAAGCATTTCAATGCAAATTGCTGAATGCAAAAGTCTGACTTTCTGAAGAGGTCATACTTTTTTAAGGCGCGGCTTTTTGTGGAGGGCGGCGGCTTGCGCCTGCTTTTTCCGTCCACAAAACAATAAAAAAACGGGAAAATGTCTTTTCACGCCCGTCCAAGCGGTTCAATGCAAAACGCTGAATGCATAATGCATAATGCAGAATGAAAATTGAAAATCAGGTTGGCGGAAACGGTGGCAATGGCGGTAATGGCGGCAAAGGTAGCAAAGGCGGCGTTTTTAAGATGGCTTGCTGTGGTATGCACTTGCTTTTTTCGTCTGCCAAAAGCCAAAAATCAAGATAACACCTTTTCACACGCGCCCAAGCGGTTTGATGCAAATTGAAAATTGAAATTCGAAAGTAGAAAATCAGCCCGGGGTAAAGGCGGAGCGGATGGAAACGGCAGAAATGGCGTCTTTTCTTCAATGCAGAATACAAAATGCTGAATAGAAAATGGAAAGTGGAAAGTGAAAATGGAAAGTGGAAAGTGAAAATGGAAAAGTCCGGCTTCCAAAAGAGGTCAGGCTTTTTGTTGTTTTATGGGAGAGGCTTTTTGATGGGCGGCGGCTTTTGTTTGCTCTTTTTGCGCCACTAAAAAGCAAGGAAAAGTCTTTTCACACGCCCCCATGCGGTTCAAATGAATTGAAAATGGAAAATCAGCTCGGTGGTAAGGGTGGAACTGGTGGCAAAGGCAGTAACGGTGACAACAGCAGCAATGGTGGTAAAGGTGTAAATGGTGGTGATGGCGGAA
>JAGBFG010000024.1 GCA_017936565.1 Clostridia bacterium
ATACCAGCTCCGGAGTCGGTGCCAGTATGGCATTGGGTCGCTTGCGCGGATATATGTTCAGCGGTGTTTACGCAGACGGTGCTACGGCTGCGCAGAGAAGCAACTCTATAATTTTCGGTGTATACGATGAAGTCACGACCAGCGACGACTGGGGCGCAACCAATATCAGAGCCAACATTTACGGTTGGGAAAACGGCCTTAACGTATACAAGAACGGTACCGCAAACGAGCGCGATACCGGCGTTGTAAGCTTCACGGTCAATCTGACCACGAGCGGCAGCACCTACAAATATTCGTTTATGAAGAACGGCGCTGTCATCAAGCCCGCGCAAGGAGACAATTCCGTTTCCATTGAGGATGCGGACGCGAACGTTGAAAACTACGGTAACTTCTATTTGTTCAACAATATGTCTCCCTCGGTATACAGCGTTCGTCTTTACACCGCTCCCTTGACTGAGGCTGAGCGCGTGCAGAACCATTTTGCCGACCTTGTCGCATTCTATGAGCTGGATCTCTCTGAGTTCGATAAGGACGCAGACAACACCTTAATCTATAAGATGATGGCGGCAGTCACCTTGGATGAAACCAATTACGACGCTGCAAAGGCAACCGCTCAGCTGAAGCTGGATGAGCTTTTAGCCGGTTCGACCTTCCAGTACAGCAAGCTTTACGTTGGCGCTGACGGAAGCGAAACCGAAAACGGCGGTAAGCTGACCGTTCTCTTGGTTTCCTTTGAAAGCGAGTCCTCTGCAGGCACAGGCAGCTGGTACAACATTGCTCCGAATGCTACTCAGGATGCCACCTTTACAGGCTCTTGGACCAAGATGGGCAAGGGCGGTATTGGACACAACGTTGCAAGCCTTAGCGATACCGCTTTGAAATTCCTTGACAGCAGCATTCTTCCTATCGACAATTATACGATTGAAATGGTTGCTTCCGTTCGTGGATATACCCAGAACGCCGACGGTGTGACGGAAATCTACGGCGGCACGCATTGTAGAGCAGGTATTGCCCTTGGGCGTTTGCGCGGTTACTTTATGTCGGGACATACGGCATCTGACCCGAAATTCCACGACAAGAACCTGATGATCATGCTCAGTGACAAATTCCACGCAAATGATAATTGGGACAACACCATCATCGAGAACAGATGGACCAATATGCTCACCGTTTATAAGGGCGAGTACGGTATCGTAAACTTCGGTATCAACCTGTCGACGAGTGACGACACCTACTACTATCGCTTCTTCAAGAATGGCGCGGCTATGGCACCCTCCAGCTATTCCTCTATTGCGGATGCGGATCCTAACGCTGACTTCCAGGGTAGATTTACCTTGTTTGACTGTATGGCTCCTACTGCATACGCTGTTCGTCTTTACGACGCAACCTTGACCGAAACGGAACGTCAGCAAAACCATTTCATTGACGTTGCCGCGTTCTATGGATTGGATCTTTCCGCCTTTAAAGAGATGGATGCTGAAACCAAGCAGTTTACATACGGCTTGTTCAGAAACGTTGAGCTGGATGAGAAAAATTATGATGCTGCAAAAGAAGAAGCACAAGAGCTTTTGAGCATCGCTTCTATGGAAATCACTCTCAATGACTACGACAAGATGATGGTCGGCGCAGATGGTAGCGCTACCGCAAACGGCGGTCATTTGACGGCTCTCTTCACAGCCTACAACGCAGACAACACCTTGAACCTTGACAAGGGCTTATGGATTGACAAGGTTCATAAGAATACCGCTTACTTCGAGGGTGACCTCTGGCAGGCTGTAGCAGGTGGCGGCGTTGGATACGTTGTGACCGCAGGTCCTAAGGGCGAAGAGCTTGGCAACGGCTTCTATGCTGTTGATACCACAAGCCCCTACTATACGATTGATGAAGCAGCCAACGATCAGTTCTTGCGCTTGCCCAACAGCCTTTTGGTAGGCACGCTTGATTACACCTTGGACGTTGTCGCGAAGGTAGACACCAAGTTCTACTTCACCGATGCCGAGGGTAATCTGACCGACGAGGTCTATGTTAACGCTAACCAATTTGTTTACTACACGGCAACCTATACGGACGAGGAAGGAAATCCTGTCTCCGTAGAGAACATCAGAATCGCCTCGGATCTTTTTGAAGATGGAGTCGCTTACTGGGTAACGTATCAGATGGGTACTGAAAATTATGCCCGTGACGTTTACAATTACAACAGCGAGACTGGTGAGGTCGGCACAAGAATTTTGTTCGCGCAAGGCGCAGCAACCAATCTTACCAAGATTCCCGATAAAACGCTTGTTACCTTCACCGAAACCAGTAAGGTATACGAAAGAGCTTCCGTATTCGGCGGCAGCGATGACCGCTTCTTTGCTATCGGTATTATGACCGCATACGCAAACTTCCAGAACGATGGCTCTTGGAAGCAGGGAACAACGCTCAGCTACGTGCAACGCGTTTGCTTGACGCTGAACAACAACACCTGGAACAGCACTCGTTTCGCAAACGGTTCTTGGGATGACTCGAATGGCAGAGTCTTGTATGATGGCGTATTGCACTCTATGAGCTATGTCAGAGATATTGAGGGTGAAAACCAAACCTACAACATTTACAAGGACGGAAAGACCCACTTCGCGAATGAAACGGTCTTCACCACCACAACAACGAGCTTCCCGCTTGAAAATGAAACCACCGAGTTCTATCTCTTTAACAAGACGCCCGTTAACGTATACGCTATTCGTATGTATGACGTGCTCTTGACCGCCGAAGAAAAGGCACAGAACAAGGCTGCTGATATTTGCGCTTACTATCAGCTCGACGTTCACGCTTACTTAGAAGGTACTGATGCTGACAAGGCTGTCGTAATAGAAGGCCTGGCAGACGCTATCTTCGATGAAGAGAACTATGCTGCTAAGAAGGCAGAATATCAGGCAGTTATTGACACGATTGACCCCTATAAGGAAAGTGGTAAGCCCACCTACGGCGGAATCGTTGACGGTGCTACTTACTATGTATCCACAGGCTTCACCGCAGCCGATCCTCACCCCGGTATTCTGGATAAGGTTGAGATCAAGGTGGGTGATGGCGAGTACGAGGTAATCGAGGCTCCCTACACCTTCGCAGGAAATGCCAACATTACCTACACCATTCGTATCACCGACGTTGCAGGTAACGAAACCATCGTCACCGTACACGTGAAGCCCATCGCTACCTTGGGTGAAGCGATTGCAGACCTGACGGTTGATAATGTGAAATCCTCCGATAAGGCAACCATTGAAGCCGTTGTTGCTTCCATTACCTTGGATTTGACCTACGCAACCGATGACGAAAAGGCTGCCTTGAAGGAAATCTCCGACAAGTGCGTGGCTCTTCTTGCTGAAATTGACGCTACCTTGGCTGAAAAGGTAAGAATTGAAACCGCAGTTGGCTTGTACACCGAAGCAACCGTTAAGTCCTCTGACTCTGAGGCTTTGGCACAGCTCAAGGCCGATATCGCCGCTTTGATTGCGACAGGTCAGCTGACGGCAGACGAAGAAGCTCAAATCAGCGCCCTGATTACAACCATTGACGCGCTGAACGCAAGAATTGCTGCTATCGCCGAGGAAATACAGAGAATTGAAACTGCTATCGGCGCTTATACTGAGGAAACCGTGAAGTCCTCTGACACTGAGGCTCTGGCACAGCTCAAGGCTGATATCGCCGCTTTGATCGCAACAGGTCAGTTGACAGCAGAAGAGGTTGAAGCAGTAGGCGCGCTGGATGACAGCATTGATGCTCTCGTTGCAAAGATTGACGCTATTTTGGCTGAAATCGCAAGAATTGAGGGCGCAGTTGGCTCGTATACCAACGCAAACGTCAAGTCCTCTGATTCTGAGGCTTTGGCACAGCTCAAGGCTGATATTGCCGCTTTGATTGCAACAAATCAGCTGATAGCGGCTGAGGTTGAAGTCGTAAACGCATTGGATGAAACCATTGACGCGCGTGTTGCAAGAATTGCCGCAGTTGCTGATGAGGTCGAAAGAATCACAGAGGAATCTGCCGCATTTGATGCCGCTACCGTTAAGGTTTCCGATGAAGCCGCAGTTTCCGCGCTCACCGTAAGCATTATGCCCCTTATCAACAACCTGACCGATGAAGAAATCGCAGAATTTGGTCCTGTTTCTCAGAAGCTGATGGCTTGCAAGGCAAGAATCACTGCTGTGAAAGAAGATCTTGCAGCGATTGAAGCAGCTCTTGGCGAGTTGACAGTGGGCACCGTAAACTCCGATGCGAAGGACGCTCTTGTTGACGCCATCGCAAAGATTGATGCTCTTGTTGCTACCGATAACGTAACGGCAGACGAAAAGACCGCTCTTGGTACGGATAAAGCAACCGCAGAAGCGCTTGTAGCTAAGATTGATGATGTTAAGACAAAGCTTGACGCTATTATCGCTGGCGTTGCAAGCTACGCTGAAGCTACCGTGAAGTCCTCTGATAAGGCAGCTATCACCGCCTTGAAGGCAGGCATTATGCCCTTGATGGCTAACCTTACCGAAGCCGAAATCGGAACGCTTGTTGGCGCAACGCAGAAGCTCAATGCGCTGGTCGCTAAGATTGATGCCGTTACCGCTGAATACACCAGAATTAAGGATGCCGTTGCTAACGCAGAAACCGCAAAGGCAGACCTTGAAGCCTTGGTTATTGACGCATACGAGCTCTTGGCAACCACCAACCTGACCGATGCGGAAAAGACCGAAATCACCGCGAAGAAGAACGCTATCAATGTTCTGATTGCTTCCTTGGAAGTAGGCGCTTTGGGCGATGCTGACGCTGACTTTGACGGAGCTGTGAAAGACAGCTTTGACAATGCCGCAAATGCAACGCTGAACGAAGCAATCCAAGACGCTATTGAGGCAGGCAAGGAAATCACCACGCACATCGTTGTGGGTAAGGTTGATGCCGCTGACGTACAGGATGACAATGATAAGATCGTTGCCTTCCTGGGTGGAAAGGGCAACCTGGTACAGCTTTATGACTATACCATTGTTGTAAAAGCAGACGGTGTTGTTTTGGGCGAAATCAGCGCTCTTGATGAGGGCTTGAAGCTCAAGATTGCAATTCCCGAAGAGCTGCTTGAAGGTCGCCGCGTATTCAAGGTTGTGAGAGTTCACAACGGTGTGGTAGAGGAGCTTGAAACCGAGGTTATCGACGGTGTTGCATACTTCGAGAGTGATGCGTTCTCCACCTATGCCTTGACCTACAAGGATAAGATGCCCATTATCGCTATCATCGGCATTGTCGTTGGTTGCGTTGCTGTTGTGGGTATCGCAGGCTTCTTCATCTTCCGCAAGGGCGGCAAGAAGGAAGAAGGACAGGAAGGCTAATTGATAAAAGAGCCTGACTGAAAAACTGTAACTCTATCCCCGTCCACCAAGGTGGACGGGGATTTTTATTTCTCCAACGGGAACTCCCCCAGAGAGGCAGCATAGCGCCCTTGCGCTTCAATCCCCTTTTGCCACTCTCTCTTCCCAAAAGCATTTCTTTAAAAAATCCAAAACAAAAGAAAAGGCGGGCTGTACTAACGACAGCCCGCCTCATTTTGCGCAAAGGCGCAAAGCGGATTTTTATTTCACATCGGGAATACCGTATTTTTCAATAACAAATTCCATATCCTTGTCACCTCTGCCCGAAAGGTTGATAAGAATAGAGCCGTGCTCCTTTTCCTTGGCGAGCTTCATAGCGTATGCCACGGCGTGAGAGCTTTCAATGGCAGGGATAATGCCTTCCATACGGGAAAGGCGGAAGAACGCGTCAACCGACTCCTCGTCGTTAATCACGTCATACTTCACTCTGCCGATATCGTGCCAGAAGGCGTGCTCAGGACCGCTGGAAGGATAGTCAAGACCGCTTGCCACCGAGTAAACGGGAGCAGGCTCACCGTTTTCGTCCTTGAGCATAATGCTGTTAAAGCCGTGCATAATGCCCTCTGTGCCGTATTTTAAGCTGGCAGCGTGATCGCCCAGCTTCTCCCCTCTACCAAGAGGCTCAACGCCGTAAATCTCGACAGGGTCGTTCAAGAAGCCCGAGAAGAGCCCTGCCGCGTTGGAGCCGCCGCCAACACACGCCACAATGGCGCTGGGCAAATGCCCCGTCATATCGATAAACTGCTCTCTTGCCTCTTCACCCACGACGCTTTGGAAATCGCGCACCATCATCGGGAAGGGATGAGGACCAAGCACCGAGCCAATGCAGTAAATGCAGTCCTTGTATTCCTTGCTATATGCGGCAAAGGCGGCGTCTACCGCTTCCTTCAAGGTGGCAAGCCCTTCCTTGACCTCAACCACGTTAGCGCCTAAAATTTTCATACGGGCAACGTTGGGCGCCTGCTTTTTAATATCCACAGAGCCCATATAAATGTCACATTCCAAGCCAAAATAGGCAGCCGCTGTTGCCAGAGCCACGCCGTGCTGACCCGCGCCCGTTTCGGCAATCACCTTTTTCTTGCCCATATACTTGGCGAGCAGAGCCTCGCCCATACAGTGATTGAGCTTGTGCGCGCCCGAGTGGTTCAAGTCCTCTCTCTTGGCGTATAGCTGTACCTTGCCGCCCAGGGCGTCGGAAAGTCGCTCCAAATGGGTAATGGGGGTGGGTCTGCCTTGGAATTCCTTGCGAATGCGGCGAAGCTCCGCAATGAATTTTCTCGATTGGCAAATGGAGTAGTAAGCCTTGGTGATTTCCGCCATAGCGGCTTTCAGCTCCTCGGAAATATAGCATCCGCCAAACTTTCCGAAAAAGCCGTTCTCATCGGGGTATTGGTTAAAATAATTGTCAAAATCAACCTGTCCTATTTTCATAACTGTTCCTTCCTTGCTCTTTGGCAATCTTGTTTTTGGGAGAGAAGCGGGAAACAAAAAAATCCCAAGCGCCATCGGCGCTTGGGACGAATAAAATCGTGGTACCACCCAAGTTGCTTCTTTTCTGCGCGCACCCAATATGCGTTCCGTCTTGCTCACGGGTTCGGCTCCCGTCGGTTGCTACTTGCCATTTGGCTTTCGTCCGCCCTCACGAGTCCATTCGGCATTTCTTTCACTTGCCGCATTCACAGCAAACAGCGGCTCTCTGCAAGGTCCAAAATGCGTACTCTTCTCGCTCATCGGTTTACACCGTCATAGTATCACAAAAAAAATCATTTGTCAAGTGCTTTTGCGAAAAAACCGCAAAAAAGGGGAAAAACAAGCCAAAAACGGCACTCATTCGCCAAACTCCGCTAAAACCAAGTCCTTATTGTACTCCATTGTATGCCGAATATGCCATTCTGACGAGAACAAAAGGAAGTTCTGCCCACGGAAATCCTGCACCCATTTGACGTCGTATAAATGAAGAGTCTTGGGGTCGGTGTCTCCGACAATGCGGCGAATCAGGGTATAGGGCTGCGCATACGCGCGGTAGGTTACGTTGTATTCTGATTTCATACGGGATTCCAGAACCTCAAGCTGCAAAACGCCAACGACCCCCACATATACCCGTTCCATACCCGACTCGGGCTCAATGAAAATCTGTATCGCGCCCTCTTGGGCAATCTGGTTCATTCCCTTGGCAAACTGCTTGCGCTTCATAGAGTCGGTTTGCTCCACCATCGTAAACACCTCTGGGGCGAAGGTGGGAATGCCTTCAAAGCGCACGCGGTGCCCCTTTTCGCAAATGGTGTCACCAATAGAGAAAATACCTGGGTCAAACACACCGATAATATCTCCCGCGTATGCCTCGTTGATGACCTCGCGCTCCTGCGCCATCATCTGTTGGGGCTGGGAAAGCTTTAAGGCTTTTCCCCCTTGTACGTGGAAATACTCCGTGTTTCTGTCAAAGCGTCCCGAAACGATGCGCATAAAAGCAATACGGTCACGGTGCGCCTTGTTCATATTGGCTTGAATTTTGAACACAAACGCCGAGAAGGTTTCATCAAACGGGTCAACCTCTTCTTCCTCGGTATGACGGGGCAGAGGAGAGGTTGCCATTTCCAAAAAGTTTTCCAAGAAGGTTTCAATACCGAAGTTGTTTAAGGCAGAGCCGAAAAAGACGGGAGAGAGCTTTCCGTGGCGAATCTGCTCCAAATCAAAATCAAAGGACGCTCCGTCAATCAGCTCTACCTGCTCTACCAATTCTTGTCGGCGGTAAGGCCCTATTAACTCATCTAATTTTTCCGTGTCGGTCAAATCGCAGTCAATAGAGGCTAATCGGTCACGCCCGCGGTGCGAATCCCCGTAGGAAATCACGCGCCGCTCCTTGCGGTCAAACACACCCTTGAAATTCACTCCGCAGGAAATGGGCCAGTTCATCGGATATGTGCCGATGCCGAACTCCTTTTCCAGCTCGTCAAGCAGGTCAAACGGGTCTCTCGCCTCACGGTCCATCTTGTTGATGAAGGTGAAAATTGGAATATCCCGCATCGCGCAAACCTTAAAGAGCTTGCGGGTTTGCGGCTCAATACCCTTCGCCGCGTCAATAACCATCACCGCGGAGTCCGCCGCCATTAAGGTGCGGTAGGTGTCCTCGGAGAAGTCCTGATGCCCTGGGGTGTCTAATATATTGATGCAATAGCCGTTATATTCAAACTGCATGACGGAAGAGGTAATGGAAATACCGCGCTTCTTTTCAATCTCCATCCAGTCGGAAACGGCGTGCTTGTCCGATGCCTTTCCCTTGACAGAGCCTGCGCTCTGAATAGCGCCTCCGTACAGCAAAAACTTTTCGGTCAAGGTGGTTTTTCCTGCGTCAGGGTGGGAAATGATGGCAAAGGTTCTTCTGCGTTCTATTTCTTTTCTCAAATCGCTCATATGTTTGTGCTTCCTTTTTTGGTTTCTTCGGGGAAGATGGTGCGTTTTACGGTGTACATCGTGGCATATGCTTCCTCTAAAAGCCCCGCAAAATCAATTTTTTCAAGCTCCGCCATCACGTTTTCCCTTTGCGGACGGGTGCGAGGGTGTCGGGGTGTGAACACGGTGCAGCAATCTTCATAGGGCAGAATAGATGTCTCAAAGGTGTCAATCACACGGGCAATTTTCACGATTTCTTCCTTGTCCATTCCAATCAGGGGACGGAATACAGGCATATGGACTACGCTGTCCGTCACGCCGATAGCTTCCAAGGTCTGACTTGCCACCTGCCCAAGACTTTCACCCGTTACCAACGCTTGACAGTGATAGCCGCGCGCGCATCTTTCCGCCAAGGTCATCATAAAAATGCGCAAAAGCAGGGTGAAATATTCCTCTTGGCAGTTGTCGCGCAGCTCCTCTTGAATATGGGTCAAGGAAATGATATGCACGTACATCTGCCCTGTGTAAGCGCAAAGCTTGTCAGAGAGGGTTAAAACCTTTTCCTTCGCGCTTTCGCTCGTGTAAGGGAAGGATTCAAAATGCAGTGCCTCAATCTCCATTCCGCGCTTTGCCATCATAAAGGCGGCAACAGGGGAGTCAATACCGCCCGACAAAAGCAAAAGCCCCTTTCCTGCTGAGCGAGAGGGCATACCGCCGGCTCCCTTTTCCTGCCCTGCGTGAATGTAAGCGTTTTTCTCGCGAATTTCAATACGAACCACAACATCGGGATTGTGGATGTCCACGCGCAAGGAGTGAACGGTCTCTAAAATGGCGCCGCCAATCTCTGCGGCAATGGCGGGAGAGGCGAGGGGAAAAGACTTGTCCGAGCGCTTCGCCTCTGCCTTGAAGGTTTTATAGCCTCTTAAAACGGCAGGCAAATAGCCCTTTGCCACCGCTATAATATCTTCCATCGTCTTTTCGGCAACGGCGGCGCGCGAAACGCCCACAATACCGAAGACTCTCTTGCAATCCTCATAAAGCCCGTCAATATCGCAAGCCTCATCGAGCGGCTCTAAATAAACGGTGCTTTGAGCATGGCTCACAGAAAAATGCCCGTAAAGAGAAGCGCGCTTTCTCATTTCCTTGGCGAGCTTCGCCTCAAAAACAGAGCGATTTGCCCCTTTCAGCACGATTTCTCCGTATTTACATAAAATAACTTCCTTGAACATAAAGCATTCCTTTCCTTCTAACGTCAAACCTAACGCCTTATTATACCACACCCACCCGTTAAATGCAAGAGTCTCTGCTCTATTTTTTGATATGGACAATAAAAAAGTAAATTCCCAAAGAAGCACGGCATAATGAGCAAGACCGTGTCCCGTTTGAGAATTTACAAAAAAGCTTTATCGCTTGCCTGCTTCCTTCAAAATGCGGCAAAGGCTGCGGGCGAAGGCGTCACATTCGGCTTTGGTGTTGGAAAGTCCAAGGCTCACTCTGACTGTGCCCGTCTTTTCCGTGCCCAATGCCTTGTGGGCAAGAGGGGCGCAGTGAAGCCCGCTTCTTACCCCGAAGCCCTCCTCGTCCAGCCGCCCCCCCAAGATTGCGGGGCTGACACCCTCTGCTGTAAAGGAAAGAATGCCGTTTCCCATCTCTCTTGGCAGCAAAAGCCTGACGCCGCCTATATTCATAAGCTTTTCTCTTAGCCCTCTCTCCAAAGATAAAATGTGGTCGTGTATGGCAGAAATACCCGCCTTCTCCAATTCCCCAATCCCCGCGGCTAAGGCAAAAACAGCAGGCGTCGGTAAGGTTCCCGCCTCAAAATGCTCGGGATATTCCGACGGCATCTCCTCTGAAAGAGAAAAAGCGCCGCTTCCGCCTAAAATAAAGGGCGGCAGGGGATAACTCTTGTCAAAGAGCGCAAACCCCGCCCCCTGTATGCCGTAAAGACCCTTGTGCGCGGGAGCGCACAAGACCGAAATACCCATTTTGGAGAGGGAAATGGGCAGGTGCCCTGCGCTCTGGGAAGCGTCCACCAAAAAGGGAATCCCTTTTTTTTGGCAAAGTGCGCCGATTTTCGCAACGGGTAAAATTCTGCCGCAAATGTTGGATGCGTGATTGGCGATGACAAGACAGGTTTCCTTTTTAATTCTTTTCTCAACCTCTTTTGCCGTGTCTTTGTCCGTGGGGTAAATCTCATAGGAAATAATCCCCTTTTTCGCCAGATGACAAACGGGGCGTAGAACCGCGTTATGCTCCATATCGCTGATTAAAATATGCCCACCCTCTTTGGCAAAAGAAAAAATAGCCATATTCAGCGCGTATGTGGCGTTTTGCGTAAAGACAACGCCCTCTTCTCTTGGCGCGTCAAAAAACGCCGCCACTTTTTCGCGGCAGGTGTAAATTCCTTCTGCCGCCGCTAAGGACAGGCGGTGCGCGCTTCTACCGGGGTTGCCCCCCGCCTCGTATAAGGCGCGTCTGACGGCGGCTAAAACCGAGGGCGGCTTTGGAAAGCTTGTCGCAGCCTGATCCAGATAAATATAATCAGAGCATTTCATAGCGAACGCCCTCTTTCATCAGGACAACAGAGGCAGCTTGAAAATCCTTTTCATCAAAGCGTAAGCCCCAAGCGCAGCCACCCGATGCTACCGAATCTGTCTTCACCATTTTAGAGCGAATGGAAACCGACTGTAAGGCACGGCGTCCCTTGTTTGTTTGACTGACAGAGCCAATTTGAATGATAATGTCCATAATGCCCTCCTTTCTTCTCGGTAACACTAACAGTATATGAAGAAGGGGGATTTAGGGTGTTGTGTGTTTTTCTTACGCTTCGCCTTCCTTTTTCGCCTTTACCATCTCTCTTAACGCGCAAAGCGCTCTGGAAAGACCGCCGACCTCGTCGATAAGACCGCACCTTACGGCTTCCTCTCCTTCAAGGAGCGTTCCAATGTCGTTGGCGAGGGTATCGGTTGCCATCATCATTTGAGCAAGCCTTTCCTTTTGAATATGGGAATGCTCTGTTACAAAGCGGATGATGCGGTTTTGCATACGCGTCAGATAATCGAAGCTTTGCGGCACCGCCAGAACCATACCCATCGTGCGCACAGGATGAAGGGTCATAGTCGCGGATGGAACGATAAAGGACCTCTTGGCAGACACCGCCAAGGGAACGCCGATAGAATGCCCCCCGCCAAGCACCACTGAAACGGTGGGCTTTTCCATAGAAGCGATAACCTCTGCCAAGGCAAGCCCCGCCTCAACGTCCCCACCTAAGGTGTTCAAAAGAAACAGCACCCCGTCAATTTCCTTCTCTTCCTCCAAGGAAAAGAGCAGGGGGAGCAGATGCTCGTATTTGGTGCTTTTACGAGAGCTGTCTAAAACCGCGTGCCCCTCAATTTCTCCAATAATGGACATACAGTAAAAGGTTCCACCGTCACCCGCAATGCAGGCAGAGCCGAATTTTTGCACGGAAGAGGGAGTGGCGTCTTGCGTTTCTTCGTTTTTTTGCTCGTTCATAGCCTTTGTGTTTCTCCTTTTCGAAAAAAATAGAAATTTCTTTTATTTTTTACAAAATTCTTTGCTTCTAAACTTTACTTTTTTATTTTTTTGTGTTATACTGTAAAGGATGTAAAAAAGAATTTCTAAAAGGAGAAACAAAATGAGCAAAGTAATGGTAGAAACCTCGGCGCGCCACCTGCATTTGAGCCAGGAAGCGCTGGAAGTCCTCTTTGGTAAGGGCTATGAATTGACCAAAAAGAAGGATTTGAGCCAGCCCGGGCAGTTTGCCTGTGAGGAAAAGGTGGAGGTTATCGGAACGAAGGGAAGCTTGAAGATGAGCGTCCTCGGTCCTATCCGCCCCGCAACCCAGGTTGAAATTTCCTTGACTGACGCAAGAAGCATCGGCGTTGTCGCCCCCGTGCGTGAGAGCGGCGACGTGGCAGGAAGCGGTGCTTGCACCTTGAAGGTAGGTGAAAACACCTATGAGCTGAAAGAAGGCGTCATTGCCGCAAAGCGTCATATCCATTTCACCCCTGCCGATGCTGAGACATTTGGCGTTGAGGATAAGCAGATTGTTAAGGTGAAGCTTGATACGGCCCGTCCCGTCATTTACGACGACGTTGTCGTGCGTGTCAGCCCCAAGTTCTTTGCAGCTATGCACATCGATACCGATGAGTCTAATGCGGCCGGTGCTTCCGGTGAAGTCTTTGGCGAAATCATTAAATAATTCTTTCGGCATTTCATTAAGCAATAAATGAAGGAGCTTTTCGATATGGGAAAGGTGAGAATTGTTTTTCAGGGTGATAGCATAACCGATGCGGGCCGTGACTATCGCAACTATTTTGACTTGGGTCACGGTTATCCCAAATATGCCGCCGCGAATATCGCCGCGGCGCATCCCGAGACGGATTTTGAATTTATCAACTTCGGTATAAGCGGAAACCGCACCTCGCAGCTCTTTGACAGAATTTATAAGGACGGTATCGAGCTTCAGCCCGATATTATATCCTTCCTCATCGGTATCAATGACATTCTGCATCGGTACGATGTCAATATCATTAAAACGAAGGATGAGCAAACAGAGCTCAATTATCGCTCCATTCTTGAGCGTGTCAAAAAAGAAACAAATGCGAAAATTGTGATTTTATCACCTTATGTTCTTGACTGCGATGGCAGAGAAGAGACGCGCAGAGATATAAAAACCCTTCTTCCAATCGTCAGAAAGCTCGCCAAGGAATTTGCGGACGTTTATATTCCTCTTGATGAAATATTTGAAGAGGCGCTGAAAACCCAGCCCGCGCCCCACTACTATTCCGATGACGGTATTCATCCCAACAAGATGGGCGCGGAATTTATAGGTAAGCTCTACGCTGACGCGATAGACACCCTTTTAGGCAAGAACTGAACCGAAGCGTTTTCTTCCTGCCAATCAAAAACGATTATTAAAAAATTACATAAGGAGAACATTAACATGAGTAATGTAAGTGAAACCCCCTACGCACAGAGCCTTGAGGTTCAGCATATGTGCGTAGTCAAGAAGGGTCCCCATCACGGACCCGCTCCCATTCCCGAAGAGGGCAAATGGGTTGAAGCAAAGCAGATCACCGATATTTCCGCCTATACCCACGGTGTGGGCTGGTGCGCGCCTCAGCAGGGCGCCTGCAAGCTTTCCTTGAACGTAAAGAACGGTATTATTGAGGAAGCGCTTGTTGAAACCATCGGATGCTCCGGTATGACGCACTCGGCGGCTATGGCGGCTGAGATTCTTCCCGGTAAGACGCTGCTTGAAGCGCTCAACACAGACCTTGTTTGTGACGCTATCAATACCGCTATGCGCGAGCTTTTCCTCCAAATCGTTTACGGACGCAGCCAGTCGGCATTCTCCGAGGGCGGTCTCGTTATCGGAGCAGGTATGGAGGATCTTGGTAAGGGCGAGAGATCCATGGTTGGTACTATGTACGGAACCAAGGCAAAGGGCGTTCGTTATCTTGAGATGACAGAGGGCTACTGCACGAGAATGGCTCTTGACGTGAACGATCAGGTTATCGGATACGAGTTCGTTTCTCTCGGAAAGATGACCGACTTTATCAAGAAGGGCATGGAGCCTAACGAAGCATATGCGAAGTCGATGGGTACATACGGCAGATTTGCTGACGCCGTTAAGTACATCGATCCCCGTAAGCAGTAATTGAAGGAGGAACAAATAAATGGCACATTTTGAAGGTTA
>JAGBFG010000025.1 GCA_017936565.1 Clostridia bacterium
AACAAGGCTCTGCTTCCCTCAAAAGCGCATCAAGGTCATTTTGATTGACGGAGAGTATGGTTATTAAACCTATCCTTATAACAGTAAGAAATATATAAAAAAGACTGTATCAAGCGAAGATTACACTTGATACAGCCTTTTTGTTTTGGATTATCCAACCAAACCGGATCGCTCAATACCCTGTACCAAATATTTTTGGCAGAAGAGGTAAATAACGACAAGGGGCAAGATAATCATAATACCGGCAGTATTTTCAATAGCTGTCTGATACAAATCCTTAGAAGTCAAATCAAACAGGGCTTCCAAGGAAGGCGGGACATCAACAATGTTAGGCATCAGCCAAACATCATTGTTCAAGAAAAATACCTTTGTGTAGAAGTCATCTGTCCACTGCCACGAGAACGCGAACAGGAAGATGGTTATCATCATAGGAACAGACAACGGCAGAATGATTTGGAAGAAGGTACGGAAGGTGTTAGAGCCGTCCACGTAAGCCGATTCTTCCAGCTCATCAGGAACCCCACGGAAGAACTGACGCATCATAAAGATATAGAGTCCGTTCTTAAAGCCAAGCCCGCATATGGAAAGCACGATCAAGGGAACAAACGTATCCATAACGTTGAGGGTATAGCCGTTGGCAAAGCCGCCGTTGAAAATACCTGTTATGAATTTGAAAAGTCCCGGAATGCCAAGCGCTTGGATACCGCCGATATCAAATCTGCGGAAGTGCGCCCACATGGAAAGCTTCAAGGTTTGATGAGGCACAATCATCGTAAAGATGACCAGCATAAAAATCAAGGTATTGCCCTTAAACTTGAACTTTGCAAGACCGTAGCCAATCAAGCAGGCAACAAAGGTTTGCAGGAGTGCCACCGTCAAGGAAAGCAGGGTTGTATTGAGGAAAGCCTCAAAGTACCGGTTTTCTATAATAATCGCTTTATACGTACCTAAGGTAAAGTTCTTAGGTATGATATTAACAGTAGCATCCATGAAATCCTGCGGCGCCATAAAGGAACCGGCGATTTTGGAAAAGAAGGGGAACAAAATGACGTAGCAAACACCGATCATCAAAATGAAACGGAAGATGTACCAAACGACATTTTTTAAGAAGTATACGGAAAAAACCTTTTTCTTTAAGCGTTCCCAAAAAGGAGTTCTATCTTCAAATTCTACACGAATTTTGTTTTTAGATTCCTTCATAACCTTAAAATTCTTTTGTGTATTATCCATTCTCTTCACCTCCTTAATCCCGCTTCTGATAGAAGACGAAAGAGGACAAAATCAAGAAGATTAGTCCAATAATCGCCATAATCACAACGAAATAAATCCAAGACATCGCGGTAGAAAGCTCTTTGCTCGTCTCATACGTTTGAGAGATATAAGACATAACAACATTGCTTTTTGCGGTAAAAGAGTCGATAATCGTATAAATCGCGTTAACCAAAATCATAGGGCTTATCATCGGGAAGGTGATCTTCCAGAAGGTTTCCCAAGCAGTAGCGCCCTCGATGCTGGAAGCCTCGTAGATAGAGGGGGAAATAGATTGCAAGCCGCCCAAGAAG
Source organism: Clostridia bacterium (assembly GCA_017936565.1). GTDB lineage: Bacteria > Bacillota > Clostridia > Oscillospirales > CAG-272 > UBA1740. Next base: position 1,563 of record JAGBFG010000025.1, read on the forward strand.
ATTAACATCTGAACGCCGGAGCGGTTAACGATGTTAAAGATGTTGTTAACGGCGTTTGCCACGTATTCTACCAACTCAGAGCCTATTTTGATGCCGGAAAACAATCTTTGAATATCCATCGCCGAAACGATTTCCGATGCTCCGCCGGAAGCACCTGTGGAAATTCCGCCGTCCGCGTTGCCCATTTGAGAAGCAAGAATATCACTTGCATTGATAGCTTCCATCAAGCCTGTCGAAAGAATAACAGGAACGAAGAAGATAGCACGGAAGGCAGCGCGACCAATCATTTTCTGGTTCAAAATAATGGCAATAAACAGCGAGAAAATCAAGATCATAGGCGTGTCTACGACTAACTGCTGAATACCGGAAAGCAAAATTCTGACAAATTGAGGATCCTTTGTCAAGGCGTCCTCGTAAAACTTAATTCCCCACTGGCTGACCGATCCATCTACTATATTGAGATGCACGAAGGAATAGCAGATAGAGTCCAAAATGATGGGCAAATAAATCAAAACGAAGCCGATAGCAAAGGGCAGAACGAAAAGCCATCCCTCACGCGCCTTTCTTTTATCAAGAGAGGCGGGGCGCTTTTTGTTCTTGGGAATTGCCAGCGCTTCCCCCTGCGCTTCGGGGGCTTTGCCCCCTGTGAAGCGCGCTTTTACGGATTGGGCGATGTCGACAACACCGTTCTTTACAGACTTGCAGAGCTGGGAAACTTTTTCTTTTACAGTATTAAAAAACTTCATTTCAAAAATTTCTCCTCTCTCAATCTACAAGTGTCGTGCCGTTTATCTGGCTGAAATTGTAGGCAGGAACCACAAAGGCTTCTCCGCCGTTGATGCCATCCAAACGGACCTCGACATCAAAGATATTATAGTTGATAACGAAATGCACCGTTTCTGTTCCCTTTTGGTATGTAACCATAACCAAATTGTTGGAATCAACTGTGTAAATAGTCTTCACATAGTTTTTGCCGTCAGTAGAAAGAGAATCGGTTTCAGAAGGAACAAAGGTAATTCCCTCCACGGCATCCAGCGTTAAGATGAATGCGCCTGCTGTTTCACCTGTATAAGAATTTTGCTTTACAAATTCTTTTACAATGGAAATCTGCTTGGCGGTGGGGGCTCTGCCGATGGCTTGCTCTAAGCTTGCCAAAATAGCTTCCTCGTCTATCACAACGCCGACTGTTACATCGTAGTAATCTTGCAAGGGTTGACCGTTTGAATGGATTTGCCAAACGGCGGCGATGTTCGCCTTATCAGCCTCTGTCAAGGTGGAGTTCGTGCGGAACGCAACGTCCTCTTCTATTGCCGCGATGCTGTTAAGTCCTGCGCGAATGGCGTTGACAGTCAACTGCTTCACATTCAATTCACGCAAGCCTTGGTCCTTCAAGGCGGCATATTTGTTTTCAAGGAAGTAGGAAAGTTTCAGGTTGACGCTCTTTTCAAGCTCTTCGTTCAGCTCATCCTCATCAGCCACGCGCTCACCAATTAAGAACTGGTGATTTTCAATGGTAAAGAGCTGCAATTTACCGATAGCGTTATTCAGAAGCGTGTACTTGGACACAACGTCACTAAACCAAATATCAAAACGCAAGGAGTAATACTGGCTCAAAAACGTATCTTCCTTCATCAGGTTGGTGTTACGGTAAGAAAGCAGATAGTAGAGATACGCGCCGTTTTCGATGGACTTCAAAAGCTGATAATCACCATCGCCTGCTTCGTTAATCACAGAGCCTGCATACTGCTCGTACCCGTGAAGAACGATGCCCCAGAAAGGAACGGTCTTGGTTGTATGCGTATACTTACTGGAATCAATGGGAGCGCCGAGCAAATGATCAATGTACCGCAAGGTGTAGACGTTTCCGCCCTCAGACATCACGGAGCCATAATCCTTTTGCAAGGTTCCCAAGGCGTTTTGAATGCTTGCCTTCGCGTCTTCTCTGTTTTGAGGATTGTCTTCGTTAAAGTCGGAGTTCAAATCCTTAGCCAAGGTAGCCACGGAAATACCGATAGGATTATACTTCGAGAATTTAGCGGAGAATTTCTCAGCGAAGCTGAAAATCGAAGAAGGAGAAATGCAAATATCAAAGTAAGAGGTAAACTCCTGATATACAGGATCGTAAACCTGCTTTGAGCAATAGCGGTCATCAACGGCTCTGGCGGCATTTCTCTTCAAATTAATACCGCCACCACCAATGTAGGCGAAATCAAAATCGGGATAAACACCGAACTGATGCTCGTTGGCATAGGTAATCAGCCTTTCAAAGCCGGCACTTCCGCCCAACGCCTTCACCCATTTCAATTTCTTGGGATATTTGGAATAGATACCGCCATTGGCGTAGCCTGTCAATTTGAAATTGATATTGGACACCCCCTTCAAGGACAGCTGGTCATACATCTTTTGCACATCGTCAAAGGATGTCAGGGGGGTATCAACGGTTACAGGGAAAGACATAACCTTTTCTACGGTCTTGATAGAACCGAAGGTTTCGATGTATAAAGGAATGTTGTTCTCTTTAACGTCTTCCTCTTGCAGCGCCTCAATGTAGCCGCCGTTAATCAAATAGTCACGGTATGCCTTTGCCATACCAATGTAGGATGCCTCGTAATAAGGAACCTCATAGGTGGTTACGGCATTGGATGCTTCTATGGCCGCTTTGTAAGACTCGTCAAACAGCATCACAAATTTCAAGCGGTATGCACCCTCATATTTCCTGTCAGATACAACTGTCCACTCTTTGTTCTCAGCCACGGAAATGGCATCCTTCATATTGTAGGAGTCGTAAGGACGGGGATAAAACGTGGCATAAACGGAGCTGTAATCAAAGTTGTTGGGGAAATTGCAGGTCAAATCAGCCAAGGAATCGCCTTCTTCCATAATAGCCAGATAACCTGTATTTTTCTTAACGCCGCCACCCAAGGAAACAAGCTGCTGCGCGCCGTAAATGGGCATACGGATTGTTTCGGTGTGCTTGGCGTCGTTGTCGATGGAATAATAGGCGTAGTCCTCACCGTAAACGGAAGCCGTCAGGTCAACCTTTTTACCCGCTTCATATTCAAGCAAAGCGCCGCTTCCGTCAGGGAAAAAGACGTATCCGTCATTATTCAAGTTCCCGGAGCCAAAATATTGCAAAACGCTGATATTGTTCAAGGTGGCTAAGGTTTCATCGAAACGAATACTGGTTGCGGGCAAGGAAACGGAAAGACCGTCCTTCTCCAACACATATTCCAGAGCGACACGGAAAACAGGAGTGGGGTCATTGACCTGCACGTAACCCGTTTTTCTGTTGATTTCGTCCAGAACATCCTGGTCAAAATCAACCAGGTATTCGTGCACCATTTTTTCCATATACGCCTTTTCCGCGTTGGTACAGCCGGTGCTTCCGGAGCCGAAGGAGCCGTCATCCAAAACATAATAAACGGAATGGTCCTCGTCCTCAATATCGGTGCGGCCAAAGTTCTTATATTTCTCTTTGATGGCGCTGATATCCTCAGGCTTCGTGGTTGCGTAATCCCATCTACCGAACCAGGTTTCAAACTTGTTGTAAGCATTACTCAATTTTTCGTATGCCTTGGAATCCATACCGATGGTAGGATCATTCGCATATTGTTCAAGCAACGCTTCAAACGGTTCTTTAATATGGGTCAGATAGTCGTCTTCGGTCAAAACGCCGGGGAGCAAATAGGTATCATCCAAGCGCCCCATAACGTATTCAACGCGAATACCGTTTTTAATGTTTTTAACGGTGATTTGGTTATTATTTGCGGCCTCGGCAAAGCTATATATAACCTTTTCCGTACCGCCCTTGGCAACATCCTTATACTTGATTTCAATTTGCGACAAGAGCTTAACAACCGTATTGGAGTTGTTATCCATTGTGCTCTTCGTAATATCCTTGAAATTATAAGGATTGGTTGTCAGAACCTCGCCGGTCACAATGTTTTTGTAGGCTACCTCACCGGTAAAACGGTTACAATACAGCTCATAACCGTACTGGCGCGCCACCAAAAGCATATTTTTGTCACCCGCGATCTTCTCTTCCCAGCTTGCATATTCTTGGTTATATGATGCGGTTATGGCTTCTAGATAATCGCCCGTTTCGGGAATGCCGCCGATAATCTCAGCGGAAACATTCACCGTAACAAGTGAAGAAAGGCAACCCACAAGCATCAACAGAGCAAGAACAGACGAAATTATTCTTTTCATTTTTTTCACTCCTTCTTACTCTTAAACTCGATAACTGATTTCTGTCACAATAGATGTAACAAAGGAAATCATTTTTCCAACCAAACTGGAGAACAAAAATCCTACGAACATAATAACTGCCATACCTACGATGGTTCCAAGGCAAGTAAGAATGTTCTTGCCGAAGGAATATCCGTGGGTAACCATTGTTCCAAGCAGCACCAAAAGCAATGCCCAAACGTAGCCAACGATTGCAATCATCGACACAATAGCAGACTCTTCAAAGGTAACAACGTTGGAAAGGATGGTCGAAACAATTAGCAGTACGGGAATGGGAGACAAGGCATAAGCCGAGGAAATAAACACATCCTTCAAGGAGCCTTCTCCGTCGAAGAGGGTGGTCAAGCCCCAGTTTGCGATAACCCACAGCAAGAAAGGCAGCATCACAGAGATAAACTGCGCGAAAATGGTTGAAAACTTGCCTTCGGGATTCATCACGTAGCCTGTTCCGATGGATTGATAGTAGAAGCTGACGATGACAATGCCGAGAATGGTCAATGCCGCGCGCATGGAGCCGCGTCTTTCGTGCTTCAAGTCCCAGAAGCCGTCAAAGGGATGGAACATCAAGTGGAAGACGTACATCAATTCCTGCGCGTATGTCTTTCTGCCAACGCCGAGCAAAGCAACCTTGCTGTTGTACTTTCCTGCGAAGCGGAAGAAGAACGAAAGACCGACAAAAACAAGAACCAATACAATAGGAATTAAAATGAACCAATCCGCAATCCAGTCTTTTCTGATTTCTTTGTAGGAATCAGACCAGTTTTCATTATCATAGGCAGCGGAAAGATATTGCATAGACAGCTCATAGCCGGTTTTGTCATATTCTCTGTTAATGGCTATGGGCGTTCCGTCGGGCTTACCGTTTTCGGTATAGCCGACAATGACATTGTTTTCATAAACAGCAACCGTGCTGATTTCGTAGTAGGACTGACCATCAGCAGAAACGAAGGTAGCGTCACCCTGTCTTGCATACGCCTTACCTACACCGATATAGGCAGAGTCAAAGTTGTTGTTGAAACGAAGCACTTCAAGCCAAGCGGAAACAGCAGAGGTATACATACGGTTGTTTTCGCAAGCCAAAGCGTTGATAAGCAAATCGCCGTACTGCGTTCTCTTATACACCGTAAAGGAGTTGGTCTTTTTATCCAACACAAGGAGCTTTCCGTCCTGATACGTCAGGGCAGCAATTTCTCCCATGTTACCAAGCTGAATACCCTTGTCGCCAAACACGTGCAGCAAAACACCGTTTTGGTCATAGGTGAAAATCTTGCTTCGCTTAAAGTCGGCAATAGACCAAGTACCCTCATCACCGATAGCAACGTCCACAATATTGGATGAGCCGGTAGGTACAAGCTCCTCTGTGGTGAAGTTTTGCACGTCTACTTCACCGCCGGGACCGAAGAAGCCGTTACGCTTCATAACCTCATCGCCGTTTGAGTTCAGCTTCTTCACGGCTGCATAGTCGGAAGAGTTGCTATCGATAGAGGTTTGCTGTTCACCGGTATCCACATAGCTGTTACTGGTTACATAGACGAAGCCCTCTTCATCAATGGTGATGTTGTTAAAGGGTCTTGACAGGTTTTGGATTTGCGATTTACGCTGCTCTTCCGTTTGAAAACGGCGCCAAATCATATCAAGGGGGCTATAAGAAGCCTTTTGTGCACCGATAAATCCCGTAAACAAGCCCTCGCTTGTCATAACGATGACACCCTCAGAGGTTTCAGAGGAAATGACGTAAATTTTGTCATATTGGTCAACAGCGACTGCAATCGGCTTGTAAGAGGTATCCGTTCCGAAAAGAGTTCCGTACGGCTTTTCAATACAGCGAACAAAGTTCCCTTCCTTATCAAAGATTACAATGCGCGCTTTATCCGTATCGCAAACGTAAATATACTCATCGTTGACAAACACACCCTGACAGCCCTTTAATGAGTCGTCATACCCATTGTTGTCAAATTTGCTGAGCGTGAATTTATAGCTGTAATCTACGCCCTGCAACACGACAACGCGGTTGTTGTTGGGGTCAGCGATATAAACGTTGCCGTCATCATCGACTTCCAAATCCGAAGGGGAATTGAAATCCGCAAAATTCATAGGTACGTTAGGAATATCCTTTGCCCCGATGGAACGAAGGGGAGAATACGCGGCAGGAGAATACAGCGGATATCCGTCTGCCGAATAGGTGTAGGTCTGGTAAGGCTCTTCCGCAAAAGCGGCAAAGGAGCCAAGCAGCATCGTCATGACCAGCATTAAAAGCAGGAGTGTGACAATTTTATTCTTTTTCATAGTCTATCCTCCTTAATCCTTCATACCGGAAGAGCCCATCGTTTCGATGATCTGGCTCTGGCTCAAAACGAATACGGTAATCGGCACAAGCATCATAACCACCGTTGCGGCGGCGGAAGCGCCCGCACGGGCAATACCTGCCGATACCACCTGAGAAATGGCGTAGTTAAACGTCTTTAACTGCTCAGAATGGATGTAAATAGAAGCACCGGAATTCCAAAGACCCTTGAAGGACTCGATAATCAAGGTCAGCCAAGCGGGCTTAACCATGGGCATCGCGATAACCCAGAAGGTGCGGAATTCGGAAGCGCCGTCAAGTCTTGCGGATTCCAAAACCGCATCGGAAACGGTGGATTCCATAAACTGCTTCATTAAGTAAAGTCCCATTGTTCCGGCAAGGGCGGGAATAATCAGCGCCCAATATGAATCAATCATATTCAAGGCAGACATAATGATAAAGTTGGAAAGCTGGTTAACGGTTTGATGGAACATCAAAGACAAAACGACGATTTGGAACAAAACATTTCTGCCGGGGAATTTGATTTTAGCCAAGGCATAAGCTGCCATAGATGCCAAAAGCAAGTTACCGAACGTACCGCAAACGGAGATGAACACAGTGTTGAATATGTAACGGGAGAAAGGCACCCAAGATTCATTCATCAGCTGGAACAAATCACCGAAGTTTGTGAGCACGGGGCTTTTTACCAAAAATCTCGGGGGGAACATCCAAAGCTCATCCAGAGGCTTTAAGGATTGAGAAATGGTATAAAGCATGGGCAGAAACATAAATGCGCCCAAGATAACGAGTAAAACGGTAATGCCTGCGTCGCCACCCGCAGAACGGTTCAGGACAACTTTATGACGGCGTGTTCTCAATTTTGCACTCATATCACTGTCCCACCTTTGAAAGCATTTTCTTAATAACTAAGTTACAAGCCATCATGATTAAGAAGAGGAACACGGCAATGGCAGAGGCATAACCTACCTCGTAGCGCATTCCGCCGTAGTCATCCAAATGGTGCATGATGGTGTGGGCGGCATAGCCCACAGAAGGCATACCTGCAAGCGCCGTAACGATAGCACCAAAACCGAAAGACTGTGTGATGGCCAAAACCGCACCGAACATCAGCTGCGGTCTCATGGAAGGCAGGGTGATGTACCAAAGCTCTTGCCAGCGGTTTTTAACACCGTCAACGGCGCCAGCCTCATACTGCGAGCGGTCAACCGTTTGCAAGCCCGCGATAAAGGACAAGAACGCAGTACCCAAGGAAGTCCACAGGGCAACCACGATACAAAGGGGCATAACCCAGTTCTCATTCTGGAAGAACAGGATCGGGGTATCAATGATACCCAAATCCAAAAGCGTTCCGTTTACCCAGCCGTAAGCATCGCCGGAGAACAAAATCGTCCAAACGATATAAACGGATCCGGAAATAGAGGGAGCGTAGAAAATCAAGGTAACAACGGCACGGATTTTCGGCTCCAGCTCATTGATGAACCAAGCAACCAAGAAGGACAACAGATAAGAGGTAGGTCCTGTAATGGCTGCAAAAATCAAGGTGTTTTTGCAGGCGATGATAAAAATATCATCTTCCAAAAACAAATGGATGTAGTTTTTCACGCCAACCCAAACAGGCGGCTCTAACATATTAAATTCAGTAAAGCTGAAAAATATGGAAAGAACAACAGGTAATACAGTAAAAACCCAAAACAGTAGAAAGAAGGGAGCGCACATCAAATAAGCGACTTTGTTGCGTTTCATCTCTTTCCATGTCCATTGCGCCATTGTCATATCCTTGCGGGAAACAGGGCGCTTTACTTCATTCTGCGACATGTACTTTTCTCCTTTTCAAATGTTGAGTAGTGTTTGGATTATTCGTTTGCTTCTTCTTTACGGACCTGGTCTGGCGTTAGACCTGCCGGAAGCGTCTTCAAACCAAACTCTTCCCTCTTTCTTGTAATTTCCTGGTTAATGGCGCTGATATAGCTTTGCAATGCGTCAACAGGGGCCATGCCCTCGTTCTTCGCATCCAAGAAAGCAAATTGGGTATAACGAGTGATAATGTAACTTCCGGGATAGTTGGGAATTGCGGAAAGGTGATCAAACTGTTCGAGCAGACTGTCAAGCTCGGATGCGCTCCAAGAAAGCTCATGCAGCGCTTGGATATTGGCAGTATCATACTTGGCGGCAGGACCAACCAAGGCAACCATTTCATTGCCGTACTGCGCCTGTCTGCTTCCGCCTGCTTGCCACTTCATATATTCCCAAGTAGCATCGACATTTTCACAGCCGTTCAGCATAACCGTTGCGGTAACGGTAACGAAGGAATCATTGTTCACCGTTCCGTCATCGCGAATCATACCGGGGATGTTGGTGAATGCCCAAAGGCCGCGAATTTCGGTTGCAAATACCACCAAGGTGTTGTAGGTAGTGGCATAGTCTGCAATCAAGAGAGGAATTTCACCCGTTCTCAAACGGTTAGGACCGTCAAAGGTTACAGGGAAAGAATAGTCTGTATAGAGTCTTGTGCAGAATTGGAAGGAGTCAAGAGCGATATCCGTATCCAATCCGATTTGCGCGCCTGCGTATTCAGGATCGTCGGTATACTTCCAAAGGTTTCCGCCGAACTGATACAGGAACACGTTAATGGCAAAGGAATAGGTCAAGCCGATCTGCATGTTATTTGCCTGCAATGTAGGAATGGTGGATAACACATCGTCCCACGTTTTGGGAACGTCGATTTGCAGCTCCGCCAGAACGTCACGGCGGTAGAACATCATCTGCACGCTTGCCTTTTCGGGAAGACCGTACGTCTTGCCAAACAAGCTGATGGGAATCATCGTTGCAGCGTTAAAGGATATAGTAGAGGGGTCTACCTCATTTCCCTCTTCGTCAAAATAAACGGTTCTGCGCGCTACGATATTCCCTTCCTCGTCATAAACGGGAACGTCCGTCTGATAGGTTTCATATCCCAAAACCTCGGAATACCCATCCAAGCTTTCAATGCTCATAATGGCATTACGGATAGCGTAGTTGATGGTGGAAGCCGCGTCAAGTCCGATGTAGGCATCGGGTCCCTTCTTAGCCAAAACAGAGGGCAAGAGCGTCGTGGCGGTAACCAGCTTTAAGTTAACGGCAATATCGTGATTGGGGGTAAAATCGTTGTTGATCATATTACGCCAAATCTGCGACTGGTCACGTCCGTATGCAATCCAAACCTCAATGGTGGGAATGTCAGCATCGGCATCGGTAACACCCATTGCGTTATAATCTACAAAGAAGCTTGCGATGAAGGATGTAAATTCATACCAGAAGGACTGGAAGATGTTAGCGTTGGATTTAGGAAGCTTTGCATCGGGAGATTGGATCTGGTAGTAGTCAACCGTCAAGGATTGGGTCTTGGCGGTGTTGATCCAAGTACCGAGCGTACCGATATAGGATTTCAAGTTTTCAAGGTTGGGCGCGATTTCGTCCTCATAGCTACCCATACGCTCAAGCAAGCGGTATATGGTTTCAAGGGTTGCGATATTGGAGCCCGAGGTTCCGCAAATGGTTTCCATATTGTCAGCCTGTTGTCTTAAAACAGTGGCTTGAATCAAAAGCTGACGAATGGTGGAAGGCATAACGCTGGAGAAGTTGTAATCGCGGTATTCATCAGGGTCAGAGCCCGTCAATTTCAAAATTTCAAGATAGCAGTTGTTGATAACGGTCAAGGAATTTTCAATGGTTTCAAGGATGCTTGCCATATTACCAAGACCGACTTCCATACAAAGCGTGTAGGTTACACCCTCTTCAAAATAGAAGGAAAGGGTGTCAGTACCGTCGTTCAGGGCGGCAACCTGCCAGCTGTTCTGGTAGTTAAAGCGGGTGTAGTAGCACTCCTCGTAGGGAACGCTGGGGGTTCCGTCAGCATAGCCGTAATATCCGTCGCTGCTTGCCAGCTTCACCACACGGCTTGTAAACATACCCTGCAAAACGGTCTGCTTAAAGCGAGCTACAATATTATATATACCGCTTTCGGAAACGGTAAAGGTGTAGGAAGCCCACTGACCGTTGGTAGAATAGCTGGAAGCGCCAATGGTATTGATTTTCTGAGAGAAGGAATCAATGGGGGCGGTCAAGCAAGAGGAACGGTCATTGGCAGGATACACAGCCGTATCGGAAACCTTGTCGGGCGTTTCGGCACGAATATAGGTAATTTCCGCGTCAGCAGAGGCATTGGTGTAGCCAGCGTTTGCCCATTCAGATTTGTAATCCTTTAAGGTTTTGAGCTCTTCCACGGGATAGAGGGTGATAGAGGTAACAATGAGAGTCTCTTTCGAGCCCACCAAGGAAATGGAGCGCTTCCCTTCCTTGAAGAAGAACTGGAACGCCTCGTTATAGAAGCCGTCCGTATCCGTGCATTCATATGTACGGGACTCAGCAACCTGGGTGATCTCCGCGCGAAGATCGTTGCCGTTCACGTCGGTTTCAAAGGTGTTTTCTCCGTTTTCATCCTTTGCGGAATACTCGTACTTCCATACCTTTGAGAACGAAAGAGAACGCGCCTCGTCAAAAGGAACAATTCCGTCCAAATAAAGCTTGCGCTCAATGCTGGAGTTTTTGCCGGGGAGCGTGTAGTACTCAATGCGAATGCCGTAGAGCCCCGCGTCTTCCGCAGAGATATCGACAGTCCAAGTCACTTCTCCGACCTCAGGCAGAAAAAGCCCCTGCTCTCCATTCGGTAAATCATACGTGTAGGCATTCTTACCGCTTACGGTATCCTTTTCCGCAAAGTTAAAAATGTCGATAGGAATTTCAACCTTGCCCTTGACAGCGCCGTCTTTTTTACAGCCCGCCAAATAGTTACCGTAAGACTCCGCAGTCAGAGATGCTAAAATCTCCGAGTAAGAGTCTTCCTTGCTATCGGTTGCGGCAGAAGCGCTAACGCCTCCCATTCCTACCAGCATACCAACGGCAAGAAGAATCGCCACGATTCTTGTCCAACGTGTCTTCATGTAACATCTTCCTTCCAGAAATTTGTGGTTTTTGACAACGCGCGTTGACATAAAAATGGGTACAATTCACCCTTATTTATATAACGACGCATTATCTCCTTTATATAATATCATTTCTTTTCTTGCTTGTCAAGAAGCAAAAAAGTCTTTTTTTCGCTTGTTTATCTTGTTTTCTCGCCAAAAAAAGAAAAAAAGACGGTTTTTTTCCGTCTTTTTTGTTTGTTCTTCTTTTGTTCACATTGTATATGTAATTATTAGTTACTTTTTAACGTCAAAAATATAGTCTGTTTATGCCACTTTTTGAAAAAGTTGTTTTCTTTTGTAATTTCAAGTTACTGTTTTTGGAAAAATTCCTGATTTTACCAATTTGTTTTCATTCGTTTTTATTGTCATTTTGCACAAATTTCGGGACTTTTTTTCTACACTATGGCAAATTGCACAAAAATGAGTCGTTTTTTTTGTTTTTGCTCTTTTTTACCATAAATCACCATAAAAATGGGTTATTTTCCCAGATATTCGATGATTCCGCCTGCCATTACGGTATCGCCCTTATAAATCACGGCGGATTGCCCCTCGGTCAGCGCGTGAAGACCGTTCTTGGCGGTCAACACCCATTTGCTTTCCTTACAAGCAACAAAAACGGGCACTTCCTTTGCCAAATACCGTATTTTTACCGTCAGGTCGTTGCTCTTTTCCAATTCTTCCATTGAGGACGCGGAGCAAACGATGTCACGGATAGCGAAGGTATCTTGTGTGTCATTATGCGAGGACAGGTAAACGCGATGGGTGGCAGGATCAATTTTCTTGACAAAAAGGCGGGAAGTGGCGGCAATCCCCAAGCCCTTTCTCTGCCCCACGGTATAATGCAGGATTCCCTTATGCTTACCAAGAATTTCCCCGTTTTCGCCGATAAAATCCCCTTGCGGCATTTTGCCGTAGAGCCTTTCAATATAATAGGTATACTTTTCATCTCGGATAAAGCAGATTTCCTGGCTTTCCTTTGCCTTAGCGGCGGTCAAGGCAATAGAATCCGCCCTCTTTTGCACCTCTTGCTTTTTTAGCTCTCCCAAGGGAAGCAACAGTTTTTCCAAAATCTCTTGGTCGGTCCGATACAAAAAATAAGACTGGTCCTTCCTTTCATCCAAGCCCTTCTGAATGGCAAAGCGGCTTCCTATTTTCGCGACACGGGCGTAATGCCCTGTGGCGATTTTGTCAAAGCCCCTCTCTATTGCCGTTTCATAAAGCAAGCGGAGCTTGACCTCGGCGTTACAACGAATGCAGGGGTTGGGCGTTCTGCCGTGGCAATACTCTTGGCAAAACTGAGAGATGATTTTTTCACGGAAAATTTCTTTACAGTCTATTATATGAAGCGGTATGCCGATTTCATCCGCCGTTATTTGCGCTTTTTCCATCTCGGTAAAGTCGTGCATAACAAGAATGGCGCCTTCTACCTCATACCCTGCTTCTTTTAATAAGGCTGCGGCATAAGAGCTGTCAACACCGCCGCTCATTCCCAAAAGAATTTTCATATATACTCCGTTCCGCCGCCCTTGCGGCATATATAAATCATAAGAAAAGTTTTCAAGGTTTTTGCAAAAAGGCATTGACATTGCCGCGAAAACCAAGTATAATAAACCCAGTAAACAAACTATAAAGGAGAACCTTTTATGTATTATATCGGCGTTGACCTTGGCGGTACCAATATTGCGATTGGTATTGTCGATGAAAATTTCAAAATTGTTCTCAAGGGCAGCACGCCTACCTGCCCCAATCGCGAGGGTGAATTGATTATCAAGGATATGGCGCTTCTGGCTGAGCGCTTGTTGAAGGAAGCAGGCATTCCTCTTTCCGAGGTGGCTTACGTCGGCATCGCTTCTCCCGGCTCTGTTGATCCCGAGCAAGGAACCATTGAATATGCCAACAATCTTCCCTTCTCCCATTTTCCTATCGTAAAATATTTTCAGAAGTATCTTGCTGTTCCCAAAATTTATATTGAGAACGACGCAAACGCGGCGGCACTCGGCGAAGCCTTGGCAGGTGTTGCCAAGGGAACACGCAATTCTATTATGATTACCCTTGGAACAGGTGTTGGCGGCGGTATCATCATTGACGGAAAGGTGTATTCCGGCTTTAACCACGCAGCAGGCGAGCTGGGTCACATTGTTATTCACCGTAACGGACGCTCCTGCTCTTGCGGCAGAAAGGGCTGCTGGGAAGCCTATTCCTCAGCTACCGCATTGACAGCCTTGACCAAGGAACGCATCGCCGCATGCAAGGAAAAGGGTATTTCCTCTCTGATGGTAAAGGAATTTGATGCAGGCGCCAGAATTTCTGCTCGTACGGCTTTTGCCGCTATGAAGCAGGGTGACGCTGAGGCAAAGGCAGTTGTGGATGAATATATCGCGCATCTGGCTTGCGGTATTTCCAATATGATCAACACCTTCCAGCCCGAGGTTCTCTCCATTGGCGGCGGTGTGAGCGGCGAAAAGGACAATTTGTTAAAGCCCTTGCTTGCTATTATCGATGGCGAACAGCATTTGTGCGACAACGATAAAAAGACCAAAATTCTGATTGCGGAGCTTGGCAATGACGCGGGTATTATCGGCGCGGCTTGCTTGGGCAAACAAGGAAACTAAACGTATTATACGGCTGATGCTGCGGCATCAGCCGTTTTTTTCTTTTTATTCGTTTTCTTGCCCCTCAGAATTTACGTAGCGCTCGGCTTGGGTGGTAAACAAATGATAATACTCTTTCCCTTGCGCCATCAATTCCTTATGCGTTCCCATTTCGCTGATGCGCCCATCGTGCAATACCACGATTTTGTCCGCGCGGGTGGCGCTGGAAAGTCGGTGAGACACGAAAATGGAAATCTTCTCCTTTGAGAGCGCGGCAAAGCGGTTGAAAATCTCTTCCTCTGCCAACGGGTCAAGAGAGGCGGTGGGCTCGTCCAAAATCAAGATATCGGAATTTTTATAAAAGGCGCGCGCAATGGATAATTTTTGCCATTGACCGATGGAAAGCTCCATTCCGTTATCCTCAAAATAGCGCATCAAGGGGGTATCATACCCTGCGGGTAACTCTTCAATGAAGGAAGCGGCGTTACCGAAAAGCGCCGCTTTTTCCAAGCGCTCGTCTTCCATAGGCGATCTTACGTCGCCGTAATGAATGTTCTCCTTGACCGAAACGGCGTATTTTCCAAAATCCTGGAAAATGATACCGAAAAGCTCATAGAGCTTCTCAACATCGTATTCCTTGATATTCACTCCGTCTAAAAGAATTTCTCCCTCGGTTGGATCATATAGGCGGGTCAAAAGCTTTATTAAGGTGGTTTTTCCCGCGCCATTCAAGCCCACGAGAACGACGTTTTCACCCGCTTGGATTTGGAAGGAAACGTCATCAATCACCTTGCGCTCTGTTCCCGGATACGCAAAGGAAACGTGGGAAAATTCTATTGTATGAGAGGTATGGCGCGAAGGGATTTTCGGCTCACTTACCGAAGGAACGATGGCTCTTTTTTCCTGCATAAACACCATCATATTATCGATAAAGAGCGTTCCCTCATAGATAGAGGCGGTTGCCGCCACCAGAGTGGCAACGTAGGTCGCGATAGATCCAAGAGCCCCTGTATAAAGAGAATAATCTCCAATTTGCCCCGCTCCGTTCGCAACGCTGTATGCCACGTAAAGAAACACAGCGAAATGCGCTGCCAAGGAGAAGAAGGAGAAGAAAACCTGCCACAGCCCTTCCTTCAAAATCAGGCGCTTGATGCCCTTAAAATACCGCGCGAACACCTGCTTATAACGGGTAATAAAGGTATCGGAAAGACCCATAATGCGAATTTCCTTGGCCTTATCCTTATCCACCATTAAGCCGGAAAAGTAATCCATTTGCCGTCTATCCTTGGAGCGACGGCGCATATAACGGAACTGCTTATGTCGGTATACGTAGGAAACGATAGCGCCGGGCAGCGCCATAACGGCGATAAACACGGGGGCAAGCGGATGAAGGGTCACTAAAACCACCGCAAAGCCAACGATGCTGATAAGGGTGCTGATGACGTTGAAGGTAGAGCGCATAATGCCGATGGGGCGCATTCCCGCTTCCCTGTTGGCATTTTCTAATTTTTCGTAAAAGGAAGGGCGGTCAAAGCTTGCCAAATCTACCGTTTTGGCTTTTTCAATGATTTTGACCTTGATATGATTACAGACCATCTCCCCCGCGATATTGTTGACGATGGTAGACAAAAGATTCAAGATTTTGTGGATAAACCGATACGCGAAATATAAAAGCAAAATAACGAGAACCGTTTGGAACATGGGAGAGAAAACGCTCTCAATGGGCCTTTGTCCTGCCTTTACCGCGACAAGAATTTCCTCTGTGTGCAAGAGCTCCGAAACGGCATTGAGCAGGTCCTTTGAAATATAGGCGCCGACAACGGGCAAAAATCCGTCGCAAAGGCAGCAGAAGGTCATCAAAATCAAAACAAGGGGGCTCGCTTCCCACACCAGCCTTATGATATACGAGAAACGGCTGAAAAATTTGCCGATAAGCCGAAAAATATAGGAAGGGATTTGCTTGATGCTTTCAGGCTTTTCCACCGCTTGATATATTTGCTCTTCTTTTTCGGGGGGAAATGTTTTTTTCTCTGCCATTGCTTAATAGCTTCCTTTCTGTTTCTCTTGATTTTATCCGTCTTATCCGTCCACAGTTCCGTGTGAAAGCAAGAACGCGCCGTTTTTAATTTCAATAATACCGTAATGAAGCGCACCGTCCTTTTTTATCCCGATGCTTCCCGGGTTAAAGAGGGCTATTCTCTTTTCGCCTACCGCTTCATACGCCTCAAGGGCGTTGTGCGTATGCCCGAAGACAACGATGTCCGCTCCTAATTGCTTGGCTCTTTCCAAGGCGCGCGTTGTGCTGTGCTTTACGCCGTACAAATGACCGTGCGTCAGCAAAACGGAAACCCCTGCCACCTCAAAAAAATCCTCTTCGGGATATTCAAGAGAAGCGGTAAAGTCGCAATTCCCTCTTACCGCGCGCAAGGGTATAAGAGGAAACTCCATAGATAAAGAGATAGCGTCACCTATTCCGTCACCGCAAAAAAGCACCATAGCCACATCCTTATGGCTTTGCATAACCCGAAGCATCGGCGACAGGTTGCGGTGTGAATCTGAAAAAACAAGAATTTCCATATAAGCTCCTTTGGCGCCAAGGCGCAAGAATAACCGTTCTGTGTCACTTCTCCAAAAGACGCATATACTGACAGCAAGACTACCGAAAGAGGTGATGATATGCAATTTAACCCGGAAGCCCTGCGGCAGCTGCTTGAACAAGATGATGTTGCGTTATGGAAGGCGCTCAGACGAATCGCCGCGGAAAACGGCATTGCCTTGCCGGAACGCCAACCAAGTCCCGCTGATATGCAAAAGCTGCGACAGACGTTAAAAGGGGCGTCTCAGAAATCCGTTGAGGAAGCGGCAAGCCTTATTCATACATACAAAAGGGGAAGAAATCCGTCATGAGCCAAAGCGAAATGCCTGACCTTTCCGGACTTTTATCGGGACTTTTGAAAAATCCCGAGGCGCTTTCTATGCTGTCTTCCCTTTTGGGACAAATGCCGCCGCCAAAGCCCCCATCACACCAAGAAAAGCCACCCTCGCTTCCCGCAAACGCACTTGCTTCTTCACCAAAGCAGGAAAATGCGCGCAAAGCGCTTTTATGTGCCTTAAAGCCCTTTTTGTCACCTGAACGGCAAAGGGCGATTGACCTTGTTTTAATGCTGCAAGACACCATGGAGCTCTTCCGCAAAGACAAAGAAAAGAAGGGGGAAGGTTATGTATACCCGTCGGTACACTCCGAATGAAGAGGTAACTGTTCCCGAAAATTACGGTGGCAGTCAGTTCAGAACAGCCAAGCCGAAGGAAGAAGCCTTGGAAGAGGAGCTGCCACCCGTTTTGGAAGAGAAAACAGAGGACACCCCTTTTCCCCAAGCGGATATCGCAAGGAGCGAAGAGCCAAAATCCGAGGAAATCAAGGAATTTTTAACAGCGGATAATCTTCTTGTTCTTTTAGCCTTTCTTTTATCGGAGAACAGTAGAGATGAATTAGAAACCTTTTTACTGTTTCTTCTTTTATTTTGAGGCTTACGACATACTTTTTCAGGGGCTGAGTCATTGATTCAGCCCCACGGCAATTTGTGCCAACAAAGGCGCAAATTGCTGAATTTTTCTCAGAAAATTTGCAGGTTGTGTTATAATTTCTGTGAAATTGTAACCAACAGGGCAGAAAAGCAACCGTTTTGTGTTGCTTTTCGGTGCTTCACGAACAGTGAAGCAGCCTTTTTGGTTAAAAAAGAGTAAACTGGTTGGTTTCGGAAAGCCCGTCAAGCGCGCCGCACCGACGAAGCAGGGCAATAACGGATTTACTCAACCCTGCCTTTTGCCGCAATTCTTCCACGGAGAAAATCTCCCCTTCCTCGCGGCATTGCACAATCCTTTCAGCGGCGCTGATGCCAAGCCCACCCAACGAGTTGAAGGGCATTCTGATTTGACCGTTTTCAGGCAAAAATGCCGTGGCATGAGAGTGCATCAGGCTCACGGGTAAAAACCTCACCCCGCGGCACAATGCCTCACGGACAAGCAAAAGCGTTGTGTGCTGCTCTTGCTCCTTTTGCGTTGCCTTGGTGCCTGTGTTTTCCAAAGCCTCCAAGGTTGCATTGATGGAAGAGAGCCCACCCATTACAATTTCGGCGTCAAATCCGCCCGGGGCAACGGTGAGGAAGGCGGCATAAAATTCCATAGGATAATAAATTTTATACCAACCAAGACGAATGGCGGACATAACGTAAGCCGCGGCGTGCGCCTTGGGGAACATATATTTGATTTTTTTACAGGAAGAAATGTACTATTCGGGAACCCCGTGAGCAAGCATAGCTTCCTCGTATTCGGGCTTCAAGCCTTTTCCCTTACGCACGTCTTCCATAATCTTGAACGCCATACCGTTATCCAGTTCGTGCCGAATTAAATACAGCATAATACCGTCACGCGTTCCCACAACCTGCGAAATATCACAAATACCCTCTTTAATCAAATCCTGCGCGTTACCGAGCCACACGTTTGTGCCGTGCGTCAAGCCCGAAATCTGCATAAGGTCGGCAAAGTTCTTGGGCTTTGCGTCTACAAGCACCTGTTGGATGAAGGATGTTCCCATCTCGGGCAAGCCGTACGTTCCAAGAGGACAGCCGATTTGCTCAGGTGTCACACCCAAGGGAGCGGGACTTTTGAAGAGCTCGTAGATGGATTTGTCATTCATTTTGACGTCAAGGACGCTGGTGCCCGTATAGCGCTCCAGCATTTTATACTTGGTTGGCATATCGTGCCCAAGCTCGTCCAACTTCAAAATGGTATCGTGCAAAAATTCAAAGGGAAAATGCGTGGTAATGATATCCGAGGATGCGTCATCCGCCGGATGCTGTACGGGGGTAAAATCGTGAATATCGTATTCTGTCGGCACAACGATGATACCGCCCGGGTGCTGACCTGTTGTGCGCTTTACACCGATACAGCGGCTGATAAGATGAGAAACCTCTGCCTTGGGCAATTCAATTTTGCGGTCCTCCAAATATTTGGCGACAAAGCCGAAGGCGGTTTTAGAGGCAAGCGTACCCAGCGTTCCCGCGCGGAACACGTGCCCCTTCCCGAAGAGCTCCTCGGTATACTTATGCACCAAGGGCTGCACGTCTCCCGAAAAATTCAAGTCGATATCGGGGGATTTATCCCCGTAGAAGCCCAAGAAGGTTTCAAAGGGAATGTCCTGCCCGTCCGAATACATAGGCGTTTGACAGTGCGGACAGACCCTGTCGGGCATATCAAAGCCCGAGCCATACGTGCCGTCCGTCACAAATTCATTGTAGCGGCACTTGGGACAGCGCCAATGAGGCGGCAGGGGGTTTACCTCAGAGATACCCGACATAATCGCCACGAAGGAAGAGCCAACAGAGCCGCGAGAGCCTACCAAATATCCTTGCTTTTCGCTATATGCCACTAATTTTTGCGCAATCATATACAAGACGGCGAAGCCGTGCTTGATAATAGAGTCAAGCTCCTTGTTCAAGCGGTCACTGACAAGAGGGGGGATTTTTCCCTCAAAGCCATACCAATCCATCGCCCTTTCCCAGCAAAGCCTTTGTAATTCATCCTCAGAGCCTTCGATGCTGGGGGTATATGTACCCTTGGGAATGGGGCGCAGCTTCTCTATGGAGTCTGCTATTTTATTGGTGTTTTCCACGACCACCTCATAAGCCAGGTCCTCTCCAAGATAGGAAAACTCCTCCAACATCTCTTCGGTGGTACGCAGATAAATGCCTGTATCCTTATCGGCGTCCTTGAATTTCATTCCCGCAAGCAGAATTTTTCTGTAAATCTCATCCTCTTTTTCGGGGAAATGAGCGTCACAGGTAGCAACGGTCATTTTGCCTAATTTTTTACCAAGAGCAATGATGCGCCGATTGATGCTTTTCAGCTCCTCTACGCTCGCAACGCCGCGCCCCTCTTCTTCCACTAAAAACATATTATTACAAAGGGGCTGAATTTCAAGATAATCGTAAAAGGACGCGATTTTTTCAATTTCGCTCTCCGAGCGGTTGTCTAATATAGCGCTATACAGCTCTCCCGCTTCGCAGGCAGAGCCGATTAAGAGCCCTTCCCTGTGCTTTTCAATTTCCGAACGGGGAATGCGGGGCCTTTTGAAATAATATTGCAAATAGCTGGAAGAGATTAGCTTATACAGGTTTTTGAGCCCCGTTTGGTTTTGCGCCAAAATAATCATATGATAAGGACGCAGCTTCAAGGGGTCGGAGTTTACGCTCATCGCCTCTGCAAGCGCGGTATAATCAAGGATACCTTCCTTTTTTAAGCGCGCGTGCATTTCCTTGAAAATCAAATACAGCATTTCTGCGTCGTCAACGGCTCTATGGTGGTTAAAATCTCCCAAGCCGTAGTGCGAAGCGATGTTATCCAGCGTATGCATTTTT
The DNA here is from genome assembly GCA_017936565.1 of Clostridia bacterium. Lineage (GTDB taxonomy): Bacteria > Bacillota > Clostridia > Oscillospirales > CAG-272 > UBA1740. The sequence goes on from JAGBFG010000025.1 coordinate 22,126, forward strand.
AAGGTGGCGTTTACATATTGAGAAATGGCAACCGTATCAAGCGAAGGGTTGTTAAACGCAAGGTCGTTTTTCTCCGCCGCGGCGCGCACGAAGCCCATATCAAATTTGGCGTTATGCGCCACCAAGAGCGCGTCACCGCAAAAGGCAAGGAAGTCCACAAGCACGTCCTTGACAGGCGGAGTATCCTTAACCATATCATCCGTTATAGAGGTCAGCTCCGTGATTTTAGCGGGGATAGGAACGCCCGGGTTGCAAAAGCTGCTGAAACGGTCAACGACCTCGCCACCCTGTATTTTCACCGCGCCGAACTCTATAATTTCACAGGACGTTGCGGAAAGACCCGTGGTTTCCAAGTCAAAAACAACGGTTGTCTGGTCAAAGCTGCTGTCCGTTATACCCGAAAGAGCGGAAGCCTCGTCATTGACGTAATACGCCTCTATTCCGTATAAAACCTTCAAATCAGGGTTTTTCTTTTCTGCCGCCAGCATCACCTCAGGAAAGGCTTGCACATTTCCGTGATCCGTCACGGCAATGGCGCTATGACCAAAGCGAGTGGCGATTTCAACCACCTCGGCGGGCTGAATAATAGCGTCCATAGCGGACATGACCGTATGCAGATGCAGCTCTACCCTCTTTTTTTCGGCATTGTCCTTTTTCTTTACACGCTTGATTTTCATTAAGGCGCGCAAGGAGAGGGTTGTTTGCCCGTCAAATTTGTCGGCATAAAGCGAGCCCTTGACGGCAATAGACACCCCTTGCTTCAAGACGTCCTTTAAGGAAGTAAAATCGTCCTTATCCATTTGCTTTTTCAGATAGATAGAGCCGCTTCCGTCATAGATACCGACGGTGATTTGCACCTTCGTTCCTTCACGGTTTTCCTTGGTTTCAACCTCAAAGATTTCACCAAGCAGGATAACCGTTCCTCTTGGCTCCTTGATATTGCTGATAGAGGACGCCTTATCCACGTCTATCTCATCACCGTAGACAACCTCTCCCTCTGCGGTATCAAAGGTCATACTACCTATTTTGCAAAGCGCTTTATCTCTTTGGACAGCTTCGCTTTTGTTTGTAATGGTTCTTCTCTGCTCAAAGTCAGCGTGAGGATCCTCCTCTGCCGCTTCCGACTGTTGCAGCTGCTCGCGGAAGGACGCCAAGGCTTGCCTATCGTATTCTCGCAAAACTTCCTCTCTGCGTTTATCCCGCTCCTTCATTTTAAGGGTCGTTTCCTCATCCGAGCAAACAAATATTTCTCGGGAAATATTAAAGCGGCTCGCCAGAATGGAAGAAAGCATTTGGGACGTGCCCGACTCATTCATAAAATCAATGGCATCCTGAGTAAAGGGAATGGTGATTTTAAGAACGGTGCCATCGTCAAAATAAGAGGCGTCCGAAAAGAAGCCCTTGGTGATAACGCCCACCTTGACCGCTTCTTCCAATACGTCCTCCATATAATCGGGCTTGAACAGAGCGGCTGGGAAATTCGGCAAAATGCGCGCAGAAACCAGCTCATAGGACGCGCAAATATCGTCTTCTATTTCATACAATATAGCGGCGCGAACGATAACGGGAAAATGCGCGAGCACCTCAACTCTGTTCTGCTCCTTGGCAAACCGCACACGCACGTCCTCAGCCAAGGCAAGAATTTCCCTTGCTTCTTCGCTTTTAGGCGTATATTTCGTAAAAAAATCAAAAAAGCCTTTTTTGTCTGCCATTGCCGTTTCCTTTCTCTGTCAAGCCATGCCGACTGTTATTTTTCCTTTGAAGTAACAGCCAGGATTTACGCTTGACTGTCCCGTAAGGCAATAATTTCTCGTATTAAAGCGGGAATAATCTCTTCTGCCTTTACTTTTCCTATGGGCTTTCCGTAACGGAACAAAAGCCCCTCATTGATACCGCCCGCAACGCCGATATCCGCTTCTCTCGCTTCGCCCGGACCGTTGACCGCGCATCCCATAAACGCCACCTTGATGGGAAGAGAGCGCAAGAGGTGCTTGTCAACCTCTTCTTCAAAGGCAGCCAAAAGAGGAATCAAGTCAATTTGCGTTCTGCCGCAGGTAGGGCAAGAAACAATATCCATCTGCTTGTCCTTCAAAAGCCCTAAGGCAGACAAGATGGCACGCCCCTCTTTTACTTCAAGAACGGGATCTGCCGTTAAGGACACCCGCAGGGTATCCCCGATGCCCTCGGCGAGCAAGGCGCCTATGCCGACAGCACTCTTCACGCTGCCGCTATCTGCACTTCCCGCCTCAGTGACACCTAAATGCAAGGGATAATCACACACCTCTGCCAACAGGCGATTTGCCTTTATCATATCCGTAACGGTTGAAGCCTTAACGGAAATGGCAATATCCCGAAAGCCGACCTCTTCAAGCAAAGAAGCGTGAAACATCGCACTTTCCGCCAAGGCGGCAGGCGTTGGCGCGCCGTATTTATCCAAAATACTCTTTTCCAAGGAACCGCTGTTAACGCCGATACGAATGGGAATTTTTTTGTCATAGCAAGCGGCGGCAACCTTTTCCACGCGCTCCTTACTGCCGATATTGCCTGGGTTGATGCGAATTTTATCCACCCCCGCTTCTACAGCTGCCAGGGCGATACGGTAATCAAAATGAATGTCCGCCACAAGAGGAACGTCTGCAACCGCCCTTTTGATATGTGCCAATGCCGAAGCGGCATCTAAATCGGGAACAGCCAGACGCACAATATCGCACCCCGCATCCCGCAGTGCAAGAATCTGAGCGCACGTTTTTTCAATATTATGGGTATCGGTGTTGGTCATTGACTGCACGGAAATGGGCGCTTCTGCCCCGATTGCCACGCCGCCAACCTGTATTTTTCTGCTTTTTCTTCGTACAAAGGGTGTGTCTGCCATAGCGTTTCCTTTCGCTTTATTCTACTGACTACTCAAAAGAGCGCGCGAATATCCTTGAACATAATGAAAACCGTGAGAAGCAAAAGCAGCAGCATTCCTATGCCGTGAATTTTGGCTTCCAATTCTCTGGATATGGGCTTGCGGCGTATCATTTCGATAATAACAAACACAAGCCTTCCACCGTCAAGCGCGGGCAGAGGAAAGAGATTGACGATACCAAGGTTAATACTGATGATAGCGACCATATGCAGAAGAGGCACAAAGCCGTAGGAAGCCGCTTCTCCCATCGTCGTCGTAATACCGACAGGACCGCTGACCGCCTCAATACCAAATCTTCCAGTTATCAGATCATAGAGAGATTCCCAAACCATTCTGACGGTGCAAATGCTGCGGTAAAAGGTATGCGACATCACGCTGCTGAAGGTTTTAGGCTCTTCGTAAAGGGAAAAATCCCTCGTGCCTGTAATCTGCCCGCTTGTCGTTTCTGTGGGAAAGGTGATCTCTAAGGTCACATACTCGCCCCCACGCAAAACAACGACCTCTAAGGGAGTGATGCCGTTTCTTAAAATTTCGTAATCTAATTCCATAGAGGTATGCACCCTTTTACCGCCCACGGAAACGACCTTATCGCCGCTTTGCAAGCCGTAATCCGCCGTGCATACTTCCTCGTGGCGAATTTCCTCGGGAAAGCCGGCAACGACTGTTGAGCCAAGCTGACTGGAAACAACCACGGCGAACATTAAAATGAAGCCTGCCAAAAGATTGACAACGCCCCCTGCCGCCATAATGATAAAGCGCTTATAGGGCTTTTGGTTACTTAATGCCTTGGGGTCCTCGGAAAAATCCGCATCGTCCTTCCCTTCCTCACCGAAATTCACATATCCGCCAAAGGGAAACATACAAAGCTGATACCGAATACCGCTTTTTTTGGAGTCGAACCAAAGCAGCTTCGGTCCCATACCGATAGAAAACTCATACACTCTGACACCAAAGGCTCTTGCCGTTAAAAAATGCCCTAATTCGTGAATAAAAATCAAAAAGCCAAACACAAGCACGGCAATCAAAACTGTGAGAACTGTATTCATAAATCCGTATCCTTTCCAATCGCCGCTTGCGTTACTGTTATTTTCTTATCCTCAAAAGATAATCTTTTGCTTTTTCGCGCGCTTCGTTTGCGGCATCCAAGCGCTCGGACAGGGTGGTCTTCTTCTTTTCGTTCTGCATTTCTTCCACCAGCGTCTGCACCGTTTCGGATATCTGGCAGAAGGATATTTTTTCTTCCAAGAAGGCAGAAACCGCCTCTTCGTTGACAGCGTTCAGAATAGCAGGAACGGCTCCCCCCCATTCAATCGCGCGATAGGCTAACGGCAACAGCGGGAACGCCTCGCAGTCGGGCTCGGCAAACGTCATTTTCCCTATTTCCGTTAGGGAGAGGGGCTTGACGTCCCCCTCTACGCGATGCGGATAGGTCAGCGCGTACTGCACGCAAAGGCGCATATCCGGCACACCCATCTGGGCAATCACCGCAGAATCAATATATTCCACCGCGGAATGCAATATGCTTTCTCTGTGAATAACTACCTTGATTTGCTCGGGGGAAAGAGAAAACAAACGCACCGCTTCAATCACCTCAAAGCCCTTATTCATCAAGGTTGCCGAGTCTACCGTGATTTTTTCTCCCATTTTCCAAGTGGGATGCGCCAAGGTCTTCGCCTTGTCTACCGTTTTTAGCTTTTTCTTATCATAGCCGTAAAAGGGCCCGCCCGATGCCGTTAAAAATATAGAGCGCACTTCCTCGGGTCTGCCGCATTGCAGGCATTGGAAAATGGCGCTGTGCTCACTGTCAACAGGAATGATGACAGCCCCACTTTCCTTGCATTTTTCATTGACAAGGTCACCCGCAATTACCATGGTTTCCTTGTTGGCGAGACCTATTTGCTTTCCGCTTTCCACAGCGGCAATGGCGGGCAACAATCCCGCTTCTCCCAAAATGGAATGGATAACGACAGGGGCTTTTGTTTCCCTTATGGCGTCAAGCAAGGCTTCCTTGCCTGCAAGCACCCTTGTCTTTGTATCCTTCACGCGAGCCGCCAAGGAGCGTGCCGCCTCTTCTTCGGTCATAACGAAGACAGAGGGGGAAAAATGCCTGATTAAATTTTCGGCAGAAGAAACATTTTTTCTGGCACTCATTAAGGCGACGGGAACACCCGCCCGCTCTGCAACGTCAAGCGCCTGTATACCGACAGAGCCTGTCGCGCCGAGTACCGCAATGGAAGAGGGGTATATATTCTTGTTCATAGGCTTCCTTTCTGCTACCGTTGAGGGACTGCTTTTACATTATCATTGATTTGAAGCTGACAAAGAAAGGGTTGTCACGCTAAGGCAACAACCCCAAACTGCTTTGCAATACTTTAATACATAAGCACGGGATAAAGCGCCCTTTGGTTAAAGAGGTGTATGTCTCTCTGCCAAGCCGTTTTGAAAGCTCCCGATAAAGATTAGATAAGACGGTATAGTTCAAAAATAAACAGCAACAGAGGCGCTACGGGTAAAAGGGAGTCAAACCTGTCGATAATACCCCCGTGCCCCGGCAGAATATTGCCGAAATCCTTAATGTTATTTTCTCTCTTGATGATAGAGGCGGACAAATCGCCGATTTGAGAAATAATAGAAATAATAAGTCCGCTGATGCCAAGTATCAGATAATTGGGAGAAAGAAAGAAATAACGCTGTAAAATAAAGCCGTATAGCAAAAATGCCAAAACGCAGAAAAGACTGCCGCCGATACTTCCCTCTATGGTCTTTTTAGGGCTGATTAACGGACACAGCTTGTGCTTGCCGAAGAAATACCCTGTAAAATATGCCATAATATCCGTTATCCAGCCGCCAACAAAGACAAGCCAAAACAGATACGCGCCGTTTTCGCCACGCCGCACAAGCGCCAAGGATGTAAAGCCGACCACCACGTATATCGTGCTGACTGCCACCTGCGACAAGACAGAAAAGCGGTTGTCTCCCCTTGAAAAGACGCAAGCAAGAATGTAATACAAAATCAACGCGAAGGACAAAGTGGAGAAAAACAAGAGATATGCCCTTGTGCTTTCTTGAAAGAGAAAGTGCGTAAGCAGCGGTGCTGCCGCGGCATACAAATAGGTAGGCACCACCAGATGTAATTTTTTGTGAACGCCAAAGCAGGCGCAAAGCTCATATGCTCCCACTAAGCTGCAAGCGGCGCAGGCAATGGGAAAAACAATGGTTCCCGAAAAATACAGAACGGGAAACAAAACCAAGCACCCTAAAAGCGCGGTAATAATGCGCTGTTTCATAAATTGACCATACCTTTCTTTTGGTATAAAGCGGCGTTTTGCTGTGGTTTGCCTATGGCAAATCTGCGCCATACCTTTTCATAAGGTCTAAAAGCTGTTTTTAGACTTTTTTTCTTGGAGTTAAGGCTTGTGTCAAACCTTGCCGAAGCGGCGTTCTCTCGCGCAAAAGTCGAGCAACGCCTTATCCAATTCCTCTTCGGAAAAATCGGGCCAAAGCGTGGGGGTAAAATAATATTCGGCATAGGCGGATTGCCAAATCAAAAAGTTGGAAATACGCAAATCTCCCCCTGTACGCACCACCAAGTCAAGCGCGGGAGATTCTGCTGTGTAAAGACGGGACGTAATATCGTCCTCCGTGATATCCGTTTTTCCTTCTTGGATTAAACGGCGAAACACGTGAACCAACTCATCACGCCCGCCATAGTTAAAGGCGATATTCAGAATATGGCCATTGTTCTTTGATTTTTCCTCCAAAGCCTCTGCTTTTTTGCGCAAGGCGGGAGAAAGCCTGCCTTTATCGCCCAAAAAAATAACGCGAATGTCATTTTCGTTTATTTTTTTTTCGGCATAGCTGATGTATTGGGACATCAGTTTAAGAATGGTTTTCACCTCGACCTCGGGGCGAGACCAATTTTCCGTGGAAAAGGCATACACGGTCACGGTATTGATTCCGCGCGCAAAGCAGGCGCGCATTATTTTGTCAAAGGTTTTAGCCCCTTCTGCGTGACCGCTGGTTCTGGGAAGTCCGCGAAGCTTAGCCCATCTGCCGTTACCGTCCATAATAAAGGCAATATGCCTGACTTGCGAGAAATCCTTTGATACATCTTCCGTTTGCACCAATTAAATCTCCATAATTTCTTTGGTTTTTGCCGCGGTCATATTATCTATTTCCTTGATATAACGGTCTGTCAGGTCCTGCACTGCCTTGTCGCTTGCCTTGACCTCGTCCTCCGTCATTTCAGACCTTTTCTTCATTTCCTTCGTGGCGTCATTGGCGTCACGGCGCACGTTACGGATGGCAACCTTTGCATCTTCCCCGTATTTGGAAATCTGCTTTGCCATTTCCTTACGGCGCTCCTCTGTCAGCTGCGGGAAAACAAGACGGATGATACGTCCGTCATTCATAGGGGTAATACCCAAATCAGAAGCCAAAATAGCCTTCTCAATATCCTTTACCGTAGAAGCATCCCAAGGTTGAATAACCAAGGTTCTGGCATCCGAGGTTTTGATCTCTGCCATCTGAGAGATGGGAGTGGGCGCTCCGTAATATTCAAATTTAATAGGGGAAAGAACATCGGGGGTTGCGCGACCTGCACGCAGGGTCGAAAGTGTATAGGCGTAGCTATCCAACGTCTTTTTCATTTTTTCTTCAAAGGGTCTGCAATCAAGTTTCATCTTTTTTCTCCTTTATGTTGATGTGTGTTTTATGTCGTCAGTCGCCAATTAAGGTGCCTAATTTTTCACCCATAACGGCTTTATAGATATTATCGGGGTTGGAAAGCCCAAACGCCAAAACGGGAATATGCTTATCCATACAGAAGGCAGTCGCGGTAAAGTCTAGTGCCGACAAGCCCTTTTGCAAAATTTCGTTGTAAGAGATAGCTTCAAGCGGAACAGCGGTGGGGTCCTTGCGAGGATCTGCAGTATAAATAGCGTCGATATTTTTCGCCATCAAGACCACATCTGCTCCTATTTCCGCGGCGCGAACAGCGGCGGCAGTATCGGTAGAGAGGAAAGGAATGCCAAGTCCGCAACCGAAAATAACAACCTTACCGCTTTCCAAATAACGAATAGCCTTATCTCTGACAAAGGGCTCCGCAAAGCGCTCCATAGGAACGGCGGTCATCACTCTTGCGTCAATCCCCGCGCGCACGAAGGCGTCTTGCAGGGCAATAGAATTGATGGCAGTTGCCAGCATTCCCATAGAATCCGCGCGAGTGGGGTCCATATCGCTTCCTTGTCTGCCGCGCCAGATGTTACCCGCGCCGACAATGACGCCGATCTCGACGCCCTCTGCCAAGCATTTTTTCAAAACGCCTGCTACCGTCATCACAAAATCGTCATTCAGGATGCCCTGTCCACCTGCGGCAAGCGCCTCTCCCGATAGCTTTAATAAGATGCGGCGGTATTTTGGTTGTGTTTTCATTTGTACTGACCCTTTCCTCATAAAAGAGGAGTCCTTTCTTTATCCGGTAACCATAGCGAAAAGCAGAGCTTCTCTCTTCGCCTATCGTTGCCTTTGAGTTTTGAAAACAAAAAATATATAACCTTCGTATTATTTTACTTCATTCTGCCCGTTTTGTAAACAGTATTTTGCAAAAATGTTTGTAAACATTTATAGAATGAAGCGCGTTATCCGCGAATAAGAGAAATCGCCTCTTTGTAATCGGGCTTTCTGAACACGGAAGAGCCCGCGACCAGAACATCCGCGCCCTTAGAGATGGCAGACGGCGCGTTTTCGGCTTGAATACCGCCGTCCACCTCAAGCAGCACGTCAAGCCCGCGTCTTTGCGTCTCTTTCTTCAAGAGAGATATTTTTTCCAAGGTTTCGGGGATCAGCTTCTGACCGCCAAAGCCCGGCTCAACAGACATAACCAAAACCAAATCGCAGAGCTCCAAATAAGGATATGCGGCATCAGCAGGGGTATTCGGTTTGATGGAAAGCCCCGCCATTTTACCGCTTGCCTTTATCATAGAGAGGGTTTCCTTGACGTCCTTACAGGCTTCTAAGTGAACGGTAATTAAGTCAGCCCCCGCCTTGACGAAGGAAGAAATATAGCGTATAGGCTCTTCTATCATCAAATGAACGTCAAAAAGCAGGTGACTTTCACGTCGCACCGCCGCTATTACATCCGCGCCGAAGCTGATATTGGGAACAAAAGCACCGTCCATGACATCCAAATGAAGCCACTCGGCACCTGCCTTTTCAATAGCCGCCACTTCTTCTGCCAATCGGGAAAAGTCTGCCGCTAAAAGCGAAGGAGCAATTTTTACCATTTTTTATTACCGTACCTTTCTGTCATATCTGTCATACTTTTCTTCATTTTGTTTGAGGTCCAGGATGTGTCCTGTTTTGGTTTTTGCCATATCCTAATAAAAGGGCGTGACATTTCAATATAGCCTAAATCACTTGGCAAAACCCGTATCTCCCTCCCGTTTTACAGACGCCGAAAGCCAAGGAAGTGCCCAACCTACAAAACGGGATCGATACTGTAAGGACTGTCGGAAACGGCAGTCCCTTTGATTTTAAGGACTTATTCAATGGGAACGCACAGACAGACGGCGTGCGCCGCTATTCCCTCTTCCCTGCCTGAAAAGCCGAGCTTTTCCTCGGTGGTGGCTTTTACGCTGATACAAGAAATATCCGTCCCAAAAGCTACCGCGATATTTTGACGCATTTGCTCTATGTAAGGGGCAAGTCTTGGCTTTTGGGCGATAACGGTGATATCCATATTCCCCAAGCGATAGCCCGCCTCATTCATTCGGGCAAGGACGGCTTTGGTAAGTAAGGTGCTCGAAATCCCCTTGTACGCCTCGTCAGTATCGGGAAAAAGCTTTCCTATATCCCCTAAGCACAGCGCGCCAAGCACGGCATCCATCGCGGCGTGAAGCACAACATCGGCATCCGAATGCCCCAAAAGCCCCAGAGTGTGCGGAATAGAAGCCCCGCCCAAAATCAGAGGTCTTTTCTCTACCAAGCGATGCACATCATATCCGTGTCCAATGCGATATAGCATAGTTACCCTCTTTTCAGTCTTTATTTTCAGGCAGAACGCCTTTTTCTCTGCTTTGTAAAATAGCCTCTGCAAACAGCAAATCCTGCGGAACAGTCAATTTAATATTTTCTTTTCCACAGTCCACCATTTTAACGGCTTGCCCCAGCCTTTCAACCAGCATATTGTCGTCCGTTACCGCAAAGGAGTCCTTTTTCGCCATTTCGACGGCAACACGGTACAAGGAGATCTGGAAGACCTGAGGGGTTTGCGCCAACCAAACGGTTGCGCGCTCAGGGGTTTTCGTCACAAAGCCGTTTTTATCCACCTCTTTCACAGTGTCGCTTGCGGGGGTGCCTGCGCTTGCGGCTCTTGTGCCATAGGCGGCAGAGACCACCTTATCAATCATCTTTGGCGTTATCAAGCAACGCGCGGCATCGTGAATAGCGATATATTTTATAGCAGGGGAAACCGCATCAAGACCCTTTTCAGCTGACTGCTGTCTGGTTTCTCCGCCAAGGACGATTTTAGAAACCTTTTTAACCTGATGCTTGCGCAAAAGGTCCTCTATCATTTTCTTCTCTTCCTGCCTTACGACAACCACGATTTCGTCGATATAAGGCGAAGAGTCAAATGCCATGACGCTGCGCACGACAACGGGTACACCGCAAAGCGTCAGCAATTGCTTGGTTGTTTCCGTGCATTGCATTCTGGCGCCAACGCCGCCCGCCAACACGACAGCGGCGGTTTTTGGACGGATTTTTCCGTTTAGCGTGCGCAAAATGCGGGAAATCTGATAGGTCAACCCCATAAAAACGCCCCCTTTACTTTCTGTAATACACGAAATAGGCGATATATTTACGGATTTTTCCGTTTTCTTCCTTATTGGGCGCTTCAAGTATGACGCCATCACCCGACAAAAGATACGATGCTTCAAGCGTATTGATATCGGCGCGAAGCAGAATGGTATCCGATGAAAACAAAAGTAAATCACCGTTTCTTACGGAAATAGAGCCGCCTCTGCCCACTACGATATCTTCCTCATTTCTTCGCTCCGTTACGTACTTGATTGCCTGCCCGTGCAGCTCTTGGGCGTGCTTCTTCCCTGTAGATGCCTTTTTGAATCCCAATTTTTGAAAAAGCCCCATATTTTTCTTCTTTCTCTTCTTATGACGCGACATAAGAGGAAGCTGTTTTTTATCTGTTTTTCAGAAAACAGTAGTATTTCCACACGTTTTCATTGTATTATAGCATATTTTCCGCGGAAAGTAAACAATTTTTGCATAAATTTTTATGAAACTTCTTCCATTTTTACAAAAAAACTGCCCTTGCTTTTACTCTGCAAGGACAGCCTTTTCTTATTCGATTTCTACCGTGATATGATGACCGTTTCCGATGGATGCGGCCTTCATCATGGTGCGTATTGCCTTGGCGATTTTTCCGTGTCTGCCGATAACCATACCGGTGTCCTCCGGCGCAACGGTCAAAAGCAATTTAACATCATTGCCTTCCACCGTTTCGGTTACGCAAACCTTGTCGGGCGAATCAACAATACCACGGGCGATATCCGTCAAAAGTTTCTTATAATCCATTATTATTCTTTGTTTTTCTCGCGAAAAACGCCCTTCTCATTTTTTTGATACTCGTAGTGGTACTTAAAGGTCAATCAGTTTGCGGATTCGCTTCTCTTCAACAAGGACTTAACAGTATCTGTGGGTTGCGCGCCCTTTTTGATCCAATCATTTGCTCTTTCTGTATCGATTTTGATAACAGCGGGCTCCTTCATAGGATCGTAGTAGCCGATTTCCTCGATAAATTTGCCATCACGGGGATAACGGTTGTCTGCCACTACCACACGGTAAAAGGGAGCCTTCTTAGCGCCCATTCTTCTAAGTCTGATTTTAACTGCCATTGTTTTTTTCCTCCGAAAATTTTTGTATTTTTAATTTTTTTAATAAGCTGTGTTAAAAGGGGAGCTTCATTCCGCCAAACATTCCGCCGCGATGACGGGATGCGCCTGACATCTGCTTCATCATTTTTTTCATCTGCTCAAACTGTTTAAGCAAGCGGTTGACATCCTCAACCGTCGTTCCCGAGCCCTTCGCAATTCTGCGGCGACGTGAGCCGTTGATGATGTCGGGCTGTATTCTTTCCTTCTCTGTCATAGAAAGAATGATGGCTTCCGTTTGCGCCATACGGGATTCATCCATAGAAACGTCCTTCAATGCCCCCGCATTCATTCCGGGAATCATAGAAAGCAACTGCTCTATATTGCCCATTTTTTTGATCTGGTGCATCTGGTCCAAGAAATCGTCTAAGGTGAAGGTTGCCTCGCGAAGCTTCTTTTCAAGCTCAGCGGCTTTCTTTTGGTCGACTGCCTCCTCCGCTTTTTCAATCAGGGAAAGAACATCTCCCATTCCTAATATATGGGACGCCATTCTGTCGGGATGGAACAGCTCAATCATATCCATCTTTTCGCCCGTACCGATAAACTTAATGGGCTTGCCCGTTACGTAGCGCACGGACAAGGCGGCACCGCCTCTGGCGTCACCGTCGAGCTTGGTTAATACAACGCCCGTGATATCTAAAAGATCGTTAAAGGACTTGGCAACGTTGACTGCCTCTTGCCCTGTCATTGCGTCAATCACAAGGAGTATCTCCGTGGGACTCACGGCGTTTTGGATATCCTTTAATTCCTGCATCAGCACTTCGTCTATTTGCAAACGGCCCGCGGTATCAATAAACACAAGGTCATAGCCGTTTTTGGTTGCGTAAGAAATGCCTTCCTTGGCGATTTTAACGGGAGAGATATCCGTTCCCATTTCAAAAACGGGAATATGCAACGACTCCCCCACCACCTGCAACTGCTTTATGGCGGCAGGACGGTAAACGTCACAGGCAACCAGCAAGGGATTTTTTCCCTTTTTCTTGTACATTCCCGCGATTTTTGCCGCGTGCGTCGTTTTGCCCGCGCCCTGCAAGCCCACCATCATCACGACGGTTGGGGGACGGGATGAAATTTCAAGCCTGGGAGAATCGCTGCCCATCAGGGCAATCAATTCCTCGTGCACAATTTTAACGATTTGCTGCGCGGGAAGCAGGCTTTCCATCACCGTTTCTCCCACGGCGCGCTCGGTCACGTTTTTTACAAAGTCCTTGACGACCTTGAAGTTTACATCAGCCTCCAACAGAGCGAGCTTAACCTCGCGCATTCCCTCGCGGACATCTGCCTCGGTCAATCTGCCCTTGTTGCGAAATTTTCGCAAGGCGGCGCCTAATTTTTCAGTTAAGCTTTGAAACATAAGGCTTCCTCCTTAGGCTTGGTTATTTTCTAAAATGGTGTTGGCGCAGGAACGCATTTCCTTTGCCAGAGCCACGGCATCTTCTCCCTCTTCCAATGCGTCGGTCAGAGATAAAAGCTTTTCAGCCGCCTCTTTCATTCTTTTATATCGGTTTGCCAAATGCAGCCTTTCTTCCCAAAAAAGAAGGTTCTCTTCCCCTTTTTTGATGATATGGCGCACGCCCTGCCTTGATATGCCGATGCTATCCGCAATTTCGGCAAGCGACAAATCCTCTGCGTAATAAAGCTCAAGTATCGTTCTGTCGTGTTCCGACAAAACATCGCCGTAAAAATCCAGCAAGAAGGCAATTTGAAGGTTCTTTTCAAACATTTTTTCTTCTCTTTCCTTTGATGTAAAGCAAAACGCTTTACATAGTATAGCATACCTTTCCTGCTTTGTCAAGAGGTAAAACAGATTTTTTTATTTTTCTTTTTTAGGCTTTTTTAATAAAAACGGTAATACCCCTTTATCTTTTCTCGACCAAATAGAAGAAGGGCGAGGTGGGCGAGTTTACAATGCGAAAGCAGGAAACGCAAATATGGCGCCTGTCAAAGTCCTTGAAATACTCGAAAAGCATCTCCCCTTCCTTCTTTCCTTCCTCGTGCCCCGGGTAAACGGCAATCATTAAAACACCGTCCATAGACAAAAGCTCTACTGCCGCCTTTACGGCAGGCAGGGTGGTTTCTCGCATAGTGGTTACCTGCTTTTTGTTGCTTCCGGGAAGATACCCTAAATTGAACATACCTGCCTTAATGGGCTCATTGACAAATTCCTTCACACGATGGTGCGAGGCGCAAATCAAGGTGTAGTTCTCGGGGGCACCTTCCTCTTGTAAGCGCGCTTTGGTGGACGCCAAGGCGCTTTCCTGAATGTCAAAGGCAAAGACCTTCCCCTTTTCCCCGACGGTGCGGGATAAAAACAGGGTATCGTTTCCGTTTCCCATTGTGAAGTCAACGGCAACATCTCCCTCTTTGAGATGCTGCAAAATAAAATGTTTTTGCAAGGACAGTAAATCTACCAAAGCAACCTCCACCCTTACGACAAATGCGCAAGGCTCTCTCTTTTATGCACATAGGCAGTATAATTGGTTTTATAGGTGACAAACCCCGGCTTTGCGGCAGGGGGCTTTTTCACGTTTTTCACCCTTGTATAATCCACCGCCACCAAATCCGTCGTGGCACAGGAGTGATAGGCGGCAATTTCCGCCGCCTCGGTGTAATCCTGCTCATTGGGCTCTTCTTCCCCACAGACCAAAATCACGTGGGCGCCCGTTAGCCCCTTTACGTGAAACCATATATCCGTTTTTTTGGCGGTTTTGAAGGTTAAAATGTCGTTTTGCAGATTATTTCTGCCGCAAAGGACGGTATATCCGCCAGAGGTTTTGTACTGTAAGGGACGCACCTTGACATTTTTTTGCGGGGTGTAACGGCGCATTTTGGAGCCATAGCCCGCATGATAGAGCTCATCGCGTATATCAGAGAGGTCTGCCTCGGTTTCTGCCGCCTGTAAGAAGTGCAAAACCGTTTCCATATAGGCAAGCTCCTTCTCGGTTACCGCTACCTGCTCTGCCAGAATTTCTCTTGCCTTTTTTGCCTTCGCATAGAGCTTATAGTTTTTTTGCGCGTTTTGGGCAGGGGTATAGCGCGAGTCAAGCGCCACAACCGTTTCGTCCGGCGGATCCTTTTCGTAATCAACAGCAACAAAGGAGAGCATTCCCTTTTTAAGACGGTATAAATTCGCCGTTATCAAATCACCCGTTTTGCGATATGACTCTGCCAAGGAAGCGCTTTGCCATTCTTCTCTTTGCAAGGACAGCTTCTTTTCTAATTTAGCCTTGGTTCGTGTAACCAGACGAAGCAGGTCCTGCGCTCTTAAATGAATGCGCTCAATTCGCTCACGCTCACCGAAAAAGGCATCAAAAAGAGTGGAAAAGGTGGGATATTTCTCGGTAGAGCTATCAGGAAAATAGGTCAAGGGGAGATAGGAATATTCCAAGGGCTCGCCCTTTTCGTTACGGGTGATAGAGGGGGCAAGTCGCCCTTCCTTCAATGCAGAAAACCAAGCGCAAAAGGCGCTGTATAATGCTTGCTTGTTTGCCTCTACCAAGGAAACATCCGTTTGCCCGAGGGCGCGGAAGGCAATTTCTCTGAAAACCGAAAGCGCCGTGCCGCCAAAGGTATCGCTCAAAAAGCGCGTAACACCTCTTTCTTGGGGATACGCGACGATGGCGCTCTGCCATTCTTCCTTGGTCACGGTCAAGGGATTTTTCTTTTCGGGAACGGAAGGGGGCCGATAGGTAAGTCCTGGGAGCAGCTGTCGTATTTCGCTATCGGAAAAATCAATGGGCTTTAATACGGCAATAATTTTTTCTTTTCCATCGGTCACGATGATATTGCTGTATTTTCCCATCATTTCGGCATACAGATGCTTTTCTGACGAGAAGCCCATCTCGTCCCTTCCCATAAAGGTCAGCTTGCAGACGCGATCAAACCCGCATTGCTCTATTTTAACCAAAACAGCGGGACAAAGGTGCTTTCGCAGCAGCATACAAAACATAGGGGGGACTGCGGGATTATCCTTTGAAATATCCGTTAGGGAAATACGGGGGCAGATAGAGCCCACGTTCAAGGAGAGCTTTTTTCCGCGCAGGAAAAACACCACCTCGTCCTTGGTGGGCTGATATATTTTTTCAACCCGCGCGCCAAGACACGCACGGGATATTTCCTCTAAAACGGCAAACAGGGTGCCAGCGTCAAACGCCATATTTTTTCCTTTCTTTTTCTTACTTTTACTTGCATTTTTCTTTATCTTATGGTATAATGCGGTATCAAAATCCGTGAAAACCAGGTCAAAAGGAGAATTCGCTATGAAAACGCTTGCATTATGGGACAATCCCTCTGAGCTGAACAACGACCCTTCCATTGTTTTTCAATATTTCCCCGCGCAAAAGAAGAAGACGAAAGCCACCGTTTTGGTGCTTCCGGGCGGGGGATATCAAAACCGCCTGTATGAAACGCACGAGGGCGCGGGATATGCCGCATTTTTCAACAGCATCGGTATGGACGCCTTCGTCTTACAGTACCGCATCTTACCCTGCCACTTTCCTCTTCCCTTAATCGATGCGCGCCGCGCGATGCGGTACATCAGATTTCACGCGGAAGAATTTGATATTTGCCCCGACAAGATTGCCATTATCGGCTCTTCGGCAGGCGGGCATTTAGCCGCACTGACCTCTACCTATCTCGACGAGATTGAGGGAGAAGTAGAGGACGAAATAGACCGCCTTCCTTTTTTGCCGAACGCCACTATTCTCTGCTATCCCGTAATCGAAATGGCAGATATGACCGTTGCGCACGTGGGAAGCGCTGTAAACCTTTTGGGCTTTAACAGGCTGCATTCTGCCGCCGCCTTTACTCCTTCCCGCATCGTGAGCGAAAAAACGCCCCCTGCTTTCGTCTGGCACACCGCCGAGGATGATCTTGTGGACGTTACAAACAGTCTGCGCTACGGTGAGGGGCTTCACAAGAAGAACATCCCCTTTGAGCTGCATATTTTCCCCCACGGACCGCACGGTATGGGGCTTGCCAAGGACACACACGTAGGACAGTGGACGGGACTTTTGATAAATTGGCTCAAAAACATTGGATTTTTTGGAGAATGAACAGCGCAAATTAAGCAATTCAATAAAAGGATTTTCGCCCCGGTCTGCACTTTGTTTTGGAAATATTCCGTTTCCGCTTGCGGAACGCAGTTGTTTAGACTGCGAGGAATATTTCGGGACGGCGTAAATTGAACTTTATTTTATCGCTAACTGTGCACGCCGTCTGTGGGATCCTTTTATTTTTTCTTTACGAAGTGCTGCACGCCCCAAACGCCGACTATAATCATTGCCGAAGCGAAAAAGGCGATGGGCGCATGCTCTTCCTTCAAAATGAAGACCCCTGCAAGAAGAGAAACCACCGTTGTGATATTGGAAAAGGCGGTGGAGCGGGAAATGGGCAAATAGGTGTTGGCGTAATTGATGCAAAAGAAGGCGACAACAGAGGAAAGCACGCCCAAAAACCCGACAGAAACCAAAAACTCTCCTTGGGTCAGGGGTAAGACCAACCCCTCTAAATTGTGTATGTTCTCTATAAAGGCCAACAACGAAAAGGAGACGCTTGCCAACAAAAACATCATATAGGTGCGCTCAAAGGAAGTAAACTCCTCTGCGTTTTTTCGGCTGACAAAATTAAAGCCTGCGGCAGAAAGCATAGCGCCTAAAAGCAGCAAAAACACCCAGATGCTCGTTTTACCGACGGGGGAATCGCCAAGAGATATAATCACAACGCCGACAACCGACAAAATGCTGAAAAGAATTTGTAAGGGGGTCGGTTTTTCCTTTAAGAACAGAAGCCCAAGCAAAAGCGCAACCACGGGAATCAAGGCAATCATCACCGCGGAAAGCACGGTATTCGTTTGCTGCAAGGCGTAGTTTTCGCATATAAAATACGCCACGGGCTGCAAGAGCCCCAAGGGAACCAATTTCCACCATTTTTTGCCCCTTACGGTAAGAAGGGACGGGCGGCAAGCCCAAATAACATTCATAACCAGAAACGCCAAAAGAAAGCGATAGCTGAGCAGAATAAAGGGTGTAACCTTGACTGCGGTAACGTTAAACGCCGTCTTGGAAAACAAAAAGCTGAATCCAAAAATGATGTTTCCCAAGGCAGCCATTGCCATAGCGGGAATTTGCTTGTTTTTTATCATACAGTCACCTGAATTTCTTTTTATAGACAAGGGATGCTTTTGTCAAAATTTTTCGCCTAAAACGAAAAACAGCGTCCAAGGAAAGCGAGAGGGCGGGTGGGCTTCAAAGCGCCTTTCGTTCCCCTTTCTATCCTTGAAGGTGACGCGGAAGGAATAGAGCGCGAGGGTATCGTTTCCTCGCCCGCCATACTTCCCGTCGCCATAAAGAGAATGCCCTCTTGACGCAAATTGCACACGGATTTGATGCGTTCTACCCGTATGTAAGCGCACTAAAACAAGAGAATAGACACTTCCCTTTTCTTCCGCTTCCTGCAAAACTCGGTAATCCAAAACGGCTTCCTTCACGCCCTTGCGTATTTTCTTTACCACAAAGGTTTTGTTTTTAGAGGAATCCTTGAAAAGAAAATCCCGTAGGGTTCCCTCTTTTTCCGCAAGGGAGCCCTCTACAACAGCCAAATATTCCTTGATATAGGTCTGGTGCTGCGAAACCGCCTGAGAATAATAAGCGGCGGCAAAAGAGGTTTTGACCAATACCATCACCCCACCGACGTTTCTGTCAAGACGGTTGACGGGGGTTATGGGAAAAGCTCCTTCCCTTTCTTTGTCAAGCAAGGTAGCAACGGAAAGAGAGTCCTCTTGGGAAGGGGCTGACAAAAGCCCTATGGGCTTATCCACCACCAAAAGCTCTTTATCGTCATAGAGAATGGGAATGTCATTTTTTGTCATCGCTTTCCGATTGCTTTCCTTTCTGTCTTCTTTTAGCGGCGCCTTCTTCAATTCCTATGGTGTTGCCAAGCGTAGAACCCAGCACCATAGCGCCGTGACCGTAACGGGAGCGAATGCCATCTACCGTATCCTCCAAGCGCGATGCCTTTTCCCGTTTTTCCACGTCCTCTTGATCGAAAAATCCAATCTGCTCGGTAAGGGTGTCCTTTCTTGCCAGGCTCATAGCCGTGATGGTCAGCATACGGATGGGACTACCCACAGAGAAGGACGATTCTAAAATTTCAAGAGCCTTGGCGGCTATCTCACGGGAAATGTCGGTGGGCGGAGAGATGGGCTTTTGACGCGAAAAGGTTTTGAGCATAGGCGTTTTCACCGTTACCGAAACAGTGCTACACACCATTCCCTGCTTGCGCAAGCGATAAGCCACGTCCTCGGACAAGCTGTAAAGCGCCAGCTTCCATTCGGCTTTTGTGGTGATATCGTGGCGAAAGGTGATACCGTTTCCAACGCTTTTGGCATCCTCCTTCTGATAAATAGAGGCAACGGGGCTGTTTTCTTCCCCGTTGGCATAGGAAAACAGCAAATCCCCCACCTTACCAAAGCGGCTTCTCAAAAAGGCGGGACTTGTCGCCGCCAATTCGCCGATGGTGCGAATATTGCAGGAAGCAAGAGAGAGCGCGGTCTGCTTTCCGATAAACAGAAGCGAATCCACAGGCAAGGGGTATACAATATCCTTATAATTTTCACGGCTTATGACCGTAACAGCGTCAGGCTTTTTATAGTCGCTTCCCAGCTTAGCAAAAATTTTATTAAAGGAAACGCCAACCGAAACGGTAATCCCAAGCTCTTCCTTCACCGCCTTGCGTATAGACTCGGCGATTTGGTAGCCGTCGCCGAACAAGGCGCGGCTATTGGTTACGTCAAGCCAGGCCTCGTCCATTCCGAAGGGCTCTACCAAATCGGTATACCGCTCATAAATGCGGCGGACCATTCCCGAAAAATAGGCATACTTTTCATAGTGAGGCGGAACAAGCACCAAATCCTTGCATTTTTGCTTGGCAGACCAAACGGTTTCCGCCGTCTTAATGCCGTATTGCTTGGCAAGCTCGTTTTTGGCTAATATAATGCCGTGTCTGGCTTCCACATCGCCCGCCACCGCCATCGGTACGTTTCGGTAGGAAGGATAGTCCACGCATTCAACCGAGGCAAAAAAGCTATTGCAGTCACAGTGCAGTATCGTTCTTTCCATATCCTTCCCTTCGCTTTATTTGAATTTTATTTTTCGGCAGACGGAAACGAGAGCGCAAAACGGCAGTATTTTCCATACTCGCTTGAAACGGAAATCTCTCCGTTATGAGACTCAACGAGGCTCTTCACAATATAGAGCCCCAAGCCGACTCCGTTCTTATCTAACCCGCGGCTTTTATCGCTTTTATAGAATTTGTCAAAGACATAGGGTAAATCCTCCTCGGGAATGCCCTGCCCCTCATTGTAGACCGAGAAAACGACTGTATCCTTCTCGCCCTTTTCAATATTGATTTGCAGTCTGCCCTTGGAAAAAGAAAACTTCAAGGCGTTCTCGCAAAGATTGTAAAGAACCTGATGCAGAGCATCCGCGTCCGCGGTTATATACAAGGAGTCCTCCTCTGCCTCAAAGGAAACGTCGAGCTCCTTTTCTTCGATTTGCGCCTCAAAGGAGATCAGAACCAGTCTTGCGGTTTCGCAAATGTTACAGGGGGCAAAGTGCAGCCTTCTCTCTCCCGACTCCAAACGGGAGATATCCAAAATCTGCGACACCAGACGCGAAAGACGGTGAATTTCAGAAGAAATCAAATTCAAATAATAGGGATGCTTTTCGGGGGGAATGGCGCCGCTGTTAATGCCTTCTATAAAGCCCGCGATGGACGTCATCGGCGTGCGCAAATCGTGAGAAACGTTGGCTAAAAAGGAATTACGCATTTTTTCCAATCTATCCAAGTCCTCTGCCATTTGATTGAAGGCGGAGGAAAGCTCTGCTATTTCATCCTGCCCAATGACATCGATACGGGAAGAAAAATTCCCCTTCGCGTAGGACTCGGCGGCATCACTCATACGCTTGATGGGGTCAACCATACGCTCCGTGATAAAATACACCGCAATCAAGGTTGCCAGCATCACCCAAATACAAGACATCAAAACCGTTTGGGTTGTGGCGTCAAGCAGCTGTGCGCGGTTTGGCGAGATGGCAAAGACGAAGACAAAGCCATCGCTTTCTTCGCCGCCTTCATCGATATTGATAGGAGAAAAGGACAAGGGGTATTTATCCTCTATCAGTATAGAGGATGCAGCATTTGGATTTCCCGCCTGCAAAAGCCAGACCTCTTCTAAAAATTCCTTATTTATCTGATTTGGCACCTTATCCTCTACGTTTTGGGTTTTAAAAAGCACCAGCCCATCCGCACGCACAATAAAAGCGCCTGCTTCTTCAAGCCCTGCTATATGCTCTTCTATTTCAGACGCCACCTTCTCATCCAACGATAAAAGCGCGGCAAACGGCTCGTCCTTTTCCGAAAAGGAAATTTCTACGGTGGCAGAAAACAGCTTTGCTGTTTTATAGATATCGTCTGCCTTGTGCGTGTTTATATGCTCTGTTACGACAGAGGAAATGACTGTCGCTAAAATAAAAAGGCTAAAAAGAATAATCAACGAAAGCCAGGTCACAAATTTCAAAAAAACACTCTTAAACATAGAAACTCCCGTATCTCTCTTTTCTTTCCCCTTATTATACAACCTTTCCGCCTCTCTGTCAAGGAAGGAAAACAAAAACTTTCCATTAAAAAATATAAATAATTCAGAAAATCGGTTGACGGTTTTTGGGTTTTGTGCTATACTGTATTGGTAAAAATATTTTGCCCGAAATAGCGGTCTTAAACCCCTTTTGAGCAAACAAAGGCGTTTTGTAACGCAACGAACAAGAAAGGTACTTTACTATGGACAGAAATATTGTGACTCGCTTTGCACCCAGTCCTACGGGATATATGCACATCGGCAACCTGCGTACCGCGCTTTACTCCTTTTTAATTGCCAAGCACCAAGACGGCTGCTTCATTTTGCGCATTGAGGACACGGACCGGGAAAGGCTGGTCGAGGGCGCTGAGGACGTGATAAAATCCACCTTAGCCACCACAAAATTAACCTATGACGAAGGTCCTGACGTTGGCGGCGAGCACGGTCCCTACGTGCAAAGTCAACGCAAGGAAATCTATATGGAATACGCCAAAAAGCTGGTAGAAAGCGGGCACGCCTACTACTGCTTCTGCACCAAGGAGCGCTTGGAGCAGCTGCACGAGGAAGACGCAACGGGCGGGTATGACCGCCATTGCCGCAATTTATCCAAGGAAGAGGTTGCGGAAAATCTGGCAAAGGGACTTCCCTTTGTTATCCGTCAAAAAATGCCCTTAGAGGGGCGCACGACCTATACCGACGCGGTTTTTGGTGAAATCGGCTGTGACAACGTTGAGCTGCAAGACCAAATCCTGATGAAGGCGGACGGATATCCCACCTATAACTTCTGCCACGTGATCGATGACTATTTGATGGGTGTTACCCACGTTGTGCGCGGCAGCGAATACCTCACAAGCACCCCCAAATACGCCCTTCTTTACGATTCCTTCGGCTGGCCCCGTCCTATATACGTTCACCTCCCTCTTTTGATGGGAAAGAACGCTGACGGCAGCGTTTCCAAGCTTTCCAAGCGGCACGGCGCTGTGTCCTTCCAGGATTTAGTGGCAGACGGCTATCTGCCCGAGGCTATTATCAACTATATCGCGCTTTTGGGCTGGTGCCCCAAGGGTGAGGACGCGACAACGGAATTTTTCTCCTTAGAGGACTTGAAGAAGGTCTTTACCATCGAGGCGATTAACAAATCCCCCGCTGTTTTTGACTTTGACAAGCTTTTATGGTTCAACGGCGAATATATCAAAAAAATGGATAAGGACACCTATCTTTCCTTGGCAAAGGAATTTGTTAACTTTTCCGTTCCCTCTTCCATTCAGTTAGACAAGCTGCTGCTTTTGTTGCAGGGGCGCATCGGTAAGCTTTCCGAAATTGCCGAAAAGGCAGCCTTTTTCCTTGCTCTTCCCGACTATGACAAGAGCCTTTTTGAAAACAAAAAGAACAAGGTCACCCCTGACCTTGCGCTTGCCGTTTTGCAGGAAGCCCTTCCCTTGCTTGAACAGCTGACCGTCTTTGACAACGACTCTATTTATAACGCGCTTTTACAGATTGCCGAGAAGCTCTCTTGCAAATCGGGCGCTGTTATGTGGAGTCTGCGCATCGCGGTTTCCGGTCTTGCGGTAACGCCGGGCGGCGCTACTGAAATTATGGAAGTCATCGGCAAGGAAGAAACCCTTCGCCGTATCGGTGTGGCATTAGCAAAATAACTTTTCGTACGAAAGGCAACAAACGGATGGAAACGAAAAAAAGTATCGCGACATTGATTTCCGAAAAGATGTCCGCTTTTTCCAAGAGTCAAAAAAGAATAGCATCCGTCATTCTGGAAAACTACGACAAGGCCGCCTATATGACCGCGGCAAGGCTCGGGGAGCTTTGTGACGTTTCCGAATCTACCGTTGTGCGCTTTGCCATTGAGCTTGGCTATGACGGCTATCCCGAAATGCAGCACGCCGTCCAAGAGCTTGTGCGTACCAAGCTGACCCCCAAGCAACGCATAGAAATTACCGACATGCGCATTGGAAACGGCAATTTGCTTGACGCGATATTAAATGCCGACAGAGAGCGCATAAAATTCACCTTGGAGCATACGGACAGAAACGCCTTTGAGCAGGCAGTGGACACCTTGCTTGCCGCCAAGAATATTTATATTTTCGGCGCGCGCTCCTCTTCCTCGTTGGCAACCTTTTTGAATTTTAATTTGGAGCTTATTTTCGACAACGTGAAATCCATTCGCTCCTCTTCTTCCAGCGAGGTTTTTGAGCAAATTCTGCCCATTGAAAAGGGGGACGTTCTCTTTGCCATTTCCTTTCCTCGCTATTCCAAAAAAATCATCAACGCCGTAACCTATGCCAAGGAAGAGGGGGCAAGCGTCATTGCCCTGACCGACTCGCCGCTATCTCCCTTGTGTGAGCATGCGGACTGCGTTTTGACCGCACAGAGCGATATGGCGTCCTTTGTGGACTCCTTGGTCGCACCCATGAGCATTCTGAACGCCATTTTGGTCGCCATAGCGCAACGGCGGCGGTCAGATATTATCACTCGTTTTGACAAATTGGAGCGTCTTTGGGATGAATTCGATGTCTACGAAAAGCACTAAACAAATCGCCGTCATAGGCGCGGGGGCGGCAGGTATGGTAGCGGCAGGGGCGGCGCTTCAAAGCGGCGCTTCCGTCACTGTTTTTGAGCATAAGGACAGACCCTTGAAAAAGCTGCGCATTACGGGAAAGGGACGGTGTAACCTGACAAACGACTGCACGGTTCCCGAGTTTTTGAACAACGTCATTGCCAACCCCCGTTTTTTGTATACTGCCCTTTCTCATCTTTCTCCCGAGGATACGAAGGCTCTTTTTGAGGGCTTGGGCGTTCCCTTAAAGACAGAGAGAGGCAACCGCGTTTTTCCCTTATCGGACAAGGCGGCGGACATAGCAGAGGCTCTTATGCGCTATGCAAAGGGCGCTTTCCTTTGCTATGAAAGGGTGCAAGGTGTTTTAGTGGAAGAGGGACGCGTGCTTGGCGTTCTTACCTCTCAAAAACGCCTTTTTGATGCCGTTATTTTAGCCACAGGTGGTCTTTCTTACCCATTGACAGGCTCTGATGGCTCGGGGCTTGCTATGGCAAGAGCGCTCGGTCACACCATTGTGCCGCCCGTTCCTTCCTTGGTGCCGATCACCTCTTCGGACGGCTCTTGCCCCGCTATGCAGGGGCTATCCCTTAAAAACGTGGGCTTGCGCATTGTAAACAAGGAAACCAGAAAGGTCTTGTATCAGGACTTCGGGGAAATGATGTTTACCCATTTTGGCTTGACGGGACCTATGATACTCTCCGCCTCTGCTCATTTAAGAGGAATGGACCTTTCCGCGCTTGAAGCCTTGATCGATATGAAACCCGCGCTCGATGAAAAGACACTTGACCGCCGACTTCTTTCCGATTTTGAAAGGTTTTGCAACCGCAATTTCTCTCACGCGCTTTCTGACCTTTTGCCCACAAAAATGATTCCTGTTATGATAGAAAGGGTCAATATCGCGCCTGACAAAAAGGTGAACCTCATTACAAAGGAAGAGCGAAAGCGACTTTTAGATACGATAAAGGCATTTCCTGTCAGCCTTGCGGGTTTTCGCCCGATATCCGAGGCAATCGTCACCTCAGGGGGTGTTTGCACGAAGGAAATCAACCCAAAAACGATGGCTTCCCGCCTTGTTGAAGGCTTGTATTTCGCGGGGGAAATGATTGACGTTGACGCTTATACGGGCGGCTTTAATTTGCAAATCGCGTTTTCCACAGGGCATTTAGCCGGAACCTCGGCTGCTTTGGCTGAATGAATATACACTTGCTTGCCGCATAAGCGGCGGAACGGAGACTTTTATGATTTATAAAATTGCACTTGACGGACCAAGCGGCGCAGGTAAAAGCACCCTCGCCAAAAACATTGCATCGGCGCTGAATATTGTTTATGTTGACACGGGCGCACTGTACCGCTCTGTTGGGCTTTATATGCAGAAAAACAGTATTCTGCCCGAAAATACGCAAGGGGTGATTGCTGCCTTGCCCAAGGTCAAGCTGCAAATGAAATTTTTGGATGGGACCCAGCATATATATCTTTGCGGCGAGGACGTGAAGGACAGCATTCGCACCCCCGAGATTTCCATGTATGCTTCCAAGGTTTCCGCCATTCCCGAGGTGCGCACATTTCTCTTAAACACCCAAAGGGATATTGCCAAAACAACCAGCGTCATTATGGACGGCAGAGATATCGGCACGGTTATTTTTCCTGATGCCGATGTCAAAATTTTTCTGACCGCTTCCTTAGAGGCGCGGGCGCGCCGTCGCACAGAAGAATTGGCGCAAAAGGGGATTAACGAGCCCTATGAAAAGGTTTTGGCTGAAATGAAGGAAAGAGACAGCAATGACAGCACCCGAAAGGTCGCTCCCGCTGTTGCCGCCAAGGACGCTATTTTACTTGACAATTCTGATTTTTCCTTGGAGCAAACCTTCCAAGCGGCGCTCTCCATCATCAAGAGCCGCCTTGCCCTTTAACCGTTTATATCCATAAGAAAAGGAAAGGAATGATATGCGACAAGTAACCGTTGCCGCTCACGCCGGCTTTTGCTTCGGTGTGAAAAGAGCCACCCAATGCGTTGAGGATTTAATCAACACCTGTCGGGAAAATGCCGCAATCTACACCATCGGTCAGTTAATACACAACAAAACGTATACCGAGTATTTGGAGCAAAACGGCGTTTTTGCCATTTCTCTTCAAGAAACCGAAGAGGCTGTTTTACGCGCCAAGGAAAAGGACACACCTATTATCTTCGTTATACGGGCGCACGGCATTCCCAAAGAGGACGAGGCGGCGCTTTACGCCTTAAAGCAAACGTATGACAAGGTGGACATTTTAGATATGACCTGTCCCTTTGTAAAGAAAATTCATCACATTGCGGAAAAAGAAACAAATGAGAGCACCTGCTTTATTTTGCTTGGCTCTCCCTCGCATCCCGAGGTAAAAGGAATTATGAGCTACACCCGTGGCGAAAAGTATGCTTTTCCCACGGCAGAGGAAGCAAATGCCCTTCTTTCCATTCAGCAAAATAACGAAAAAGAAGTCATTTTAGCGGCGCAAACTACGCAAAATATCCAAGAATGGAAAAAGACGCAAAAATTTATCAAAAAACTATGTACAAATCCGAAAATTTTTGATACAATATGTGATGTTACAGAAAAGCGCCAAAGCGAAGCGGAGAATTTATCCTTGTCCTGTGACGCTATGGTCGTGGTCGGGGGAGCAGACAGTTCCAACACGCGTAAGCTTTACGACATTTGTAAAGCCAACTGTCCTTGCACCGTTATGGTTGAATCGGCTTGTGATTTGCCCAAGGATTTTCCCCCAAAGCATTCTACTCATGTCGGAATAGCTGCCGGTGCTTCCACACCGCACAGCATAATTATGGAGGTATATAAAGTCATGTCCGAAAATTTTGAACAACTGTTGGAAGAATCACTCAAAACTTTACATACAGGAGAAACCGTCACCGGTATTGTTACGGAAATTGGCAAAACCGAAGTCTACCTTGACCTCGGCGCAAAAGTAACCGGCATTATCGCCTACGACCAAATCACCGACGAAGCAAACGTTGACTTAAACACCCTGTTCAAAGTTGGTGACGAGGTAAGAGCATTCGTCATTCGTGTTGAGGATGGCAAGGGTATCGCTACCCTGTCCAAGAAAAGAGTCGACAACGACGCTTCTTGGGAAAAAATCGTTGCTCTTTCCGAAAGCGGCGAGGCCGTTGAAGGAAAAATCGTGGATGCTATCAAGGGCGGTCTTTTGATTGCCGTTGAGGGTACTCGCGCATTTATTCCCGCATCTCAATCTGATTTGGAAAAGGGCGCTGATCTGACTACCTTGGTCGGCACCACCCAAAAGGTTCGCATCATTGAGATTGACAAGCAGAAAAAGCGTGCTGTTGCTTCTATCCGCGCTATCAAGCGTGAGGAGCGCAAGGCAAAAGAGGCTGAAATCCGCGCAACTCTTGAAGTAGGTCAGCACTTCACCGGTACTGTTAAGACCTTGGTTAACTACGGCGCTTTCGTTGATATCGGGGGCGTTGACGGTATGGTGCACAACACCGAGCTTTCCTGGAAGAAGATTAAGCATCCCTCCCAGGTTGTTTCCGTCGGTCAGCAGATTGAGGTCTTCATCAAGGAGTTAAGCGAAGACAAAACCCGCATTTCCCTTGGATACAAGACGCAGGAAATGGACGATTTCTATCAGTTCACCAAGGTTCATTCCGTTGGCGAGGTTATGGAAGCCAAGATTGTCAGCCTTACTCCCTTCGGCGCTTTTGCCGAGGTTGCTCCCGGGGTGGACGGTTTGATTCACATTTCCAAGATTTCCTTGGATAAAATCAACTCTCCCGAAGAGGTTCTTTCTGTCGGTCAGGTCGTTACCGTTAAAATCACAGCTATTGACGAAGAAAACAGAAGACTCTCCCTTTCCATCCGCGCTCTGTTGGAAGAGGCGCGCCGTGAGGAAGAAAGAGCCGCCTACGAGCAGGAAAAGGCAGAAAGACTTGCCGAAAGAAAGGCAGCCGAGGAAGAAGAGGCAGCTCTTCGCGCCGAGATGGCTCCTTACATCGTTAAGACCATTAACTGATTTTTCATCATAAAAAAGCAAACGCCGAAGCGTTTGCTTTTTTTCTTTTTTTATTCGGGCTTTCGCAAGCCCTTCTCTTCGAGCATTTTCTGCTCAATATAGCGAACTGCTCTTTCAATAGACCAACCGTCGTTTACTACGTAGCTTGTAGCGCGGTTACCTATGCTCTGCGCTTCCTTTTGGGTAAATACGTCATCAATCTCGCAGGACTGACTGTACGTGCCCTCAGGAAAGGGCTCTGTCCGACAAATCAGGGAGCAGGAATTATATCCCACGCGGCTGTTATCCATAAAGGTGCTGCCACCGTCCGCAAAATAAATTTTCATATATAATCCATCCTTTCTATGTGAAATGCCTTTTGGGTGCTTTTCGCCTTGTAAAAAAGCAACGTGCTCTCCCGAAGAAGAACACGTTGTAGAGTCTATAATCAAGCCTTACCAACAGAGCCGAAGAGCTCCATCTTTTCCTTGACTGTTTCCTTGATAGCGGCAACGCCGGGCGCGAGAAGCTTTCTGGGATCAAAGCCCTTGCCCTCTAAATCCTTGCCTGCTTCCACATACTTACGGGTAGCGGCAGCGAATGCCAGTTGGCACTCGGTATTTACGTTGATTTTAGAAACGCCAAGAGCGATAGCCTTCTGAATCATCTCGGCGGGAATACCCGTACCACCGTGAAGCACTAAGGGCATTGCGCCAACCTTCTTGGAAATTTCTTCCAAAACGTCGAAGCGAAGACCGGGTCAATTAGCAGGATATTTACCGTGAATGTTACCGATACCCGCAGCGAGCATGGTAACGCCAAGATCTGCAATCATTTTGCATTCGTTGGGGTCGGCGCATTCGCCCATACCTACAACGCCGTCCTCTTCGCCGCCGATAGAGCCAACCTCAGCTTCCAAGGAAAGACCGAGTTTTTCACAGGTCGCAACAAGCTCGGTTGTTTTTTCAATATTTTCTTCAATGGGATAATGAGAGCCGTCGAACATAACCGAGGAGAAGCCTGCGGCAATGCAAGCCTTCGCGCCCTCGTAAGAGCCGTGGTCCAAATGCAGGGCGACAGGAACGGTGATACCCAGCTCATCAATCATACCCTTGACCATTCCAACAACGGTGGTGTAACCGCACATATATTTTCCAGCCCCCTCGGAAACACCGAGAATGACGGGAGATTTCAATTCCTCAGCGGTTTGCAGAATTGCCTTTGTCCATTCCAAATTGTTGATGTTGAACTGACCGACAGCGTAATGACCTTCCTTGGCCTTTTGGAGCATTTCTTTTGCGGAAACTAACATAATTTTATCCTCTCTGTTTTTCTTTTTTACACAAATATTATATACCAAAAATTTGAAAAAGGCAATAGTTTTTTAGGAAAAAGACGTTTTTCATGCCGAAAAATGTTTAATTTTCAAATTGGCTGTGATATAAATGGGCATAAAAGCCATTTTGCGCCAAAAGCGCCTCATGAGAACCCTGTTCTATAATGTTTCCGTCCTTCATCACCAGGATTTTATCCGCCTCCTTGATAGTAGACAGACGGTGGGCGACAATAAAGCTTGTTCTTCCCTGCATCATAGAAAGGAAGGCTTTTTGAATTTTGCTTTCGGTACGGGTGTCAATGGAAGATGTCGCCTCGTCTAAAATCAGCATAGGCGGCAAGGAAAGCATCACCCTTGCGATACAAAGCAGCTGCTTTTGCCCTGCCGAAAGCGCACCGCCGTTTTCTCCAAGCTCCGTATCGTAGCCCTTGGGCAAGCGGCTAATAAAGCCGTGCGCGTGGGCGGCTCTTGCTGCCGCTTCTACCTCTTCATCGGTGGCAGAGGGCTTCCCCAAACGGATATTATCCCGCACAGTTCCCGAGAAAAGCCATGTTTCCTGCAACACCATACCGTAATTTTGGCGCAGACTGTGCCTTGTTATACTGTCAATGGGATATCCGTCTACCGTGATTTGACCGTCGGTGACATCGTAATACCGCATTAAAAGATTGATTAAGGTGGTTTTACCGCATCCCGTCGGACCGACAATGGCGATATGCTCTCCGCTCTTTACGTCCAAGCTGATGCCTTTCAGAAGTGGGCGGCTTGGCACGTAGGAAAAGGATATATTTTTAAGAGTAATATTCCCTTCCACCTTTTCTTCTAAAACGGTACAATCCTTGTCCGATACCTCTTCCTTTTCGTCCAAAAACGCAAAAACACGACCCACACAGGTCAAGGCATTTTGCAGCTCCGTAATAACGCCCGAAATCTCATTAAAGGGCTTGGTATACTGCCCTGCGTATGACAAAAAGCCTGACAGCGCGCCAACCGTGAAGCCGACGCCCCCCGTTGCAACCACAAACAAGGCACCAAAGCAGCCGATTGCCGCATAGACAACGCTGTTAACAAAACGGGTGCAAGGATTGGTTAAAGAGGAAAAGAAGGTTGCTTTTAAGGAAGTATCAAACAAGCGCTCGTTGATTTTTTCAAAATCATCCTCGGCCTCATCCTCGTGGGAAAAGGCTTGAAGAACCTTGCTATTTCCAACCATTTCATCGATAAAAGCCGTTTGCTCTGCTCTGATTTTAGACTGATTGAGAAAAAGATGATGGGTTTTTGAGGAGATAAATTTAGCGACAAACAAGGAAAGAGGGCTGATAAGCACCACGGAAAGCGCAATCCAAGGCTGCAAGGAAAACATAAAAAACAGCGTGCCTATGATGGTGATAGCGCCCGTGAAAAATTGGGTAAAGCCAAGCAAAAGCCCGTCAGCGAACTGTTCGGCATCCGTAATAATACGGCTTAAAATATCCCCTGTCTTGTGCGTATCCAGATAAGAGAACGGAAGCACTTGTATTTTACGGCAGGCGTCATTCCTGACGTCACGCACCACCGAAAAGGCAATGCGGTTATGAATGGCGTTCATCAGCCACTGAGAGAGAGCCGCGATGCCTGTCAAAGCCAAAATTTGAACAAGGATGTTCGCAATAAGGGAGAATTGGACCTGTCCTATCCCTATCATACCGTCAATGGCTCGCCCGATTAAAATGGGGATATAGAGCGTCGCCCCCACAGACAAGGCAGCCAAAAGAAGCGACAGGACAAGCAAAGGAAGGTATCGCCCGATATATCCGAAAATGCGTTTAAGATTGGTTTTCTGCTTCATTCGTCCATCCTCCTTAATCCCGCTGAGATTCATCAATCTCACGGTAAATATCGGAATGAGCAAGCAGCTCCTCGTGGGTACCTGAGGCGACCAATTTCCCGTCATCCAAGACCAAAATCAAGTCGCAAAAGCGCACGGATGATATGCGTTGTGAGACGGTAAAAACGGTGCACTCTTCCTGCCGCAGAGCCTTGCGGAGCGAAGCGTCCGTGGCGAAATCTAAGGCAGAGGAAGCGTCATCCAAGATCAAAATCTCAGGCTTTTTTATCAGCGCGCGGGCGATGGTCAGCCTTTGCCTTTGTCCGCCCGAGAGGTTTCTTCCGCCCTGTTCAATTTGATGGTCAAGCCCCTCTTCCTTGGAAGCCAAAACGTCGTCGGCTTGTGCCTTATGAATAGCCTCTAAGCATTCTTCATCCGTAGCGTCGGGTTTTCCAAAGCGCAAATTATCCCGAATGCTGCCCGAAAACAGAACCGCCTTTTGCGGAACAACGGCGATTTTAGAAAGCAACGCTTCCTTGGGATACAATTTTACATTACAGCCATTCACCAGCACCTCTCCGCTTGTCACATCGTAAAAACGGGGAATTAAATTTACCAAGGATGTTTTTCCCGAGCCTGTCCCACCTATAATACCGATGTAGTCGCCCCGCTTTACCGAAAAGGTGATTTCCTCTAATGCCGCGTCCGCCTCTTCTTCATAGGACAGGGTAACGCTCGAAAATGAAACGGCAGGGGCAGCGAGGTCTTCCTTGGGGGCATTTTCAGGATAGGTGATAGAGGGGACGGTTTCCAAAACAGCGCCGATACGGTTACCGCAGGCAACCGATTTGGTAATGGTGATAATCAAATTCGCCAGTTTGACCAGCTCCACCAAAATTTGCGTCATATAGTTCCAAAGAGCGACCACTTCCCCTTTGAGCAAAATGCCTTCATCCACGCGAGAAGCAGACTGCCAGACCAGAAAGATAATTCCCAAATTGACAATGGCATACGTCAGCGGATTCATCAAGGCAGTAATTCTGCCGACAAAGCGCTGTGCTCTGGTTAAAGCGTGGTTTTCTGCGGCAAAATCCGCTATCTCTTCATCCTCGCGACAAAATGCCCGCACCACGCGAACACCGTTCAGATTTTCTCTGGTGCGACCAAGCAGCTTTTCAAGCGCCTCTTGCACCCTTTTATACAAGGGAATGGAGAGAAGCATAATGCCAAAGACCACAACTGACAAGGCGGGAATGACAACGACAAAGGGCAAAGCGGCGTCCTTCCCGATATAAAACGCCATAGCCATAGCGCCAAAAACGACCAAGGGAGAGCGCAAAAACAGACGAAGGGTTAAATTCACACCTGTTTGCACCTGATTGATATCGCTTGTCATCAATTGAATTAAGCGAGGGGTTCCTATTTTATCGGTATCGGCATACGACAGCTTCCCGATATGAGAAAAAAGAGCGCTCTTCACCCGTTTGGCAAAGCCCGTTGCCGCCTTCGCCGAAAAGAACTGCGCCACAAGGGTAGCGGACAAGCCAAGCACCCCGAGCAAGACCAACAGCAAGGCTCTGTTGATGATATAAGCGGTATCTCCGCTTGGAATGCCGATATCAATGATGGC
Source organism: Clostridia bacterium (assembly GCA_017936565.1). Taxonomy (GTDB): domain Bacteria; phylum Bacillota; class Clostridia; order Oscillospirales; family CAG-272; genus UBA1740. The sequence continues at coordinate 54,969 of JAGBFG010000025.1, forward strand.
AGCCATCACAAGCGGCACCAATAGCTCAAAGCACACCTCTAACATCTTAAAAAGAGGGGCTAATATACATTCTTTTTTATAGTGCCTTAAATAAAGCAGTATCTTTTTCACAACAGTCCTCTTTTAATCGCCTTTTGTGGCATTTTCTTTTACTCTTCTTGTCATTTCGCGGGCTGCATCCGCGCGGGCAATACTCTCTCTCTTATCGTAGAGCTTTTTACCCTTACACAGCCCCAACGCCATTTTAATCTTATTTCCCGAAAAATATAGCGAAAGGGGAACCAAGGTATATCCTTCCCGTGATAAAAGACCGACGAGCTTCCTTAGCTCCTGCTTGTGCAGCAAAAGCTTCTTCTCGCGCATAGGGTCGTGGTTAAACTGATTGCCTTGCTCATAAGGGCTGATATGCAATCCCAAAACAAAAAGCTCTCCTTCCTTGAAGCTGCAATAGGAGTCCTTCAAGTTGACCCTTCCTGCACGCAGGGATTTTACCTCTGTTCCGTATAAAGCAATGCCAGCCTCATAGGTTTCCTCAACGAAGTAATCGTGATAGGCTTTTCTATTCTGGGCAACGGTTTTTGATGCTTGCTTCTTTTCTGCCATATTTATATCCTATCCTTTCTTTTTCTTCCGCTCCTTCTTTGCCCTTATCTGCCGTTTATTTCTAAAATTTCACATACGTAAACGGTGTGAAACCCATCCTTTTGATAGAATTTCAGCATTTCCTTCTCCACAAATTGCTCTTCCCTCATATCGGCTTGGAAAAGCTTTTTCAGAGAAATAGCAAGCCTTGCCTCCTGATAAGTGGGAAAGCCGTTCGGCAAGGAAACGGGGGAAAGACCCGCTTTTTCTGATTTATCTCCTTCTCTGCCGCTGTGCTTGCCGCAATAGGCAAGAGCGGCTCTATGCGCTTCATCAAAGAAGGAAAGAGAAATTTTTGCGTCATCCGTCATAAAAAGATGGGTGTACCGTTCAGGGCGCACAAAGAGAAACGCCACAGGCTTTCCCCACAAAATGCCAAAGCCACCCCAGCTCGCCGTCATTTGATTAGAGGAGCCGTCGTTTCTTTGGGCGGTAATCAGCGTCCATTCCTTATCAAGCAGGTGAAATATGTTTTCCTTCCAATCTTCTGCCTTAATTTGTTTCCAGTTTGCCATTCTATCTCCGTTCTGCCCTCTTTTAAGGACTTAAATATCTATTCCTTAATAGTATAGCACATTTTTGAATTTCTGTATAGAGTTTTTTGGATTTTTATTCTTTTCTTTCCTTTTTTCTCTATAATCGTTGACAAGAAAGAAAAAAAAGGATATAATAATATAAAAACTTTAAGGAAGTAAAGTAAACCTTAGAAAGCGAGAAGAGATGCCTTTATATCACGCCATAGAAGACTTAGTGGGAAAGACACCGCTTTTGGAATTACACCGCATAGAAGAAGAATATAACCTTGCGGCAAGGCTTCTTGTTAAACTGGAAAGCCGCAACCCAACGTCCAGCGCAAAGGACAGAGCCGCCCTTCAAATGTTAAAGGATGCCAAGGCGGCAGGAAAGCTGCCAAAGGGCGCCACCATTATTGAGCCCACCAGCGGAAACACGGGCATTGCCTTAGCGGCGCTCGGCGCGTCTTGGGGCCTGCGGGTCATCATTGTTATGCCCTCTTCTATGAGCGAGGAGCGAAAAAGGCTGATGCGCGCATATGGCGCGGAATTAATTTTAACCCCTTCCAAGGACGGAATGAAGGGCGCAGTTTCAAAGGCGGAGGAGCTGCAAAGGCAAATTCCTGACAGCATCATTATCGGTCAATTTTCCAACCCCTCTAACCCCAAGGCGCACTATCTTTCCACCGCTCCTGAAATATGGGAAGACACAGATGGAAAAATAGACTGCTTTGTAGCGGGTATTGGAACAGGGGGCACCCTTTGCGGCTCTGCCCGCTTTTTCAAGGAGAAAAACCAAGACATTCGTATTATCGGCGTTGAGCCCTTTGATTCGCCCCTTTTGACAAAGGGGTGTGCTGCCGCTCACACCATTCAAGGTATCGGGGCGAATTTTATTCCCGAGAACTATGACCCCTCGCTCGTTGACGAGGTTATCCCTGTTACTGAACAAGAGGCATTTGACGGGGCAAGGCTTCTTGCCGTTAAGGAAGGCATTTTGGTCGGTATTTCCTCAGGCGCTGCCTTCTCTATCGCTCTTAAACAAGCCGCGCTTCCCGAAAACGAGGGGAAAACCGTTGTCGTTCTTTTGCCCGATACAGGGGAACGGTATCTTTCTTCCGCCTTGTTCACGCAACAATAAAAAGCACTTTTGAGATACGATATCTATTCTAATAAAAGGGAGACCATTGAATGAAAAACAATTCCCAATCCGTTCTGAAAAAAACGCTGACACAAATTTTTGAAAATCGCCTATGCCCTCACGCCCCCCTTTGCATAGAAACGGACGCAATGCCCAACCAAAAAGAAATTGAAGATATTATTTTAAGCTTGCACCGTATTCTGTTTCCCGGTTTTTTTGAGCACGAAACGCAAAAGGTTTTGTTAAGCGAGGACGATGTGGACCAACTTCTGTATCAAACCCACCACCGCTTAAAAAGACAGATTGTCAAGGCGTTTTCTCTTTCCAAGGAAAAGGAAGAGAACATTGAAAAGAAGGCAGAAGACATCTGCAACGCTTTTTTTGAGGAACTGCCCGTTGTGCAAAGAAAGCTGCAACAGGACGCCGAGGCTGGCTTTGTCGGTGATCCCGCAGCATACAGCAAGGAAGAAATTATTTTCTGCTATCCCGGATTTTACGCTATTTCCATTTATCGCATGGCGCATATTTTATATACGCAAGGGGTGCCTCTTATTCCCCGTATTATGACCGAGCACGCGCACAGTAAAACAGGAATTGACATCAATTCCGGTGCTGTTATTGGCGACCATTTCTTTATTGACCACGGCACAGGCGTCGTTATTGGAGAAACCTGTGTGATTGGCGACAATGTGAAAATTTATCAGGGTGTGACCTTGGGCGCTCTCTCGACCAGAGGCGGTCAGCAATTAGCAGGCGTCAGACGCCATCCTACTGTGGAGGACAACGTAACCATTTACGCGGGAGCAACCATTTTAGGCGGTGAAACTGTCATTGGAGAAAACTCCGTCATTGGCGGTAACTGCTTTATCACCAAGCCCATTCCCAAGAACACCAAGGTTTTTGCCGCCTTACAGGAATTAACCTTAAAATCAGGAAATATCAACAAGGAATAAAGAAAAATGCCGCAAAAAACAGTTAAGCTTTTTGACCTTGATGCCTATCAAACCGAATTTACCGCAGAGGTTTTATCCGTTGAAAAGACGAAGGACGGGTATCTGGCAGTATTGGACAGGACGCTGTTTTTCCCCGAGGAAGCAGGGCAAAGCTCGGATACGGGCTATTTAGACGATGCCGCTGTTTCAAGGGTCACTGTAAAGGACGGCGTCATTACCCATCATATTGACAAGCCATTGTCCCCCTCAAAACAGGTTTTCGGGCGCATTGATTTCGCCAAGCGATACCGTAATATGCAAAATCACACGGGCGAGCATATTGTTTCGGGGCTTTTCAAAAAAGTTTTCGGTTTTGATAACTTCGGCTTTCATTTGGGAAGCGCTGACGTAACGATTGATATTATGGGAGAGCCCACTCGCCAAGACATTTTACAAATAGAAGCCCTTGCCAATCAAGCCATTTATGACAATATTCCGATACAAATTCATTATCCCACCCTTGAAGAAGCGCAAGGACTGAGCTACCGTTCCAAGATTGAAATTAAGGAAGACATACGTTTGGTTGAAATTCCCCAAATTGACCTTTGCGCCTGCTGCGCGCCCCATGTACGAAGGACGGGGGAAATCGGTATGATTAAGCTCTTGGATTTCATACATTACAAGGGCGGCGTGCGTATTCATATGCATTGCGGAAGGGACGCCTTACACGACTATCACAAGCGGTACGAAGCGACAAGCCATATCGCCCAAGCCCTGTCCTTGAAGCAGGGGGAGCTGATTGAGGGCTTTGATAAATTTTATCAAAGCTATGAGGAAAGAGGCGCCGCCCTTTACGAATGGAAATGCGCCCTTGCCAGAGAAAAGGCAAAGGGAGTTACACAAAAAGTGGGCATCCTTCCCTTGTTTGTAGAAGAGAGCGACCCTGTATTTATCAAGGAATTTGCGCTCTGTGCCAAGGAAAAGTCCGATTGCGGTGTTTGCGTTTGCTCGCGAAAAGGAAGCAATCAATATTCCTTTATATTAATCTTAAATGAATTAGACGTATCGAAGCATTTACCCACTATTCTCTCTGCCCTTTCGGGCAAGGGCGGCGGAAGGGGAACGTCCGCACAAGGACAGTTCTCTGCTACCGAGGAAGAAATTATTTCCTTTTTCTCCTCCTTCACACCCGTAAATTAAAAAAAGCCTTTGGCAATAGCGTGATACTCTTAACGGAGTATCACGCAGTCAAATCCACCTTGGGTGGATGAAATCGCTTCCGCGATGAAATCCTGCTTCGTAGGGTTGAAGTTAGACGAATTTGATTTCGTCCAAGGAAACACCTTGGATTTCATCTGAGCAAAGCGAAGATTTCATCTGTGGCCCTGCGTTGCAGAGCAACGCGCCACGATTTCTTTTAACCAACAGAAAAAGAGCAAGCACACAAGATTTTTTATCTTGGCGTGTTTGCTCTTTCTGCTTGTTGTAAGGTAAGGGTTTGGGCAAATGCGATGCTCGCACTTTATGAATAGAAAGCGTTATTTCGCCTGCTTCTCCAAGTCTTCCAAAACGTCAGCGGCGTGCTGCATATATTCCTCTTGCATCAGCTCAATGGTGCCTGTGTCACACATATTGGCGAGCTTGGTGTCAATGGGCAGGCGCTCTAAAACAGGAAGCCCCTGAGAAAGAGCGAGTCGGTTCATACCCGTTTCACCGTAAATGGAAATCCTTTCGCCGCAATCGGGGCATACCAAATAGCTCATATTCTCTATCATACCGAAAATACGAATATTCATCAGCTTTGCCATATTGACCGCTTTTTCCACAATCATAGAAACCAATTCCTGCGGCGTTCCTACGATGATAATGCCGTCAAGCGGCAAGGATTGGAACACCGTCAAGGGAACGTCACCCGTTCCGGGGGGCATATCCACGAACATATAATCCACGTCGTTCCATACTACATCGCTCCAAAACTGCTTCACAACGCCCGCAATCACAGGACCTCTCCACACAACAGGCTTGGCTTCCTCGTCAATCAGCAAATTCACAGACATAATTTCAATGCCCGTTTTGCTTTTAGGGGGAATCATACCCGCTTCCGTTCCTGATACCTCTGCATCGGAAATACCGAAGGAGCGAGGAATAGAAGGACCTGTAATATCGGCATCTAAAATGGCGGCTTGGTATCCTCTTCTCTGCATCGCAACAGCCAGCATAGAAGCCACCATAGATTTTCCAACACCGCCCTTACCGCTGACAACGCCAATGACGTGCTTTACGCGGCTTTCGCTGTTCGGGGGGGCCAAAAGCGATTCCTTTTCTTCCCTGTCGGAGCACTTGCTTTGGCAGGTGCTGCAATCATGTGTACATTCACTCATAATATATCTCCTTGATTTTTATATGATTTTTGAAAAATAATTGAAAAAGCCTTTCAGCGATAGCAAAAACGATAATCGGCAGCAAAACCCAAGAAACCAGCGCAAAGAGCGCCGATGCTCCGACAAAAACTTGACTTCCCCCTACTAAAACCAAGAGCCCTGCCAAAAGGACGGTATAGAAAGGAAACGCCAAGGACGCAGCAGAGAGCTTTACGCGTGAAAAGGACAAAAGCGTCATATTCAAAAGCAAAAGCAACGAAACGGATACCAAAAGCTCGACTGAAAAAGGAAATACAGAGGGGTTTTTCATTCCGTACACCGCAATAGAGCCAAGCGCAAGAGCCGAAAAGAATGCCGCCGTAATCCAAGCGAAAATATGAGAAAGCAACTTTCCTTCTTCGCCGTTTGCTCCCTTAGAAAAATGCATAAATGCCAGGCAAAACACAACCGTCAAATCCACAGCGACCCCGAAAACACAAAGCAAAAGCGGGGAGAGGAGAAAGACGGAAAAGAAGGCACCGAAAAAGGCAATAGTGGTTCGCAACAGAAGCGATACGGACAAATAGAGTGTCAAGAGCGTGAAAGCGCCCGTCATATCCTTTGCGATGCTCTGTGCATAGAGAAGCCCATGGAGCGTTTTTTCGGTATGCACCTCTGCGCTGTCATAGACAACCTCACTTGCCCGATTATCCTGTCCCAAAACAGCCGTGACAGCCGTTTGGGCGGCGCATAGCATACGGTGCTCCTCAAACTGCTCGCCGAATGCTGCCACCGCATACCCAACAGCCCCAAGCGCTCGCGCGGTTCCTGCCTTTTGAACGGCATCTGCTCCGCACAAGAGCAGAAAGCTCCGTTTTTTGTCAGCGGCAAAAGCGGCGACCTTGGTTTCAAAGGCTTCATCGCTCCCTAAAACAATTTCAAACGCAAATTTTTTGGAAAAGGACAAAAGCAGCTCCTTGGCGTCAAAGCCGTTATACAGAATAACCGCTTTTTTTCCTTCCTTTTGTATTTTTTCAAGAAATTCAGAGGCGTCTTTATTGACCTTGGAGCCAATAATCAAAAGCCCGCAAAGCTTCATATCGCAGAAAGCGTCCGAATTAACGGCTTCCCCGTTCCGCCGCAGGACGTAGGAAGATTGGGCATACGCCACAACACGATACCCCTTTTCCTGATAGGCAACGATTTTCTTCAAAATATTTTCTTTTGTTTGCGCGTCTAACAGGTGTGTGCGCCCGTTTTCCTTGGCATACAGGGTATGTTTGAGCAAGGATGCCGCATCTCCCCCTATCAGAGAAAAGGGCTTTTGCCCCGCGCCAAACAGGGAAACAACGGAAAAATCCTTTTTTTCACCAAAGGACAGCTGAGAAAATGCCGTCACCCTTGGCAAAGTCTTTTGCGCGTAGGAAGCGAAAAAGTCCGAAATGCTTTTTTGCCCACCGCCACTGTTTTTTTCAATGGCGCAAAGACAGGTAGAAACAAAGGTTAATTCCTCGCTTCCCTTCTTTAAGGGCGTAACGGACCCTGTCCCATTGAGAAAAGCGTGAACAAAAGAGGATTCAGAGGAAAAAAGCAAGGATGTCGGGAATATAAAGCAGTCTGTATGAGCAAACCGATGCGCCTTTTCCAAGGAACGAATGCAAGCGTTCCTTTGACGCAAAAGCCGATTGTTTTTCAGATAAAAGATGGCTTCGCCCAAAAAATCTGCCCATTCAAGAGGAGAAAAGGCAAGCAAGGCGGCAACGCAAGAAAAGGCGGTTAAAATAGCGCCTGTATCCGCAAAAACGAAAAAGGAAAGGACAAACATACAAAAAGCAATGGTAAAGCAAATACGGAATACCATTTTTGCCGTTCCCGAAAGATTAGAGGGCAGCGTTTCTTTGATATGTCCTTGCCGAAGCTTCTCTTGCGTGGGGTCTAAGACAATAGCAAAGCACTTTCCCTGACGGATAACGTCTCCCTGCTTCAAAATGTTTTTAGGTGTTTCTTCCCCAAAGCATACCCCACCGCACTTTTGGAGTGTTTTATACTTTCCGTCCTTCTGTGTCCAAACGGCAATGGGCGTGGCTGAAAGCAGATAAGCGGTAAAGGGTAGTATACTTCCCTCTTCCAAAGCAAGCAAATCCCCGCAAACAATGTCTTCTTGGCGGATTTTTCTTTTTTTGCCGCTTCGCACAACCGTAACGGGCAAGCGCCCTTGCTCTTCCATTTGCTTGGAAACGGAAGAGGAAAACAGCCAAAGAAGAAACAAAATCAAAACAAAAGCGCCGTATAAGGCAAGGGAAATCAAGGCATTTTTCTTATCCCCCGAGAGAAAGGAAAATAAAAAGGCGACCAAAAAGAGAAAGGGGGAAAAACGGCGAAAGAGTGTTCGAAAGAAGCCGCCAAGGGTATAAAAGCCGTCACGCTTCGGGCGTTTTTTCTTCTCATCCAGAAGGCGCAATTCAGCTTCTTTCTCTTCAAGCCCCACGGATGATGAGGTCTTCAACAAATATTCCACTTGCTTTTCATCATACTCCGCATAACGCGTCATTCATACCCCTCCTTTCTTTTGCTTTTACAAAAAAGCGGTTTTATTACAAAGCAGAAACACAAAGCTTGCCGTCTTTGACGGTGACAGATGCCTTTGTCGGCTTGTCCTCGTAATGGGAAATAATGATTTGCGCAAGCCTGTCTTCAATTTCGGTTTGAATATAGCGGCGCATATTTCTGGCGCCGTATTTTTCTGAATAGGAAGCCTCCGCTATCAGCTTCAAGGCGTTTTCCGTTACGTTAAGAGAAATGCCGCGCTCGGCAAGAGCCGCTTTCAGCTTTTTGATTTGAATTTTAACAATGGAAACAAAATCGTCCACGCTTAAATGGCGGAAGGTTATCACACCGTCCACACGGTTCAAAAATTCAGGGCGAAGGAAGGAAGACAGCGCGCGCATGGTTTTTTCCTCGTTAAGCTCTTCCTTTTTGGTGGAAAAGCCGGAAATAGCGGCAGAGGTCTCCGAGCCTGCGTTGGTGGTCATCACAATGACGGTGTTCTCAAAATTCACCTTTTTACCGTGGGCATCGGTTATCATTCCCTCATCCAAAATTTGCAATAAAATGTTCATCACGTCGGGATGCGCTTTTTCAATTTCGTCAAACAAAATGACAGAATAAGGACGGCGACGGATTTTCTCCGTCAGCTGCCCCGCGTCATCAAACCCAACGTAACCGGGAGGCGCGCCGATAATACGGGAAACGGCGTGCTTTTCCATATATTCGGACATATCCAGACGAATTAAGCTCTCCGGCTGGTTAAACAGGTCTTCTGCCAACGCCTTGACCAATTCGGTTTTACCGACACCCGTAGGTCCCGCGAAAATAAAGGATACGGGGGCGCGGTTATAGGAAATACCCGCCCTTTTGCGCTTCACAGCCCGCACAATAGCGGCAACCGCCTTGTCCTGACCTACGATTCGCTCTAAAAGTCTTTCCTCTAAACCGTCCAAGCGCTTAAATTCGTCAGCGCTGATGGTATTGGCGGGAATGCCCGTCCAAATTTCAATCACATCGGCAATATCGTTTTCGGTCAGGCAAACCGCCTGACACAAGGCGTCAAGCCTTTCTAACGTCGCCTGCTGCTGCATTTCCTTGGACTTGATGTCGGCAAGCGCGCGATAGAGCTCTTCCTTTCCGCCTTCGCCCTCTTCTTCCTTTTCAAGCCTTGCGGTCAGCTCATCCTTACTCTTCGCCAAGGCTGCCATTTCAGCCGCCAACGCCTTTCTTTCATTCAGCTCACGGCAAGAAAGAGAGATATGAGCGGCAGCCTCATCCAAAAGGTCAATGGCTTTATCGGGCAAAAAGCGGTCTGTGATATACCGCTCTGACAAACGGACGGCGGCGACGATAGCCTCATCGGGAATTTTCACCCCGTGATACACCTCATAATATTTTTTAATGCCTCGCAAAATCTCAATGCTTTCGGCAATAGAGGGCTCTTTTACAACGACAGGCTGGAAGCGGCGCTCTAACGCGGAATCCTTTTCGATATACTTGCGGTATTCTTCCATAGTGGTAGCGCCGATAACCTGAATTTCACCTCTTGACAGGGCGGGCTTCAAAATGTTGGCGGCGTTCATACCGCCCTCAGCGTCACCCGCGCCTACGATGTTATGAATTTCATCAATCACCAGTATGGCGTTTTTAGCCGCCTTTACATCGTTGACAAGCCCTAAAACGCGCGATTCAAACTGACCGCGGAACTGCGTTCCTGCTACAAGAGCCGTCAGGTCCACGAGCCAAACCTCGCAATCCTTCAAGCGAAAGGGGACGTTACCCGCTACAATTCTCTGCGCCAGCGCCTCAGCGATGGCGGTTTTACCAACACCGGGGTCACCTATAAGGCAGGGGTTGTTTTTTTGCCTTCTGCACAGAATCTGCACTACACGGTCAAGCTCTCTTTCTCTGCCGACAATGTTGTCAAGCTCGCCAAGAGCGGCTCTTTTGGTTAAATTACGGCAGTAGGCTTCCAAGTATTTATATTTGGGCTTCTCTACCTTTTCCTTTTTGCCTTGCTTGCCGTCCTTTGAGGAAGAGGGCGCCTGCCCCATTCCGCCCATCATTCCTTGCAGAATAGCGGGAATATTGATGGCGGGAGCGCCGCCCTCTTCTCCGTCAGCGTCAGGAAGTCCGCCTTCCATAAGACCGCTCAATTCGTTAGACATAGCGTCAAAATCCTCTTCGCTCAGTCCCATTTTACTTAAAATATCGTTCACAGGACCAATGCCAAGCTCTTTGGCGCATTTGAGGCAAAAGCCTTCCTCAACTGTATTGTTGTTATCCATTCTCCGCATAAATACAACCGCTATGCGTTTATGACAACGAGAACACATGGGCATTCTACTTTCCATTTAGTACCATTCCTTTTGCGTTTGAAAATCAATTATAGGGGTTTTTACGCTATCGGTTGCGCCGCGGCAAGAAAATTCTGGATAATCATTTGCAAAATCCAGCGGAAAGGACTTCCACTGTGGAAGAATTGCAAAAGACGGGCATTCTGATAATCAATGCCGCCAATAACCCCAAGCAGAGCAACGACCCCTTGGGCAACGACCCAAGCGACAATAAGACCGATAAGCAGGCCGATAACGCCGCCAAGCACGGTATTCAGCGTACCCAAAACAGGCAGGTGCGTCACAATAGCGTTCAGGATTTTGCCTACAATAACTGCCGCAATCAATCCGACAATAAAGATAGCGATAAAGGCAAGAACCACCGAGGCTGCGCTTGAAACAGCATCGGAAACCGAGGTAATCATCTGCTCAACCGCTTCACTGCCCGACTGTACGGCGGTTTCTGCCATTTCATCGGTGTTCATACCAAAAATGTTCAAAAAGTCCTTTAATCCCTCTGGAACACTGCCGGACAGGCTCTCGCCCGATACCTCGCCAAGCCCTGCATCTGCCAGGCAGCTATGTATCGTTTCGGATACCTTGCCATAGACAAAAGTATGAACAAACCGCTCTTTGAGGAAGAGCCCCAAGGGCTTGCAAAAGCAGAATGCCAAAATGACGGCAATTATCATTTTGCAAAAACGGAAAACAGTTTTGATTAATCCCGATTTCAATCCGATAATAAGCGGAATTAAAACAGAAATAACCATCACCAAGTCAAGTGCCAACGCAACAAAATCAAATCCTTCACCAAACATTTTTTCTGTCCTTTCACTATAAAAAATCTATTGTATAATCACGTTTTCTGCGCCAAGCAACGCGCGCAAGGCGCCAAGAAGCATATCCTTGGGCTCAATTTCCTTGTCCTTTACCAAAATATACTTTTTACTTTCCAGTTCGTAAAAGACAACGGGTACTGTTCCCTTGCATAACGCCAAAATATCAAGCGCTTCCCTTGCCACAGGGCTTTGCAAGGAAGAAACGCGCAAATATAGGCGTTTTTCCTTTTCCTGTGCTTTTTCTCTCTTGGAAGGGCTGACAGGCGCGGTCTTTGCCGCTTCTTCCTTCATTTGCGCATTGGTTTTAAGAGGCGAAATATCCGAAACGAGAATTTTCACCCCATCATCCTCACGCACGGAAAGCTGCCCCTTCACCCGCAACACGCTTCCCTCGTTCACCCAAGGGGAAAGCTTTTCAAATTGCTTGGGAAAGAGTATAATCTCCAAGGAGCCATAACGGTCCTCTAAGGTACAAAACGCCATTTTCGCGCCGTTTTTGGTATCCTTAACCGTTTTGGCGGTAATAATACCCGATACGGTCACGGTTGCTTTTTCTTCATAAGACACAGCCGCGGGCTGTTCCGCCGCTTCGTCAAAGGAAGCCAGAATATCAACGATTTCGTCCAGCTTTTGCGAGGCGATATCCATCGAATAATCGTCAAGCAAATGACCGCTGAAATACATTCCCGAGCTTTCCTTTTCAAGCAAAAGCAGCTCTCTGGTGGAAAATTCAGGCAAATCGGGATACACGTAAGCAAAGCTCTTTTCTTCTTCCTGCATAGCGCTGAACATATCCATTTGCCCCGCGAGATTGCCGTGATGATGGGAAACAACCGCTTCTAATTGCTGCTCATAGGTGGCAAGCAAGCGGCTTCTGTATACGCCAAGGCTGTCAAAAGCCCCGCTCTTTATCAAGGACTCAATCTGCCTTTTATTCAAATCCGCCTCACCAACACGGGAGAGAAAGCTCTCAAAGCTCTTATACGGACCGTTTTGCGCGCGCTCCTTGATTAAAAACTCCACAAGGCTTCTGCCCACGTTTTTGAGCGCCAGAAGCCCGAAGCGAATGTTTTTATCCGAAACGGAAAACAAAAGGCGGCTTTCATTGATGTCGGGGGGCAAAACGCGAATGCCTCGCTTTCCTGCCTCTCTGATATATTCCGCAACCTTGGTCTGCGAGCCAAGAACCGAGGTCAAAAGCGCCGAAAAATAGGCGGCGGGATAATGACATTTGAGGTATGCCGTGCGATAGGTGGTAACGGCATAGGCTGTGGCATGGCTTTTGTTAAACGCGTATTTCGCGAAATTTGCCATTGTGTCAAAGACGCGCCCTGCCACCGATTCCGTAATACCCGTTGCCTTGCAGCCCTGCATAAAGGAAAGCCTTTCCTTTTCCAAGACCTCTACCTTCTTTTTGGACATCGCCCTGCGGACCAAGTCCGCTCTTGCCAAGGAATATCCCGCTAAATCGCGGAATATCTGCATAACCTGCTCCTGATAGACGACACAGCCATAGGTCACCTTCAAGACAGGCTCTAATTTCTCGGTATCATAGCTGACACTTTCCTTGCCGAACTTTCTGGCAATATAATGCGGAATGGAATCCATAGGACCCGGACGGTACAGAGCGATAGCGGCGGTAATTTCTTCAATGGACGAGGGGCGCAGCTGCATAAGCATTTGCCGCATACCGCCCGACTCTAACTGAAAGACGCCCAAGGTATCTCCCTCGGAAATCATACGGTAAACCGCCTCATCGTCCAAGGGAACGGACTCTATGGAAAAATCGGGCTCACTCTGACGGATTTCTTCCTCGGCATCGGCAATAATGGTTAAATACCGAATGCCCAAAAAGTCAAACTTCACAAGTCCAAGCTCTGCCACGGTGTCCATATCGTATTCGGTAACGGTGATATCGCCGTTTTTGGAAAGAGGAACGTAAGAGCTAACGGGATTTGGTGTGATAACAACACCTGCGGCGTGAGTTGAGGCGTGTCTTGGCATTCCTTCGAGCGCCATTGACACGTCAAGCAGGCGGCGCACCGCAACCGATTCCTCATATTTCGCGGACAATTCCTTGGTTTTCAAGGCGTCCCGAATGGTGATACCAAGCTCTCTCGGTATCAGTTTTGCCACCTCATCGACCTCGCGGTAAGGCATATCCAACGCCCTTCCCACGTCACGTATAGCGGCTCTGGCTGCCATTGTACCAAAGGTGACTATCTGCGCCACGTGCTCTTCTCCGTAGCGCTGTTTTACATAGGCAATGACCTCATCACGCCTGTTATCCGCGAAATCAATATCAAAGTCAGGCATTGAAATCCGCTCGGGATTCAAAAACCGTTCAAAAAGCAAATCATACTGCAAGGAATCAATATCGGTGATGCCCACCAAAAAGGCAACCAGACTTCCCGCCCCCGAGCCTCGCCCGGGACCGACGGAAATACCTTGGCTTTTGGCGTAATTGACAAAGTCCCACACCACCAGATAATAGGAGTCAAAGCCCATACGGTGAATGACGGAGAGCTCGTATTCCATTCTCTCCTTGTAATCCTCTACGGTGAAACGCTCCAAGGCAAGACTGCCTGTCCTCTTTTTTTCTTCCAAGCCTTTTTCAGCTAAGGAACGCAAAAGCGCCTCTTGTGTCATCTCCCTTACGGGATATACGGGAAGCAAAAAGGTGCCAAAGGAAAAATCAAAGGAGCAAAGAGAGGCGATTTTTGCCGTGTTGGAAACAGCCTCAGGATACGCGGCAAAGAGCTTTGCCATTTCCTCGGTGCTTTTATAATAAAATTCGTCGCCCTCAAAGCCAAAGGGACGCCCGTCTGTTAAAACAGAGCCCGTTTGCACACACATCAGAACCGCTTGGTTTTCCGCGTCTGCCTTTCGGATATAATGGACGTCATTGGTGGCAACCAACGGAATACCGCTTTTTTGCGAAAGCTCTACTAAGGCGTTCAATACTGTTTTTTCTTCTTCGGTTCCGTGATTTTGCAATTCCAGATAGAAATTGCCCCTGCCCATAATGGCTTCTAATCTCTTCGCGTCGCGCAAGGCGCCGTCAAAATCCCCTGCTAAAATATCACGGGGAACCTGACCCGCTATACAGGCAGACAAGGCAATGAGCCCCTCGGCGTTTTGCTCTAAAAGCTCTAAATCAATGCGAGGACGCGCGTAAAAGCCCTCTGTATGACTTAAAGAAACCATTTTAATTAAATTACGGTATCCCGTTTCGTTTTTAACCAGAAGCACCAGATGGTTTCCTGAGGAATCCTGCTTTCCTTCTTTATCAAAGCGGCTTCTTCTGGCAACGTACACCTCGCAACCGATAATGGGCTTTATACCCTCTTTTATACACGCCTTATAGAATTTAACAGCGCCATATAAAACACCGTGATCGGTAATAGCAACCGCGCTGTGCCCTGCCGTCTTTGCCGCCTTTGGAATATCCTCGATACGGCAGGCGCCGTCAAGCAGGCTGTATTCACTGTGTAGGTGCAAATGCACAAAGTCTTGCATACCGTATCTCCTTTCCTTTTTTCTTCCTTTATCTTTCCCTTTGCAGAGAAAAATCATTCTATATTTTAATGTTCAATTTTTCGGCATACGCTAAAATGCGCTTCATACGGTGATTCATCCCTGATTTGCTGATAGCGGGAGAAGCCAGGGCAGAAAGCTGCGCCAAGCTTTCCTCGGGATGCGCCAGGCGAAGCCTTGCTGCCGCTTCAAGCTCAGGCGGCAAGGAAGAAAGCAGATCCGCCGCTTCCATTTTGCGTAATACCTTCAAAATACGGGTAGAAGCGTCTACCGCGCGATTGATGTTGCTTGCCTCACAATTTGTGCGGCGGTTGACGTCGTTTCTGAACTGCTTTTCAATTTTACAGTTGATGAATTTGAAAACGGAGTCGTTGCTTTGGATATGCGCCATAAATTCTTCTATCAAGGAAGAATCCTTCAAATACAGCAAGGTTTCGGTACGGCGCACCGCTTTTTTGAAGGAAAGATGATATTCTCTTTCAAAAAACGCGCGAAAGGCATCCGACCTTTCTCCAAGAGAAAGCTCCAAATGATATTTTTTAGATGGGTCTGTAATTCTGCCCGCGACAAGAAAAATACCACGCAAATACGCAGTAGCGCAGCTTTCGCAAGCAAAGGGCGGGCGAGAAGCGAGAAAACGCGGTTCAAGGTCAAGCAAAAACTTTTTGGCACTAAAGCTCTTGAAACGAAACACGTGCAAACGGCCACCGTGAAGCGTTGGAACCTTCTCGGCTTGTCTTCCGAACTGTTCATTGATGAGCTTTTGCGCGAGTTCCGTTGCGTTTTCGTCCGTCATACGCAAAACAATCTCATCATCATCCGCTATAAATGCCCGCGCGGACAAAATGCCGAAGAGCATCATACGGCGACAGCAAGCGGTTTTATAGGCTGTATCACATATTTCTTTTTTGATATCGTTCAAAAATGCCATTTTCTCATTCCTCGTCTATGTATATGTAAGAAAAACGCCTACATCATATACTCAATTTCTAATTCCAAATCCACAGAAAAACGATTTTTGATTTCCTGTTTTATCAAAGCAATCAGGGTCAGCACATCCGAAGAGGAAGCGCCCCCCAGATTGACAATAAAGCCGCCGTGCTTGGAAGAAACGCAAGCGCCGCCTTCCTTCTTGCCCAAGAGCCCTGCCTTTTCCACCAATTCCCCGACGTAATAACCTTCGGGGCGACGAAAAACGCTCCCGGCGCTGGGATAGAAGAGGGGCTGCTTTTCCTGCCTTTTTTGCAGGGTTTCTCGCAGTATAACCATTCCTTCCCGACACGGTACTCTTTCAAGGCGAAGGGATGCGGACAAAATAATCCATTCTCTTTTCACAGAAAAGATACTGGAACGGTATGAAAACAAGCATTCCTCTGCTGACAGGATACGCATTTTTTCCTCTTTGGTATCCCAGACATTCACAAAGGAAACGAAGTCCGATACCGAGAGACCAAATGCACCGGCGTTCATGAAAATAGCGCCGCCTACTGTGGCAGGTATGCCGTATAGCTTGCCAAAGCCGCCTAAATTTTTCTCAGCGGCACGGCGAATGACATCATTAAGGGGAGCCCCCGCCGAAGCGCGCACGCCATCCGCATCCCAGGAAAGAGAGCGCATATGACGCGTGCTTATCAAAACACCACGATACCCGCTATCGTCAAAAAGAAGGTTGCTGGCGTTTCCAATCACACGAAAACGGTAGCCGTTTTGAGATAGAAAGCGCAACGCCTGCGTAAGCTCCTCTTCGTTACAAGGAAGCAAAAGAGCCGAGACATTACCGCCGATACGAAAGGTGGTATACGGTGCCATCGCTACATCCCATAAAGCAGAAATATGATGGCGCAAACAAAAATCTCTTAATGAGCGCATTGCTTTTCCTCCATACAAAAGACGCTGGCTTTTCAGCCTTTTTTAACATTATATGGAAAATAAAGCAAACTGCCCCTTTTTCAGATTTTCAAGGAAAGCATATCGGAAGCGGCGCGGCGTTGCGCCTCGGTGACGTGGATGCCGCCAAGAATACGGGAAAGCTCTTCAATGCGCCCTTCCTGCGTCAGAGGAGTGATGAAGGACTCCGTTCTTCCGTTCTGCGTCTTTTTATACATCAGGAAGTGACAATCCGCAAGAGAAGCAATTTGCGCGGAATGGGTAATGCAAATCATTTGAATACCCGCGGATGCTTTTTTGAGACAAAAACCGATTTTGCGAGAGGTTTTTCCCGAAACACCGCTATCGACCTCGTCAAAAATAACGGTTGGCAATCCGTCGTGCCGCGCAATAACACATTTGAGTGCCAAGACAATGCGCGCCATTTCTCCTCCCGAGGCGGTATGATTGATGGGGAGCATCGCTTCCCCCTCGTTCAAAGCGGCAAGGAAGGAAACGGAATCAAAGCCGTCTTGCGTGAGAAAATGGTCTTTTTCCTCTCTTATTTGAAGCGAAATGGAAAACTTTGCTTTGGGAAGGTCTAATTCCCCCAACAAAAGCGAAACCTCTTTTTCAAGCGCTTCTGTTGCCGTCTTTCTCGTTTGGTGAAGAGCCGCGGCGGCTTCCTTTGCTTTGCCGTAAAGGACGCGATATTCTTTTTCCAATTCCTCTTTCTTGAAGTCTAACTGCTCCAAGGTTGTCAGCTCTTCCTCTGCTCTTGCCAAAAAGGAAAGAACTGCCTCTTCTGTCGGTCCGTATTTGCGCAAGAGCCGACTGATATCGGCAAGCCTGCTTTCCACACGGTCAAGCGCGTCTGTGGGGTTTTCCCCATCCAAATCCGCCATACCGACGATTTCTTCCGCCATATCCACAAGCTCCGAGAGCTGATCCTCAATTTTGTCGGCAAGCTCATCGGCACGAGGCAACACCTCGCCCAAGGAACGCATAGCGGACTCTACCTTTTCAAGCACCGAGCAGACGTTGCCCTTCTCGCCACCGCGCAGCGCGCGATAGGCAAAGGAAGTTTGTTTCGTGATTTTTTCTATATTCTTCAAGCGAAGCTTCTCTTCAAAGAGAGCTTCCTCGTCCCCTTTTTTCAGCTTCACTTCTTTGATTTCTTCAATTTGATACCGCAAGGTTTCTATACGGCGCAGCTTTTCTCCCTCGTCTATGGAGAGCTTTTCCATCTGCCGACGCAGTTCCTCCAAGGCATCAAAAAGGGCGCGATAAGCCAAAAGCTCCTTTTCATTGTGCGCTGACGCATCTAATATGGCAAGGGCGCTTTCCTCCTTGCGCAGAAAGGCAGTATCGTCCTGCCCGTGAATATGTAACAGATTTGCCGCTGCCTCCTTCAAAACGCCAAGGCTGACAGGGCGCCCATTGATACGGGAGGTGCTTTTGCCGTCTTCTCCAAAGCTTCTTTGCAAAAGCAAGCTCCCCTCTTCATCTGCCTGTATATCCAAAGAAGCAAGGACGCTTTTGGTTTTCTCGGAAAGAGAATGAAACGAAGCGCTGACAAGAGCCATCTTCTCGCCCTTTCGCAAAAGCTCTTTTTCCACCTTTGCGCCCAGAAGTAGCCGAAGACTCTCTAACATAACGCTTTTTCCCGCGCCGGTTTCTCCCGTTAAAACCGAAAAGCCTGCCGAGAAATCAACATCCATATTTTTAATCACAGCAAGATTTTCAATATGAAGTGAGCCAAGCATATTCTCTTTCTCCTTTCTTCTTTATTTTCTCATTCGTTTCAGATTTATTTCAGAGGGCGCTGATTTTAACGGACAGCTCCCGACAAAGCTCACGGGCGTATTCCATCTCTCTCATCACGACAAAGATAGCATCGTCCCCCGCGATACTGCCGAGAATTTCCTCGCTCTCCAAGGAGTCAACCCAAGTCGCAACGGCGCTTGCCATACCCGGCAGGGTTTTAATGACCAGCATATTGCCCGCAAAATCCACCTTTACAACGGAATTGTTTAGGGCGGTATGCAGGGCATTCTTTTTGCCTTGGAAGGACATCTCCGCATAGTGACCGACACCGTTTTTATCCGTTCTCTTTACCAATCCCATTTCCCGAATATCACGGGAAACCGTCGCCTGTGTCACGGCGAAGCCGTTTTGGCGAAGCCGCAAAATCATTTCCTCCTGGGTGGTAACGCTTTCTTTTTCTATCAGCTCTAAAATCTTTTTTTGTCTATCCTGTTTTTGCCCCATTTTTACGTTTATCTCCATCCCTCTTAAAAGTGATTCATTTTCATTTTTGTGCAAAGCACGCGCAAAAGCCTTTTTGGCTGCAAGGATAAAATGCGTATCTTCTGCGAGGACTTTTTAATTTCCAAGGTTTTTGTCGCATCTAAAACAAAATTTTCTCTTCCGTCTATGGAAATGCCAAGCCCCTGCTCCCTTGAACCGATATTTTCAATACGCAAAACAGCCTTGCCCCCAAACAACAGAGAGCGGGAGAAGAAGGAACGGGGACAAATCGGCGTCACGCAAATGGCGTCCATATCATCCTCTATCACGGGTCCGCCAGCAGACAGAGAATACGCGGTTGAGCCTGTTGGCGTTGCGACAAGCAAGCCGTCCGCGCGATAATCAATGCTCTCTTCCCCTTCATACAGGCGAATGTCAGCCAAATGCCCCATTCCCGTGACGGCGACCTCATTCAGAGCGAAGTAAGGCAACGGCTCCTCTTTACCCTGTCCTGTCAGAAAGGAAAGAGAAAGCGTCATTCTCTCTTCAACCACAAAGTCGTTATCCCGCAAGAGATAAAGCAGAGAAAGCTCTCCTTGCTCTACCGAGGTTAAATACCCCAGCCGCCCCATATTGACACCAAGCAAGGGAATGTTATAGCGCAAGGACAAGGGAGCCGCACGCAGCATTGTTCCATCGCCGCCAATCAGTAAAATCAGCTCCGCATCCTTGGGGAATGCGTCCTCGCTGTAAGAGGTAACATCGGGCAGGTGCCCTGTAAGCGTTTTTTCCACGTAGATGTGCGTGCAAAAGGAAGAAAGGATGGCAATAACCTCTCGGGTCACAGTAAAATCCTTATCCTTATGCATATTGGGAATCAATACGATCTTTTTCAAGATATACCACTTCCTTTCGGTGCGTTTAATCGGTCAGCACCTTTTCGTTCCGTTCTAAATAAAACAAATATTCCGTATTTCCGTCACCGCCTGAAATTGGTGAGGGGATTTCTTTTTTGAAGGTAAAGCCAAAGGACTCTGCCGCCTCTTTTATGCGCGCCTTTGCTTGGGAAACCGCCTTTTGATTTTTCACAATGCCCCTTTTTCCCACGAAGCTCCGCCCTACCTCAAATTGCGGCTTCACCAAGGAAACCAAAATATCTCCCTTTTGCAAAAGCGCGGAAAGAGGGGGATACAGAGAGGTTTGAGAAATAAAAGAGACGTCCATCACAACCAAAGAGGGCTTGGAAGCAAAATCCGCCGCCTTCATATTCTTAGCGTTGTATTTTTCAAGAGAAACCACTCTTTTGTCCTGCTTCAAGCGCGGGTGAAGCTGCTCTGTTCCAACGTCCACAGCATAAACCAAAGCCGCCCCTCTTTGCAAAAGGCAATCGGTAAAGCCGCCGCTGGAAGCCCCCACGTCAAGACAAATCTTATCCTGAACCGAAATACCAAAGGCGTCAAGCGCCGCTTCCAATTTCAAGCCGCCGCGGGAAACGTATTTTTGCACATCGTTTTCTTCAAGCGATATAACATCTTCCTCTTTGACGGTAAAGGCGGGCTTTTTAACTGTTTTTCCGTTGACGGAAACGACCCCTGCCGCCAAGAGCTCCTGCGCCTTCGCGCGGCTGAGCGCAAGATTTCGTTCCGTCAATGCTATGTCAAGCCGCATAGAAAGAGGGAATGCCGCAAAGCATAGGATAGAAAATGCCCATCAGTATGCCGAGCAAAGCGCCAAAGACAACCTGCAAGGGTGTGTGCCCGATAAGCTCTTTCAGTGCCTTTTGCATAATACCGGGCTCACCATCTTCCACACTTGTGGCGTTGATAAAATTCAAAACCTTTGCCTGCTCACCCACGGCGCGACGGACGCCCGCAGCGTCATACATCACCACAACCGCTAAGATGGCGGAAATGGCAAAATAGGGAGAAACGTGTCCGTAAACGTATGCGCAAGCAGTGGCTAAGGCGCAAACGGTGGACGAATGGGAGCTGGGCATACCGCCCGAGGACCAAAATTTTACAAAGTCAAATTTTTTATCCTGTATAGCGGTGATTAAAATTTTCAGCAACTGCGCGATAAACCATGCCAGAAGCGAGGCTTCTAAAATAGGATTAAACATATGAAACCCTTTCTTTTTATCTTATTGTCTTACCTTACGTCCCGTTGCTTTATTTTTTTCTTTCCAAGAGATAATCGGCAAGCTGGGTGAGCGTTTGTGCGTTTTCATAGTCCTTTACGCACCCCTTTGCAAGATCCGTCAGGTCCTTTGCGTATTGCATAGCTTCCTCGGGTGAAAAATAGTGCAAAAAGGTGGTCTTTCCTGCCTCCTTATCCTTCCCCGTTTGCTTGCCCATTTCTTCCTCGTCACCCAAAACGTCCAAAACGTCGTCAACAATTTGGAAGGCAAGACCCAAGTATCTTGCGTATGAGGTTAAGGCGTGTCTATCCGCCTCTTTTTCATTTTCCGCGGCAAGCAAGCCGAGCTTGACAGCGGCAGCAATCAATGCGCCTGTTTTTAAGGAATGCATTTTTATGAGTCTGTTAAAATCCTGCTCCTTTTGCTCGGAAGAGGACAAATCCATCACCTGTCCGCCTACCATACCGTCTGCTCCTGCGGCTGAAGCAAGCGTTAAGACAGCCATTCGTACCGCTTTATCGGAAAGACCGCTTGCGGCAATCAGCTCAAACGCGCCCGTTAAAAGCGCATCTCCCGCCAAAGTGGCAACCGCTTCTCCGTATATTTTATGATTGGTGGGCTTTCCACGGCGCAAATCGTCATCGTCCATACAGGGCAAATCGTCGTGGATTAAGGAATAGGTATGCACCATTTCAAGCGCTGCCGCCAAATAGATGGCGTTTTCTTCCTTTCCGCCAAACATTTTAGAAACCGTCAGCACCAAAAAGGGACGAATTCTCTTCCCCCCCGCCATCACACTATACCGCATAGAAGCATACAGGGAAAGCAAGTCCTTATCATCGGTAGAAATAGACTGACTGAGAAAATGCTCCACCTTTCCTGCGTATGAAAGCAGTTTTTCCTCTATATTTTGCAAAATGAACACCGCCTTTTTTAAGATTCAGCCGTTTCGCTGTCTTCTGATGTGAAATCCTCTTCCCGTTTTCCGCCATCTAACAATATTTTAACCCGCTGCTCCGCCTTTTCCAGCTTTTCACTGCAAAAGCGCACAAGGGAAATACCTTCCTCAAAGGAAGAAATGGAAGACTCTAACGTTCCGTCCCCCGTTTCCAGCAAACGCACGATTTCTTCAAGACGGGTCAAGGCGCCTTCAAACGTTTTTTCTTCTTGGAGCTTACTCATTTTATGACCGTTCCTTTCTTATAGGGTCCGAAGACTTATTTTCAGACCTCTTCTCTTTTCGTTTCGCTTTTTTCAAAAACCTTCAGCGTCAGGCTTCCCTCGTAAAGACGCAAATATACAGTATCCCCGACCTCTACCTGTTCGGCATTTCGCAAAAGCCTTCCGCCGCTATCGGTGGGCAGGGCGTATCCTCTTGCCAGGGTTTTTAAGGGGCTGATACCGTCAAGCAGGGCGGCTTTTTGTTTAAGCTCGCTTTGCTTGGAAAGAAGCGTCCTTTCGATACTGTGAGTAAGGGTTTCTTCCAAACGCAAAAGACGCATTCTTTTGTTCTCATATAAAGCATCCGCATCCGTCAGCACGCGGCTGTTCATCAAGGCTTCCAAGCGATGGCGCAATCGGTCAATCCTTTGCGCGTAAAGCGACTGCATTTTATCAATGACGTTCTCAAACTGCGACAAAAGATGCATCGTTTCCGGAACGGCAAGCTCGGCGGCGGCAGACGGAGTTGCCGCCCGCAAATCCGCCACGAAGTCGCAAATGGTAAAATCCGTTTCGTGACCGACAGCCGAAATAATGGGAATGTGGCAAGCGGCTATCTCGCGCGCCAAGCCCTCGTCATTAAAGGCAAACAAATCCTCTGCCGAGCCGCCGCCGCGACCTATAATAATCACGTCAACGCTACTTTGCGCATCAAAGAACCGTATTCCCTCCTGCAAGCTTTTCGGCGCTTCTATCCCCTGCACCAAGGCGGGATACAGGAACACCTCCGCAAAGGGAAAGCGCCTGCCGAGAATACGAATCATATCGCGAACCGCCGCGCCTGTTGGCGAGGTAATCAACCCTATTTTAGAAGGAATTTTGGGAATCGGCTTTTTTCGCGCCGCATCAAACAGACCTTCCTTTGCCAGAGATGCCTTTAACTGCTCAAACGCCAGATACAGGCTGCCAATACCGTCAGGCTCAATAGCGGTAACATAGAGCTGATACTGCCCTTCTTTTACATAGGCAGATACCGAACAGTAGACGACGACCTTCATACCGTTTTTCGGCATAAATTTCAATCGCGCCGCCATAGAGCGAAACATCACCGCGCGAATAAGGCTCCCTTCGTCCTTCAAGGAGAAATATACGTGCCCTGAGCGATGTATCACAAGATTGGAAATTTCACCGCGCACGGCTATTTGAGAAAGCAGGTCGCATCCGTCAATCAAATCCTTCACCAGCTGATTTAACTGGGAAACGGAAATTGCCTGCCTTTCAGGAAAGGCATTCACGCTTGTCATATATATTACCCTTCCTTTCTTTCATAAATATCGTCCGCAAGGGTCCTTGCGTCCTTACCGTCTTACACGGTTTTTGCTCTTTGGTGGGCCTCTCTTGCCAGAAGCGCAATGCCCGCCCCGTTATCCGCCGAAAAGGCAGGCGTGGCAAAAAAGACTTCCTTCATTTCTTTCTTTATCTTTTCCTGTATCAGCATATTGGACATCACGCCCCCCGCGAACAGAATGGGAAGCTCACTCCCATATTTTTGCCGCAAGGCAGCACCCATCGCGAATACCGCCGAGGCAATATAGTCTAAAACGAATGCCGCGCATAGCCCCTTATCCTCTGTATCCTCGTAGAGCTTTTTTGCCAAGTTTTCAAGCCCCGACAAATGCACGTAGCCGTCCTCGGCTTTTACCTTGCGCTTTGGAATAGCACCTCGTCCGTTTTTTTCTATATAGGCAGCCGCCAGCTTTTCAAGCTCAACCCCGCAAGGAAAGGAGAGCCCCAAATACACGCCGATGCGGTCAACTGCCTGTCCTGCGTTCAAATCCTTCGTTCCACCCACGCAGGAAACGGAAAAACCGTTTTCGGCGGGAGAAACCAACAGCATCTCCGTCGTTCCGCCCGATATATGAAAGGCACCGAAGGTTTTACCCAAAAGGTCTGCTTTTTTTGCGGCGTACATCGCCGCCCTGATATGCCCGCATTGATGAGAAAAGGTATAAAGCGGAACGCCAAGAGTACTTGCCGCTGACTCAGCCGCTGCCACCCCCGCTAAAAAGCAAGGCATATAAGAGCCTTCCACATTCCGTGGCCGCGCGGAAACGCCAATAGCCACGGGTCTTTCTCCGCGCAAAATTTGCCGCACCTCTTGCATAAGCGAGGGCAGGTTTTTAATATGGGCAAAGACGGCATCCGACTGTCTTAAACCGCAAGCACCCTGCTCCACAGGAAGGGGGCTCTTCAAATTGGCAATTATCTCTCCCGTTTCATCGGCAACGGAAACAGAGGTTGTATAATTGCTCGTATCAATTCCCACAACGTAAGAAGAACTCATAGCCAGTTTCTTTCCCTCATACAACAGTCTTTCAAAAGCAGGGGATTATGCCTCTTCGGCAGAATCATCCTTTTTTTCTATTTTTTGCGCCACGGTATTCAGCACACCGTTGACAAAAACACGCGCCTTATCCTCATCAAACTTCTTCATCAGCTCCATCGCCTCATTGAGAGAAACACGCACGGGAATGTCATCGCGATACAGCATTTCATAGCAGGCAAGTAGCATCACGGACGCCGCAACAGGCGAAAGACGGCTTCTCTTCCAGCCGTTTGCATTGGCTTCTATCAAAGCGTTCAATTCCTCTCTGTGCTCTTCAATGCCCCGCAATACATCCCATATGTATGCAGAATCCTCTACCTCGCGGGATTCCTTGGCAAGTCCGTAAACCTCTTCCAAGGAACGGGACGTATCAAATTCCCATTCAAAAATCATCAAAAAGGCGTTTTCGCGTTCTTCTCTTCTTTTTTCCAAACGATTGCTCATATTTATGACCATTCCTTTTCTGTTGTCCTTCATTATCTCTATTGCAACAGGGCATAAAAGGCTTTCTTTTGCTTTTATTTACGCCACTTTCGCAAGACCACACGAAACCAGTATAATTATACACTCTTTTTGCAAAAATGTCAACTTATACGGCGATTTTTATACAACTTTTTTATGAAATTTCTCTTACTTTCTCTTCTACGATTGTAATGCCGATGATAGAGCTCTTTTTCTTTCCCTCTGTCTCTTTGCAGCATTTTGACCTTTTTTCTCTGCCAAAATCCTTTTTATCTTCCCTTTTCCTTTGTTTTTATGAGGATGCTCTCTTTTTCTTTTGTGCAAACTGCACAATTTTTAGGGTTAAATTTCTACACATTTTCTCAAAAAAACTTTTTTCAACCCCTTGCAAATCCAAAAAACATCATGTATAATAATGATAGTGGTGAAAAGTGGTTCAAAATGTAGCAAAG
>JAGBFG010000026.1 GCA_017936565.1 Clostridia bacterium
CTGCCTGCCGTATGGCATTTTTAATGGCAAAGGCATCTGAATTTCCGTGCGCCTTTATCACAGGGCGGGACATTCCTAAAATGGGAGCGCCGCCGTGCTCGGATGCATCAAACTGCTTTTTCAGTCCTCCCATACGGGATTTCATCAAAAGACCGCCAAGCTTCCCTACGGTATCACGGTAAAACATTTCCTTTATCGCCTTCATGATGAATTTGCTGGTTCCTTCAATCGTTTTAAGCATAATATTTCCCTCAAAGCCATTGGCAACCAACACGTCGCAAACGTCAAACGGCGCAATTTTCGGTTCAACATTGCCGACAAACCGCAAAGGTGAGGAAGAGAGCGCGGCATACGCCTCTTGGTGAAAGGGGAGGCCCTTATGCGGCTCTGCGCCATTGTTCAAGAGCCCAACTCTCACATCGGGTAAGGAATACATATTTTGCATATAAACCGCCCCCATCATACCGAACATAACGGCGTTTTGGGGGGTGATCTCCAAATTCGCTCCTGAATCCAAGAGCAGAACAGGACAAGCAAAGGGCAAGACGGTGGCAATTCCGGGGCGCTTGATGCCCTTAATGCGCCGCACAAGCAAGGTAGCGCCCGCCAAGAGCGCCCCTGTGTTCCCCGCGCTTACAAAAGCGTCTGCCTCGCGAGACGCCACGTAACGAAGCCCCACAGACATAGAAGAGTCCTTTTTATCACGGACAACAGAAAGCGGATCGTCCTCCATCGTAATAACCGAGGAGGAAGGAATGATTTCAAGCGAGGAAATATCAAGCCCGTTTTCCTTTGCCGTTCTTTCTATCACATCGACAGAGCCGACTGCCGCTATATCCACAGAAAGCTCCTTTGCCGCCATAACAGCGCCACGCAGGATTTCCTTTGGCGCGTTGTCGCCGCCCATAATATCCAAGGCAATTTTCATTTTTTGTCCATAGCCTTCGCGCGAGCAAAAGCTTCCCTTTCTTTTGATGCTTAATGGATTGCGTATATTATTCTGCCGAAGAAAAAAGCCTGTCTTTGATATAACTTATATGCGATATTGCTCGCACCGCATAGGCATCGTTACGCGCTTTTTTGCCGCCCTTAACCCGTTTTTCAAGAGGAGCGACAATACCGAAATTGGCATTCATCGGTTGAAAATTAGCTGAATTTCCAAAGCCGACATGGTTGGCTAATGCCCCTATCATCGTTTCCGAGGTAAAGATATAGGGCTCTTCTCCCTTGGCGCGTCTTGCCGCGTTTATCCCTGCCACAAGACCGGATGAGGCGGACTCAACGTACCCCTCAACGCCCGTCATTTGCCCCGCAAAAAAGATATGGGGCGCGCTTATCAAGGAATAGTCGGAAGAGAGTACACCGGGAGAATTGATATAAGTATTGCGGTGCATCACGCCATAGCGATGAAATTCCGCGTTTTCAAGCCCGGGGATCATACGGAACACCCTTCTCTGCTCGGGAAAGGTCAAGTGCGTCTGGAAGCCCACTAAATTATACATACTTCCCTGATTGTTCTCGCGGCGAAGCTGTACAATGGCATACGCCTCTTTTTCGGTGGACGGCAAAGGAAGCCCCACGGGCTTCATCGGTCCGAACAAAAGGGTCTGATAGCCGCGCTTTGCCATCACTTCCACGGGCATACATCCTTCAAAAACCGTCAGGTCCTTTTCAAATTCGTGCATTTCTGCGGTTTCTGCCGTGATAAGCGCCTGATAAAACGCATCGTATTCCTCTTTGGTAAAGGGACAGTTCAGATAATCGGTTGCCTCGCCTTTGCCGTACCGTGAGGCAAAGAAGGCGGTGTCATAGTTTATGCTTTCCGCATCCACAATGGGGGCTGCGGCATCATAAAAATACAAAGATTTGTCCCCTATAAGTCCCGCAATTTCCTTTGAGAGCGCAGGAGAGGTTAAGGGTCCTGTTGCCACAACTGTGATTTCATCGCCGCAAAGTGAGGAGATTTCCTCTCCCTCGTATACGGTGATGAGGGGATGGCTTTTGATTTTTTCGGTGATATAAGCGGAAAACCTGTCGCGGTCAACCGCCAAAGCGCTTCCCGCTGGCACACGGCTTTGGTAGGCGGCTTCCATCACGATAGAATCGAGCATACGCAATTCTTCTTTGAGAAGTCCAACAGCGTTATATATCTCATTGGAACGCAAGGAGTTGGAGCAGACAAGCTCAGCATATCCATCCTGATGGTGAGCGGGGGTGCGCTTTTTAGGCTTCATCTCGTAAAGAGAAACCGAAACGCCGCATCTTGCCGCTTGCCACGCGGCTTCACACCCGGCAAGGCCTGCTCCTATAATGCGAATATGGGATTTATTTTCGGGCAGTTCGTTCATTTCGGCTCCTTGTTATTTACGCTTCTTCTGTCGTTTCTTTTTCGTCAGCTTTATATCCGCATTCTTTATTGCGGCAATATAAAACCTTCTTTCCCTTTCGGCGCAAAAGCATATCGCCGCAATCGGGACATTTTTCCTCGGTGGGAATATCCCAAGTGGAAAATTGACATTCGGGATACCGCTCACAGCTGTAAAACGCGAAACGGTTTTTACCACGCTTGATGACAATGGGAGACTGACAATCGGGACAGAGAATAGAAATTCTGTCTACCTTTTGCTTGGTAAAGGTACATTTCGGATAGTTGACACAGGCATAGAAAACGCCAAATTTACCGTGACGCAAAACCACGTCGCCACCGCACTGCGGGCAGGCGAAATCCGCCTTTTCGGGTGCTTTCTTTTCCTTTTCAACGGGGTTTCCATCTTTATCTATGGTTTTGGTATTATGGCAAGCGGGGTAATTGGAGCAAGCCAAAAACTTGCCAAAGCGCCCTACCTTGTAGATCAAGGGATTGCCGCACAAATCACAGGTATAAGGAGAAACATCCGGCGGGATTTCCACATCTTCCTTGTCAATTTTTTCTTGCGCCTGCTGCAAGGAAAGAGCAAAGTCCTGATAAAAGCCGGAAAGCAGATTTTCTAAATTTTCTGTTCCCTGCTCAATTTCATCAAGTCGCGTTTCCATATCGGCGGTGAAGGCATAGTCCACAATGCTTGGGAAATTTTCCTTCATAACGCGGTTTGTCACCTCGCCCAAGGGGGTCGGCAACAGATTTTTTCCTTCCCGCTTCACATAGCCACGCGTCAAAATGGTGGTGATGATGGCAGTATAGGTGCTCGGGCGCCCAATACCGTTCTCTTCCAGGAACTTGATAAGGGATGCCTCGGTATAACGCAAGGGGGGCTCTGTAAAATGCTGTGTGGGAGATATTTGTTGAAGAGAAAGCTGCTTTCCCTCTTCAAGATGAGGAAGATTGGATGCGTTTTGCTCCTCTTCCTTTTGTTCAAGCTCGGCATTGTCATAAACGGCAGTATAGCCGCAGAAGCGCAGATGCGAGCCGCTGGTCTTGAAAATATAGCCGCCGCAGGAAAAATCAACGGAAACCGCGTCATAAATAGCGGCAGCCATTTGGCTGGCAATAAATCTTTCCCAAATCAATTTGTAAAGACGGTTTTGGTCAGGCGTCAGATACTTGCGCACCAATGCAGGCGTCAAATCAATATTCGCAGGACGGATAGCCTCGTGCGCGTCTTGGGCGGCAGAGGCGGTCTTATAGACGCGGGGCGTTTTGGGCAGATACTCCTTGCCATATTCCTTTTCAATAAAGGCAAGAGCCGTTTCCTGCGCTGTGGAAGAAATACGCAGCGAGTCGGTTCTCATATAGGTAATCAAGCCTTGAATACCGCCGTTTTCATTTCCCAAATGGACACCCTCATAAAGCTCTTGCGCAATTTTCATCGTGCGTTGGGAGCGGAAATTCAATTTATGATACGCCTCTTGCTGCAAGGTTGAGGTGATAAACGGGGGGCTTGGCTGACGTTGCTTTTGGGTTCTGGTAACAGAGTCAACCAAAAAGGCTTTTCCCTTAACCGCTTCTAAAACAGAAGCGGCTTGCGCCTCATTGTTCAGGCGAATTTTTCCTTCCTTGTTGCCAAAAAAGCGCGCCTCTGCCTTTTCTCCTTTTTCGTTTTCCAAAATGGCAGAGATGGTCCAATACTCCTTGGGAACAAACGCGCGAATTTCCTCTTCGCGCTCCGTAATAATACGGGTTGCCACAGACTGCACACGCCCTGCGGACAATCCGCTTTTTACCTTCTTCCAAAGGAACGGACTTAATTTATATCCTACAATACGGTCAAGAATACGGCGCGCCTGCTGCGCGTCTACCAAATTGCTGTCAATCCTTCTGGGTGTTTTGATAGAAGCCTTTACCGCTTGCTTGGTGATTTCATTGAAGGTTACACGGCAGGCGCTCGTTTCATCGATACCCAGCTCCTGCGCGATATGCCAGGAAATAGCCTCTCCTTCACGGTCAGGGTCGGTTGCCAGAAGAACACGAGAGGCGCTCTTAGCCTCCTTACGCAAGCCCTTAATGACATCCCCTTTTCCGCGAATGTTGATATAATGGGGGGTAAAATGGTTTTCAATATCAACGCCGAGCGTGCTTTTAGGCAAGTCACGGATATGACCCACAGATGCTACTACCTTATATCCCGTTCCCAAGTAACCCTTGATGGTTGTTGCCTTGGAAGGAGACTCCACGATAAGAAGCGTCGTTTTTTTCTTTGCGGTTTTAGAAGCGGTTTTAGCCATATTTTTATTCGGCAAATGCCGTCCTTTCTTTTTGTGTTGATAAGTTTACAGCGGTTTATAAACACCGCCGGGAGAAGAAGAAACGCAACCGCAGATTTCCATATTGATCAGCGATGAGATAACCTCAGAAATGGCAACGCCCTCTATTTTTATATCATCGGCAATGCAGCCGCCTTTCTCTAAGAGAAAACTGTAAATTTTTTGTTCTGTTTCTGTCAGCTGTTCCCAACAAGACGGCAAATCGGTTTTTTGCGGCTTTGTCGGCAAAGGCTTTGTTTTTTCAACTCTTTTCTTGTTCCTTACTGTGCCCTTCAAGGAAGAAACGGCTCTTTTAACAAGAGAGGATACTCCCTGCGTGACCAAATCCAAGGAAAGACTTTCTTCGTCCTCCTTTGTGGGCACGTAGGCGCGAAAGGGATTTCTCGCGGCAAGTCCGTATTTATCCATCAGAAGAGAAACCGTTGTTTTTCTACCGTCGGTCAAGGTAAAGCCGTTCAGGTACGGTAAGTATTTTGGGCGAAACGCGTCATAAATATCGTCCGAGCAGGTAATGGGGTACGCGCCGCTTTTCAGTAGCAGAAGCGGTCCCTCGCTTTCCTTTTTCTTGATGCTTCCCGGAACGGCAAAGATGGGCTTCCCTTGACGCTTTGCGTGCTCTGCTGTAATCAGGGCACCGCTTCTCGCATCTCCCTCTACCACGATTACCGCTTGAGATAAGCCGCTGATAATGCGGTTGCGCACGGGGAAATGATAGGAAACAGGTTTTTCATACGGGGGATATTCGGTGATAACCAACCCGCCCAAGCGCAAAATTTCAGCATACAGCAATCGGTGCTCTATAGGATAAATATAATCAATGCCCGAGCCAAGCACCGCTACCGTTATCCCGCCTGCCTCCAAGGTTGCCGCCGACACGACGCCGTCAATACCGAGCGCCATACCGCTGACCGTCACAGCGCCCATTTTGCCTAAATCAAACGCCATATCGCAAGCGATTTCCGCGCCGTTTTTAGTCATAGTCCGCGTACCGACAACGGCAAACATAGGCAGCGCATTCCAATCGGGTATCCTTCCTCTGTAATACAAAAGCAACGGCGGCGCTTCTATTTTACGCAAGGAAGAGGGATATTTTTCATCGTTATAGGTTAAAATCCCGACATTCTGCCCTTCGCAATATTCCAAGTCACGCAAAATCGGAGAAAGGTCCTTGTCAAGAAGACGCGCCTTTTCGGCTTTTGATAAAAAGGAACAGGACTTAATTTGCGCCTCGTCTGCCTCATAAACGGCTTTTGCCGTTTTGAACTCTTCTAAAAGAGCAGGCGCTGATTTACTCGGAATGCCCAACGCCCTAACAAGCCACATATAGTAGCGAACTTCCCCGTCTAACATAGCAAC
Source organism: Clostridia bacterium (assembly GCA_017936565.1). Lineage (GTDB taxonomy): Bacteria > Bacillota > Clostridia > Oscillospirales > CAG-272 > UBA1740. The sequence goes on from JAGBFG010000026.1 coordinate 6,058, forward strand.
TCCTTTGAAGAATTATAGTTTAGAACCCTTATACTGCTCCCAAAGCAGGATAGATGCCGCCACAGAAGCATTCAAGGACTCAGTTGTCTCACAAATGGGAATATAGACGCTTGCAGTACACGAGGAAGAAACACATCTCTGCAAGCCGTGCCCTTCGTTGCCGATGACGAAAACATCCTGCAAGGATGGCTTCACTTGGGAAAGGGGCAGCGCCCCCTCTTTCAGCTCTGCGGCAAAGACACGGCGATTTTCTGCGCATAGATATGCGATGCTCTCTGCCAAATCAGAAACACGGATAAAGCGGATTTTGAAAACCGCGCCCATTGCGCCCCTTAGCGTTTTCGGATTGGTTATATCGGCGCAATCCTCAGAGAGCAAAACCGTGCCAATAGAAAAAGCGGCGGCGCTTCGAATGACCGCCCCCAAATTTCCCGGGTCTCTGACGCTGTCTAAAATCAGAACAGTATCCTTTTTTGAAATACTCTCCTTATTTATTTTAATACAACTTTGAAAAAAGTCAAGACATTTTATGACAGTAATGATGCCCTGAGGCGATTTTTCTGTGGAAATTTTTTCAAAGCAGGGCGAGGAAACCAAAAAAACATTTGTTTTTTCCATACTTTCCTTGCCAAGCAGCTCTTCTATCTTAGGCAAAAAGTTTTCTTTTTTTTCTTCTAAAACGAAAATATCCGTAATTTCCATAGAAAAAAGGACCGCTTCTTCCAAGAGCTTGACCCCTTCTACCAAAAAGGAAGTATATTTTTCTCGGTATTTCTTTTCTTGCAAGGAAGCGCACCGCACAACGTTTGGATTGCTTCGCGAGGTAATATAAGAAATCATTTGGTGACTCCCTTCTCTTTTCAAGATGTAAAACCAAGGCAGAAAAATAAGATGCCACTCTTTTTTCTGTTTTGGTTTTAATTGAAAAACGGGGCGTCGCACAAAAATGTGCAATGCCCCATAATTCTTCAATTAGAGCGCAGCCTTTGCGCGTTCTGCCAAAGCGGCAAATGCTTCCTTGTCAGCAATAGCGATTTCGGAAAGCATCTTTCTGTTCAGGTCAATGCCAGCTTTTTTCAAGCCGTGCATCAAGGTGGAATAGTTCATACCGCATACCTTTGCCTGCGCAGAGATACGTGCAATCCAAAGAGAACGGAATTCTCTCTTTTTGAGCTTGCGGCCAACAAAAGCGTAGTTTCCGCTCTTCATCACCGCTTGCTTTGCCATCTTAAAATGCTTGCTCTTAGCGCCCCAATAGCCCTTAGCAGCCTTTAATACACTTTTTCTTCTTTTGCGCGTCATCATCGCGCCTTTTACTCTTGCCATTTTAATTCATCCTCCTCAATACTTCTCTTCGCTTACTTAATGATAAGCGTTCTGTAAACGGGTGCCATTGCTTCACTCATGGTTGCGCCTTTACGAAGATCTCTCTTGCGTTTGGGCGTTTTGAGTCCAAGGTTGTGACGACGACCGCAATGATTCATTTTAACTTTACCGCTCGCGGTAAGAGAAAATCTTTTAGCCGAAGCTCTATGTGTTTTAATCTTTGCCATTTTTTCTGTTCTCCTTTTTATTGTAGGCGGTTTCCCGCTGTTTAACCGTTGTTTTTAGCGCCTGCGTTCTTAATGGGGGAAAGGACTATGGACATATAACGCCCTTCCGTAACAGCGCCCTTTTCGGCAACGCCGTATTCGGCGCAAGCCTCTTGGAACTTTTGAATGACCTCCTTGCCCAATTCCATATGCGTCATTTCTCTGCCGCGGAAACGGACAACAGCCTTTACCTTGTCACCATCGCTCAAAAAACGCTTGGCGTGGTTCACTCGTGTCTCAAAATCATGCACATCGATGCGGCAAGAAAGCTGAACCTCTTTCACCTTCACAACCTGTTGCTTTTTGCGGGCTTCTTTTTCTTTCTTGTCTCTTTCAAAGCGGAACTTTCCATAATCCATGGCACGACATACGGGGGGTGTGGCGTTTGCAGCCATCAAAACCAGATCCAAATCTCTGGAATACGCATATTCCTTGGCGTCTGCCAAAGGCATCACACCAAGCTGCTCTCCGTCAGGTCCTACCAGACGAACCTCTTTCGCCTTAATTTCGTCATTGATTAATTGTTCCTTTGTGCTATTCGTGCTAATTGTGATACACCTCCAAAATTAAAATAAAAAATACACGCAGTTCTCCCGCGTGCATCCATGGATCGCCACTACTGTGGCGAAAAGGTTATGGAGACCGTACGCGCTTCCTCGCGGCACGGTGAGTGCGGTTAGCAACTGCTTTTATGAGATCTCTCTCAATTACTTTGTGAGTATAACACAGTTCTTTTGTTTTGTCAAGTGCTTTTTTGCAATTTCTTCAAAAATTTTGTTTTGTTGCCAAAAAAACGCCAAAAGCGAACAAAACAATCCCGATGCAAGAAAAAAATTATACTTTTTTTCATTTATGTATAGCATTTTTTTGAAATTTATGATACAATAGAATGAAAACGTATTGTCATAGCCCTTGCGGCTTGAAAAATAAATAAAACAAACACAAAGGATACCAAAATGCCAAGAACCATAGAACAAGCCAAAGAAATACATTTACCCGTCATTCCTGTGCGAGGGACTGTCGCTTTTCCGGGCGTTCAGATCAGCTTGGAGCTTATGCGGGATTTTTCCATCAGCGCCTTTGCCGCTGCCAACAAATTTGAGGGAAAAATTTTCCTTTTGACACAAAAGGACCCTGAAATTGATATTCCCACCGAAAAAGACTTTTACCACGTGGGAACAGTATGCCAGATAAAGCGCGTGAACCGCACCGAAAACGGAAACCTGAACGCCGTTTTTGAAGGCTTTTGCCGCGCCAAGGTTTCCGAGCTTAAACAGGACGAAAACGGCTTTCACGCCACCGTTATATGCAAATCCATTCATACCGAAGAGGAAGCCGACATCGTCACGCAAGAGAAAATCAACAGCGTAATAGAAACGGTAGAGCGCATCAAAAACATCCACCCCTTGCTGACAGATGAGATTTTGCGCGCCGCCAAGGGCATTAAGACACCGGGGCTGTTTTGCGATTTTATCGCATCCGCTTCCCTGTTGAATTTCAAAAACAAGCAGCGTCTGCTTGAAATTTTCCATCCCATTCTGCGCTTGGAGCGTCTTTCTTCCTTGGTAGAAGAGGAAACGGAGCTTCTTTTGACGGAATATTCCATTCATTCCCAAGTCAAGGAACGCATTGACGAGCACCAAAGAGAATACTTTTTGCGGGAGCAAATGAAGGTCATCCAAGAGGAGCTTGGAGATGATGACAATGAATTTGCCGAATACCGTAAAAAAATAGAAGCGTTATGCGCGCCCCAAGAGGTGAAGGCAAAGCTTGAAAAGGAGCTTTCCCGCTTGGAGAAGGTTCCCTTCGGGTCTGCTGAGGGGTCTGTTATCCGCTCCTATTTAGACGTTTGCTTGGAAGTACCGTGGGGAAAAACCACCCAAGCCAAGACAACAGTTAGAGCGGCAGAGAAAATTCTTGAAGCGGACCATTACGGACTGGAAAAAATCAAAGAGCGTATTTTGGAAATCGTGGCAGTAAAGCAGTTGTGCCCCGACGTTAAAAATCAAATTCTCTGCTTGGTTGGCCCTCCCGGTGTGGGTAAAACCTCTATTGCCGCGTCTGTGGCTCGCGCTATGAAGCGTAAATACGCCCGTATTTCCTTGGGCGGTATCAGGGACGAGGCTGACATTCGCGGACACCGTAAAACCTATGTCGGCGCTATGCCCGGGCGTATTGTGGAAGCGATTACCGCGGCGGGTGTCACCAATCCTGTCATCGTTTTGGACGAAATTGATAAATTAAGCACAAGCCTTCAAGGTGATCCTGCATCCGCGCTTTTAGAGGTGCTCGACCCTGAGCAAAACCGTTTCTTCCGCGACCACTTTTTAGAGCTGCCGCTTGATTTGTCCGACTGCATCTTTATTGCAACTGCCAACAACGAAGAGGGCATTCCCGCCCCCTTGATTGACCGTATGGAGCTTATTGAGCTTTCTGCCTATACTGCCACGGAAAAGCGCGCCATTGCCAAAAATCATTTGATACCCAAGCAGTTGAAGCGCTACGGATTGAAGGCGACATCCTTGCGCTTTACCGATGCAGCGATTGATGAGCTGATTGCCTACTACACCCGTGAGGCAGGGGTTCGCAATCTGGAAAGAGAGATTTCCTCGCTTTGCCGAAAGGCCGCCAAAAAAATGATTGATGAAAAGGTCAAACGCGTGACCATTTCCCCCGAGGCTATCCACGAGATGCTCGGCAAACGCCGCTACATTGAGGAAAAGCTGGAAAAAACCAATCCTGTGGGCATTGTCAACGGACTGGCTTACACCAGAGTGGGCGGTGATTTGTTAAAGGTCGAGGTCAACGTGATGGAAGGAAGCGGCAAGCTGGAATTAACAGGGCGCTTAGGCGAGGTGATGCAGGAATCTGCCCGCATTGCCCTGAGCTATATCCGCACTAAGACCAAGGAGCTCGGTATTGAGCCTGACTTTTATAAAACCAAGGATATCCATATTCACTTCCCCGAGGGCGCCGTTCCCAAGGATGGACCAAGCGCGGGTGTTGCGATGACTTGCGCTCTTGCCAGCGCCCTTTCAGGCGCGCCCACCCGCCGCGACGTTGCTATGACGGGTGAAATTACCCTTCGCGGCAAGGTGCTAGCCATTGGCGGACTCAAGGAAAAAACCATGGCAGCCTATACAGCGGGCATTCACACCGTCTTAATCCCCAGAGAAAATGAAAAGGATTTGGACGAGATTGACCGCGAGGCAAGAGAGCACTTGAAATTTGTTTTGTGCGACACGGTTGAGGACGCGTTTTGCGCTGTCTTGCTTGACGGCGAAAAGGAAAACGAATTTTTCCCTGTTTCTCCCCTTTTGAGCACCGCGGCAAGACAAACCAACTGCGCGCCCCTCTGATTTTGACACAAAGAAAGGACACGGAAATGAAGCTGAACTTATCTAACGTTTCTCTATACTTATCCGCGGGCAGATCCGCTCAATTTCCGAAGGATGCCAAGGCGCAGATTGCCGTGTCCGGAAAATCGAACGTGGGAAAAAGCTCTTTAATCAATGCCGTTTTGGGACGCAAGTCCTTTGCAAGAGTCTCCTCTGCCCCCGGAAAAACTATCACCATCAATTTTTACGATGTGGACAGTAGGTTTTATCTGGTGGATTTACCCGGCTACGGCTATGCCAAGCGCTCCGTAGAAACAAAAAGCGCTTTTTCCCAGCTGACAAATGACTATTTTACTAAAAATCCGTCAAAAAATCAGCCAAGACTTTCCTTGCAGCTCTTTGATATACGGACAGGGCCCTCTGATGATGACATTATGATGATTAACTTTTTAATCGATATGTCTCTTCCCTTTGCTGTTATTGCCACTAAGGCGGACAAGCTGAGCCCCACCGCCCTTGCCAATCGCTTGACAGAATTACAAAGCACCGTCTTTGCGGGCACTGATATTTCCGTTATTCCCTTCTCTTCCGTTTCAGGACTTGGCAAAGAGGAAGTGCGTTCTTTGTTATACAAAGCTATTTCAGGCAAATAAAGAGGTTTTCCTATGAGCGATATTTCTCAAATTCTCTTAACACTGCCCGCCGTGCTTCTGGCATTGATGGTTCACGAAATCGCGCACGGCTTTATGGCATATCGGCTTGGCGACCCTACTGCCAAAATGATGGGTAGACTCTCCCTTAACCCCTTGCGCCATTTAGATCCTGTCGGCACTATTTGTATGGTTCTGTTTCATTTTGGCTGGGCCAAACCCGTGCCTATTAACGCGCGCTATTTTAAAAAGCCAAAGAGAGATATGGCATTGACCGCCATTGCAGGTCCTCTTGCCAATTTAATTCTCGCCTTTTTCGCCTTTCCCTGCTATATTTTATGCTTGAAGCTGTATGCTTCTATGGTTGTGAACCCAGAGGCTTCTGCCTTTCTTACTCGGCTTATATATTACTTTTTCTATTTCTTTCTCTTTCTGCATCAGGTGAACGTAGGCTTGGCTGTTTTTAATTTAATCCCCCTGCCGCCGCTTGATGGGTCGAGAGTATTATTCGCCTTTTTACCAACCCGATATTATTTTTCCATTATGCGCTATGAGAGGTACATTGCCCTTGGACTTATGCTTTTCCTTCTGGCAGGCTACCGTCTTGGCTTTTTATCCACCGTTTCTTCCCTTTTCACAACGGGAATGCAAGCAGTTTGGCAGTTCATTCCTCTTTTCCGCTAATTCAAACGAAAGGACAATCACCTTGACAGACGAAATTATCACTTATCGCATCAATGACTTTGAAGGCCCGCTTGACCTTTTGTTGTCTTTAATTGAGAAAAACAAAATGGATATTGCCGATATCCAGATATCCAGTATTTTTGACCAATATATGCAGTATATCGAGGACGCGCGGCGCTTGGATTTGGGCATTGCCTGCGAATTTATCGTAATGGCAAGCACCTTAATGCTGATTAAAAGCAAAATGCTTCTTCCCCGTGATCCCGATAAGGACGAGGACCCCAGAAAAGAATTGGCAGACGCCCTTTTGATTTACCAGAAGGCAAAGGCGGACGCGGAGGAGCTAAAACCTCTGTATGCGGAATTTTCAGGCCGTCTTTCCAAGGATAATGATGAAATTCCGCCCGAAAAGGGCTTTCCCTTGGGGCTTTCCCCCTCTCTGCTTTCCAAGGCGTTTTACACCATGCTCAACCGCTTGAAGCAGGCAGAACATTCTCCCACGGAAATGATTAACCCTTTAATCAAAAGACGGGTTGTTTCCGTTGAGGAAATGATAGAGGGCGTTCTTCGCAAGCTCACCGCTCAAAAAGAGGTTTCCTTCTTTTACCTGACCGCAGACGCACAGGACAGAACGGAGCTTATCGCTACCTTTATGGGCATTTTGGAGCTTATCAAAATACGCCGTATTCTGATTTGCGCCGATGAGGAAGAAGAATTTTCCATCACTACCAAATTCTGCTTGAATGAGGATTATACACCTGAAGAGAGCGAGAATGAAATCACCCAAGCGACATCCCTTTCCTGATACACATTAAATAGCACGGTATAACAAATTAAACGACAAGACACAAATCGCCAAGCGCGATATGGGAGAAACTATGAACGAAACACTTTTAGATACTGAAAACACCTCGGGCGTTGGCTCTACCCTACCTACAACCGAGGACGCTGCCGAGAATTTTGAAGCCATTTTGGAGGCTGTCTTGTTTGCGGCAGGTCACCCTGTTTCCTATATGCAGCTTTCCTCTCTTTTCGGAATGGCGCCCGCTTATATTTCGGAGCGCGTCCACAAGTATGCGGAGGAATACAACAACGCCATTGAAAACAGAGGCATTTTAATGCTGGCGTTTGATGACGCCTGCCAGCTTTGCACCCAAGAAAAATATCTTCCCTACATCCGCGAAGCCCTCGGCATTCGCAGAAGCGGCACTCTCTCCAATTCCTCTATTGAGGTTCTTGCCGTGGTGGCATATAACCAGCCTGTAACCCGAGCCTATATTGACGCAGTACGCGGTGTTGACAGCGCCTATGCCGTTTCTTCCCTTTTAGAGAGAGGTCTTATTCATTCCATCGGGCGCTTGGACGCGCCTGGTCGTCCTATGCTTTATGGCACGACAGATGACTTTTTGCGTTGCTTCGGTCTTTCCTCGTTGACGGAGCTACCCGGGGTTTCTTCAGCTGAGGCGGACGAGCTTTTTGAGCGTCTGAAAAAGAAGGTCAACGCCTTTGACGTAGCAGACAATCAGATTTCTATGATGGATTTAGATCAGCCCTCCTCTCCCCAAGACGACAAAAAGGAATAAACCTTTTCCCGCGAAAAGAGAGAAAAAGAAAGGAAGCGTATTGCAATGCCATTGTTTTTATATATTCTTCTTGGCGTTATTCTCTTTATTTCTTTTCTCTTGTTTGTTCCCGTCGTTTGCCGCATCACGTACAAAGAGGACTTGGCGGTTTCCCTTCATATTCTTTGCTTCCGCTTTTCCTTGTATCCCGAGAAGCCGAAACGGGCAAAAAAGAAAAAAAGAGACAAGCAAAAGAAAGAGATGGCGCCCGTTAAGGAAGCGCAAAAAAAGAAAGCCCCTGCTTCCGTTTTCACCCGTATCAAATTTATTTTACGGCTCTTGAAGCGCAACTATCCGCATATCATTTCTTCCGTAAAAATGCGCCTTTTGCGGCTTAAAATACAAATCGGGGGAAAGGATGCCGCAGAAACCGCTATTCTGTACGGTGGGGCAGCGTTAGCGCTTTCCGCATTTTTGGAAATGCTCGAAGGTTTTTGCCGTTTCTCTCAAAAAAAGGGAGCTGTTTCCTTATCCCCGAATTTTCTTGACGATACATCCACCTATGACCTGCTTTTAACCCTTTCCACCAATTTGTTCCGCGTAATAGGACTTGGGCTTCGTTTGGCCCTTGATTATCTGAAAAACAAATCTCATTTATCCTCTACCGCGCCGAAAAAGCAGGATAAAGGCACAAATACCGATATTCATTCATGAAAGGAAGTAATCTTTTATGGCAGACAATAAATTAAATGAAATGATTGGCGAATCCTTAGAAAAGGTAAAGGAACTGGCAGGAACGGAAACTGTCATCGGTGAACCCATTTATACAAAGAACAACACCGTCATTATCCCTGTTTCCAAGGTTGCTATGGGCTTTGCCACTGGTAGCTTTGATTATGACACAGCCGCCTCGGAGAACGCGCAGAAAAAGAAATCCCGCTTCGGCGGTGGCGGCGGAACAGGGGTCACCGTAACGCCCATTGCCTTTTTGGTTATCACCGCAGACGGAAAAATTGAGCTTGTTCCCATCACAACCGCGCAAAACGTGGATTCGATTGATAAGATTTCGGCACTGATTGAGCGCTCCCCTGATATTTTGCAGCGCTTGAAGGACGTTTTGTTCTCCAAAAAGAAAAAGCAAGCAAGCACCGAAGAAGAGTCAACCGAGGAATAATACAGTCTTTATACTCTTCATTTTTGTTTTTCTTTCCAGCATTTCCTTTTATTGAACGGAATATTCCTCTGCTTTTTTACACAAAGTAAAAAAAACGGATAGGATAAGAAACAAAAATGAAAACAGTAAAATTCTTCTCTCTTCTTTTGGCATTGTTTTGTTTTCTTCCAAGCATCCTCTTCCCCACCTCTGCGGTGTCTGTTTCTGCCGCGTCGGCCATTCTTTATGAACCGTCGACCAACCTTGTACTGTTCGAAAAGGATGCCGACCAAAGACGCCCTATGGCAAGCACGACCAAAATCATAACCGCCTTGGTGGCTTTGGACGTCTTATCAAAGGACGAGGAAATTAAGGTGCCAAAGGCGGCAGTTGGCGTTGAGGGAACTTCCACCTACTTGGAAGAAGGTGAAATATTAACACTTGAAAATTTACTATATGCGTTATTGCTGCAAAGCGCCAATGACGCCGCTGTTGCCATTGCCATTGCTTGTGATGGCAGCGTAGAAAAATTTGCCGAAAGAATGAATGCGCTTGCCTGTCGGCTTGACTTGAAGGACACCCATTTTACCAATCCTCACGGTCTTCCCGACAAGGATCACTATACCACCGCAAGAGAGCTTGCCATTTTAACCGCCGAGGCATTAAAGAATCCCTTAATCAAAACCATTGTTTCGACGGAGAAAAAGGCCTTCTCTTCCTCGCACCGTTCCCGTGTGCTGACCAATCACAACAAGCTGCTGCGCTTATACGACAATGCCGTCGGCGTTAAGACGGGCTTTACCAAAACAGCGGGGCGATGCTTGGTGGGCGCGGCTGAGGTTGGCGGAATGACCCTAATATCCGTCACGCTGAAAGCAGGCGACGATTGGAATGACCATATCTCCCTATTTGAAGAGGGCTTTTCCACCTATCACCGAAACACCGTTGTAAGAAGCGGCGAAATTGAGTGGCGCTTGCCTGTGATAAACGGAAGCGTTCCCTTCGTTGATATTTCAAATGAGATGGGATATTCCGTCATAGAAAAGAGAAACAGCGCATCCTATACGGTTTCCTTGGATATTCCCGCTCTTCCCGTTGCCCCTATTGAAAGAGGCGATATTTTAGGTTATCTTTGCATTTATAAAGAGGATAAGGAAGTGGAAAGACTCCCATTAAAAGCGGATTTTTCCGTTCTTACCGCCTTTAAGCCAAAGCGGAGGCTCTTTTCCTTTTTTCAATAATCATCCAACTTAAAGGATTTTCAACATGGAAAAAATCAGATTACAAAAATTTTTCACCGATTGCGGCGTTCTGTCTCGCCGAAAAGCCGAGGCAGAAATTGAGGCAGGTCGCGTCAAGGTAAACGGTCATATCGCTTCCCTTGGGGATAAGATAGACCCGAAAAACGACGTTGTTTTATGGAACGGCGAGGCGGTATATCCCAAGGCAGAGGAGCATCACTATATTTTGCTTCACAAGCCTCGCGGCTATATCACAAGCACCACCGACCCGCAAAACCGCAAATGCGTCACGGAGCTGCTTGAAGGGCACAGGGGGCGTGTTTATCCTGTTGGCAGGCTTGACTACAACTCAGAGGGGCTCTTGATTTTAACAGACGACGGCGAGCTTGCCAACCGCCTGATGCACCCCAAGCACCACATAGAAAAGGTATATCGCGTGAAGGTGGCAGGGACGGTTTCGGACGAGCAAATGGAGCGTCTGCTCTCCCCTATGACGCTTGACGGCTATCGCCTTTTACCCATTCAAGCGGAAATCACCGACCAGAACAAGACGGGCACTGTCTTGAAGATGACCTTAAAGGAAGGCAGAAACAGACAAGTGCGCCGTATGTGTCAAGAGGTGGGGCTGACGGTCAAAAGACTCACCCGCGTCGCCATTGGCGCTATTAAATTAAACAACCTTCCTCTTGGAAAATGGCGGTATCTCGAACAAAAGGAAGTGGATTACTTATACGAGGCAAGCAAGCCGAAAATATAAGCGCTTTGCTTCTCTGCCAGCTTTTCGATTTTCTTACAACCAAATAAAAATGCCGTAAAAAGCAGGATTTTCCTTGCCTTTACGGCTTTTTTTATTTCAAGGTGATGACTGTCACGCCCGCGTCTCCCTCGCCATACGCGCCCTGACGGAAGGCGGCAATTCGTTTGTCAGCCTTAAAGCGGGACTGCAACGCCGCGCGAAGAGCGCCCGTTCCCTTACCGTGAATAATACGCACCGACTGTACGCCCGCCAAGAGGGCGTCGTCTAAATATTTATCCACCGCAAACCAAGCCTCGTCCGAGGTCATACCGCGCACGTCAAGCTCAATTTTGAACTGCATCGCTATCTGCGTTTTGATGCTCGAAACGCTCGCCTTTTGTTTGGGCTTTTCTGCTTTGGATTTGCCGAGCAAACGAAGATTGGAAACATTGGTTTTGGCGGTCAAAATGCCCGATTTTACCGTCAATGTCCCTGTTTTATCGGGCAAGGTTACAACCTGTCCTTCCTGACCGAAGGAAACCAAATACACGTAATCTCCCACCTCTAAGGGACGCGGAAGGACGTATTCCTCTTCCAAATTTACATCCTTATACTCAAAGGCGGCAAGCGCCTCGTCAGATGCCTTCATTTGCGCCCGAATACGCATACGCGCCTCTTGCAGATCCTGCGCACGCATTTGGCTCTCTTGCTTTTTCTTGGCATCCTCTAACTGCTTCATCACAAATTCAGAGGTTGCCCTTGCGCTGTCCAATATTTGTCTTGCGCGCTCCAAGGACGTCTTTATTTCCTTTTCCGCCTTTTCTGTTCGCTCTTTCAGCTCCTTTCGGCTTTTTTGCATTTGGCTTCATAAGCAAGACGGTGCTCCTCTGCCTCTTTTTTTGCCCTTTCCATTGCAATGCGGTCCTGCTCCAAGGCGGCGATTACGCGCTCAAAGCGCTGACTGTCCTCATTCACCAAAGCCTTGGCTCGAGCGACAATATCCGCTTCCAATCCTAACTTCTCCGAAATGGCAAAGGCATTCGATTTTCCCGGTGCGCCTATTACCAAACGGTAGGTGGGGCGCAGGGTAGAAATATCAAACTCACAGCCCGCGTTTTGAACCCCCTCGGTTTCCAAGGCATAGGTCTTTAATTCGGTATAGTGTGTTGTCGCGGCAACAAGCGCCCCTCTTCCCCGCACCGCCTCTAAAACGGCAGTCGCCAAGGCTGCACCTTCCACAGGGTCTGTTCCCGAGCCCAACTCATCAAATAGCACCAAGGAACGCGCGTCAGCGCATTTCAATATGTCAATGATCTGCGTCATATGGGCAGAAAAGGTGGAAAGGGATTGCTCGATGCTTTGCTCGTCCCCAATATCTGCCAGAATATAGGAGAAAACACCCATATGAGAATCGCCATCCGCCGGAATTTGAAGCCCTGCCTGTGTCATCATGGCAAAAAGCCCCAAGGTCTTTAAGGTGACCGTTTTGCCGCCCGTATTAGGACCTGTTATCACCATTGTGTCAAAATCAACACCCAAGGACAAGGAAATAGGAACAACGGTTTCCTTTTTTAAGAGCGGATGTCTTGCATTTTTCAGGACTATTTGCGGCTCTTTTTCGAGAATGGGCGCATTGGCTTTCATTTTTTCAGCCAAGGCGGCGCAGGAAAAGCAAAAGGCAAGCTCGGTTATCGTGCGGTAGTTTTGCAAAATCGTTCCCGAAAAAGAGGCGCATTCCGCGGAAAGCTCTGCTAAAATACGCTCTATTTCCTGGGCTTCCTTAACGGTCAATTCACGGATTTCGTTATTGGCGTCCACAACGCCCATAGGCTCGATGAAGAGGGTCGCTCCCGAGGAAGAGGTATCGTGAAGCAAGCCCTTGATTTCGTTGCGGTATTCCGCCTTTACGGGAACAACGTACCGCCCGTCTCGCACCGTTACAATGGTTTCCTGCAAATATTTGGAACGGGGACCGCTGATAAAGTTTTGCAGAGTTTCTCTTATTCTGTTATTGGCGTTTCTTATTTTGCGGCGAATATCCGAAAGGACAGCACTTGCCTCATCCGCCATCATTTCCTCGGAAATAATGATTCTTTTAATCTTCTCTTCTAAGGTACGGTTAGAAATCAAGCGGGCAAAAATTTCATCTAAAACGGTTTCAAAAAGATGGTTTCCCTCAATGTAATCCTTCAAGGCTCTTGCGGTAAAAAAGAGAGCAGCAACGCCAAGAAGCTCGCGCGTGGTTAAGGACGCGCCCTTTTCAGCCCGTTCTATCGCTTCGCAGACATCCACCACGGAAGAAAAAGGGGGGTACCCCTTTTGAAAGGCTAAGCGCTTGGCATCCGCCGTTTTCTGTTGGCGCAACGCGACAACCTCATAATCGTCATGCGGTTGCAGGGAGAGCGCCATGCTTTTTGCTCCCTCAGTTAAGGCAACCTCGCTGAGCATTTCTATAATTTTATTATATTCCAACGTTTCCGCAGTACGATACGTAAAGGGCATGGTTTTTCCTTTCTGTTTTACACCAAAATGCTTTATGCCTCGATGCTGATAATTGTTTTATAAAAATCCAAGGTTTTGAAGCCAAATTCCAGCTGATTGATTAAGTAGGTTTCCGCCGCGTAAGAAAAATTTTTCTGCTCCTCGGGGTCATCCAATCGGAAGGACAAAATCCTTTCAAGAGGACATTCTATCGTGTAGTACAGGGCGGCTCTGGCTGCAGGACGCAGAAGACATAGGATAGAATTGCTTTCTCTCTGCTCTTCTATTTGTACATCATTCGCCGATTGCAAATTACGGCATTTTTCGCAAATGACAACCCCGTTCATCACGTCCAAAACGGTGTCCTCTCCTTCCTCCCCGCAAGCAGCGCAAGAGGAAAGGGCGGGCATAAAGCCAAGGATAGCGGCAGCTCTCATCTCAAAGCTACCCTTGATTTGCCAAAGCGGGTATTTTCCGCTGGAAATAGCGTAAAGCGCGTTAAGCGTCAGACGCAAGAGGGGAATATCGGGGTTATTCTCCGTTCCTACGTGGGAAACAACCTCGCACAGATACCCCGCCAACGCCATTCGCTCAATATCGGCGCGAATATCAAAAAAGCTCTCTATAAGCTCCACTTCCCGCAGGGTGTACTTATCCTTATTGTGAAATAAAATATATTGGCTGTAACAAAATTGCTCTGCCGCAATCAAGGCTCTGCTTTTTAAGGTACGGCTGCCGTTTGCCATCACGGTGATTAGCCCGAAATCCTCGGTTAAAACGGTCAAAATGCGATCTCTTTCGCCGTAATTGACGACGCGAACCACAAGACCCTTTGTTTGTACCAAAGCCATAGCCGTTCCCTTTCCTTTTCAGATTATTCGATATCCTTTTTGTTATAGCCGAAATTGGCTAGCTGAACGGCGCTGTCACGCCAATTCTCTTTTACCTTGATCCAAAGATCTAAAAAGACCTTTATGCCGAAAAAGCTTTCTAAGTCCTCTCTTGCGTAGGTGCCTATTGTTTTCAGCATACTTCCCTGTTTGCCAAGGATAATGCGCTTGTGGGCATCTCTTTCGCAGAAAATTTCTGCTCTGATTTTTAAGATGCGCGGCGTTTCTTGGAAGGACTCAATGACCACGGCAGTACCGTGGGGGATTTCATCGCTCAGCAGCCGAAGCATTTTTTCGCGTATGATTTCAGCGGCAACCTGCCGTTCAGGCTGGTCTGTGACAATTTCATCCGAGAAAAACCAGTCGCTTTCGGTCAAATACCTTTCGCATTCCCGCAAAAGCTCGTCCACGTTTTTTCCCGATTTTGCCACAGTGGGCACAACGGCGTCAAAATCGTACTCCTTGGCGTACTCCTTAATGGTTTTTGCCGTTTTTTCGGCACCTGCCGCGTCTATTTTATTGACGACCAATATAGCGGGCATTTTTTGCTCCTTCAAGCGAGACAAAATAGCCGCCTCAATATCGCCGACCTCTTCTCTTGGCTCAACCACCAAAATAACGGCATCCGCCTCTTTCATTGCGTGATTGGCGGCACTCACCATATAATCGCCCAGCTTCGTGCGAGGACGGTGCATACCCGGAGTGTCCAGAAAGACAAACTGATTTTCGTCTACCGTATGTATGCCTGTGATACGGTTTCTCGTGGTTTGAGGGCGCTTGGAAACGATAGCGACCTTCTCACCCAAAATTTTATTCAACAAGGTGGACTTTCCTACATTAGGGCGTCCAACAATGGCTATAAACGCTGTTTTTTTCATAATGGCTTTTCCTTCTTCTTTACTGACTTCTCTTATTCCTGTCCCTCTTCATCGGGAAAAACGAGCCATTCCATAATGGCTTTTTGTCTTTGACATTGCTTTTCCTCTTCCTCGGGCGAAAGCTCGTGGTCATACCCCAAAAGATGGAGAACGGAATGAACGGTCAAAAACGCAACCTCGTGCAAAAACGAGTGACCGATTTCCTTGGCTTGCTCCTCGGCGCGAGGCAAGGACAGCACGATATCGCCAAGCTCTACCGTTTCATCCTCATCCCCCTTTGCTGCCTCAATTTCCTCTTTGGTATACATAGGAAAAGACAAGACGTCCGTGGCGGTATCCTTTTCTCGGTATTGCATATTGATGGCGCGAATGTAATCAGCGCCGCAAAGCGTCACGGACACTTCCGCGTTGGCATCAAATTTTTCAGAAAACAACGTGGCGCGGATGGCCTCGCGAATGACCTTTTTAACCAAGTAGTTGTGTTTGGAAAATTCTTTTTCTGCCGAAAAATATATCTTTAATTGGGGGATGTCGGGGGTATAGTGCTTATAAATCATTGGTTTGCTTGTCCTTTCTTTTTCGGGGCTCATTTATGATTTTTTTCGTTTTTCTTGCTTTCTTGCTTTTGGTAGGCGGCAATGATTTGCTGCACGAGCCTATGCCGCACAACGTCGCGTCCTGTAAAGGTATGCACCGCAATGCCCGCGATATCCTTCAAAATATGCGTGGCTACCAAAAGACCGCTTTTCTGATTATCGGGAAGGTCGATCTGCGACGGGTCTCCCGTCACCACCGCCTTTGACTCTGTTCCAAGGCGCGTCAGAAACATCTTCATCTGCTCATTGGTGGTGTTTTGCGCCTCGTCCAAGATAATAAAGGAATTGTCCAGCGTTCTGCCGCGCATATACGCCAGGGGCGCAATTTCAATCATATTTTTCTCAACGTAGTGCTGATAATTTTCAGCGCCCAGCATTTCGTAAAGAGCGTCATAAAGCGGTCTTAAATAGGGGTCGATTTTACTTTGCAAATCGCCCGGCAGAAAACCCAAGCGCTCCCCTGCCTCAACGGCAGGTCTTGTCAGAACGATGCGGCTGACCTCTTTCTTACGCAGCGCGTCCACCGCCATAGCAACCGCCAAAAAGGTTTTTCCCGTTCCCGCAGGACCGATGCCGAAAACAACCGTATTTTTCCGAATAGCTTGTATATACTGCTTTTGACCGACGGTTTTGGGCTTGATGGGCTTTCCGCGATGGGTTAAGCAAACAACATCCGCGCCAAACGTTTCAAGGGCTTCCTCAGCACCGTCCTTTACAAGCGTGATAGCATACTCCAACGCCTGCTCGGTTACCGCATCGCCCCGCAGAACGACCTGCCGCAAATAGCTCAAAACGACCTCTGCCTTGTGTATTTCCTCTTCATTCTCGCCTTCTATACAAACGGTGTCTTCCTTTGCGCCGTCTTGCGCCTCGTTGCTCAAACGCACACCCAGCGCTTCCTCTAACGTAAGAGCGTTTTTGTCACAAATTCCGAATACAGAAGCCGTAACATCGGGACTTCCGATATTGACATATCTTTTCATACACATATCCCTGCCTTTCTGACAATCGCAAGCTTTATGATTCTGCGCCAAACGCACGTGTTTCGGCAATATCGACGGAATAGCATACTGTGCCATACACATATATTCCCTCTTCTGTGGCAGAAGCGGTGATGTTTTTTTTCAGCATCGTTCCATCCTGTATCATTGCCGATAGCTTATTTTTCAAGGTGGTGTAACCCAAGCGCAACGCCTCTTCCTTAGAAAGCAGGACTTCCTTTTGCTCGTAGGACACACGCTTGGTCAGATAGATTGAAACAGGAAGAACCTTGCCGTTTGGCAAAGTAAAGACTTCCTCTTTTACTATTGTACCACAACTTTCTGCATTTTGTCCACTTTTTAATGAAATATTTATTTTTTTTCCGAAAAAATCGAGGGTAACACACTCCAAAGTCGTCTCTTGTGCCTCTGGGTAGGTTTGCTTATACGGGATAAAAACGGAAACCTCTTTTTCCACCCTGCCAACAACAAAAGCCTCTGCGCAAATCAGGGTATCCTTTTGGTCCCCCTTCAAGATACCGCTGACGAGCAAATCGCCCTTCTTGACCGTTTGCCCCTTCTTGACAAGCGCCGTTCCGTGCACGACCCCAAGGCTTTCTATTACGGCATCCTCCTTGGCGACGATATTGGCATAAGGGGGTAATGAGGGAGAATTTTGCGCTTCGCTTTCAATAATTTTGACTTTAACCGTCGTTCCCACACGATAAATACTCATCCAAGCCACTTCTTTATGAGAAAGGCAATATTCGTTGGATATGGCGGCAAAATCCAAGGAAGGCAAATAACTGCCTACTTCGAGCCCCATTTCCGAGAGATTGCGTTCAATATCAGAGGAATAGAGCGCTTTATTCCCTTCTACCTCAATATCCCAAGCCACAGAGCTGCCTATCATCAATATCGCTCCAAAAAGCAAAGTGCCAATAAAAAGCCCCAAGCGCCAACGGTAGCGAGAAAAGAGCCTTGGAAGTCCAAAGGTTTGAGCTGTATACGAAACGCGGTGCTTATTCAGCGTCTCTTCCCAAAAGCCCCGAAAAAGAAGTGGCGCGAAAAGCCGCCCCTGCTTTTGTATTCTGGCGGTGTGTCCTGTGGATAGCATACAGTTAAGAACTGTAACGTAATTTTCAGATGAGAACGTGAAAACAGTATACCCAAACAAAATATACCAAAGGGGTAAAAATGGCTTATTGGCTTTTTTCATCTTCGTTTTTCCTTTCCTTCTTCCCCTTTTGATAAGAGAACAAAATCTCGTCTATGATGCCTGTAATTTCAAGCGCACCGCCGCTGTAAGCGGAAATTTGCATATTTTCTCCCATAAAGCAAATTTCTTCAAGGTGCAAAAGCAAAATTTTGGTTTGCGTGCATATTAAAATTTTTTTAACTCCTTCTATAAAAACCCGTTTCTCCTTTCCTTTTCCCGTTATTTCCATATGAAAGCGGGAAAACATAGGATTTACCTCTTTTTTTACAGCATCTTTTACGGTATCTTTTCCCTTCATAAAACAACGCCTCTTTTCATAAAAATAAACAAGCCATCTTTTCTTCAATATATGTTTTTCTATAAATTTTATGAAAAGGACCTATGCCCTATGAATATAAAAACAAAACAACCCCTTCTTTCTTTTTCTTTATTTCTTCTGATAGGATTTTGTCTTTTTTGGGTATTTCGGTATATCGATGCGGTAAGCAGCGCCGTTTCAAGCGCCCTTTCGGTTTGCATTGGCTCCATTATCCCATCTATTTTCCCCTTTTTGATTTTATCGGAATTTCTCACCAAAACGGTAGAGGGAAAAAGATTTTTTTCTATATGCGCGCGCCCTTTTTCCTTTCTGTTTCGCGTTTCGGAAAGAGGGGCATGCGCGTATCTTGGGGGATTGCTTTTGGGCTTTCCTATCGGCGCCAAGCAAATTGCCGAGGCATATGAGGCAAAAGAGATAGAAAAAAGCGAGGCAGAGCATCTTTTGCTTTTTTCCAACAATACAGGACCCGCTTTTGTTGTGGGGTGCTTGGGGGGGCTTTTTGGCTCCTTCCAAAAGGGGGTACTGCTTTATATAGGACAATGCGTTATCTCCTTGCTATGCGGTATTTTTTTGTCCTTAAAAAGAAAACGCCCGACCTTTGCCAAGGAAAGAAAAACGGTAGCCCTTTCTTCTTCCTTTTCTTTGGCGGAAGCCATACCGCGCGCCGCTATACAGATGCTGTCTATATGCGGATATGTTCTTTTCTTCTCTGCCTTATCTTCTCTGCTTTTTCCTCTTTATTTTTGTCCGTACGGAAAGGCGTTTATCCTTTCGCTTTTGGAAATCGGCACGGCAAGCTCCTTTATCGCCCGCGCCCCCCTTTCCCTGTTTTCTCTTCCATTTGCTGCCTTTGCCATTTGCTTTTCAGGGCTTTCGGTTTATTTCCAAGGAAAAGAGCTTTGGGAAAAGGCTTCTCTTCGCTGCCCCTATTATCTGCCCTGCAAGCTCTTACAGGGCATTGCCGCCTTTTTGCTGTTTTTGATTTTTTCCCTTTGTTGACAGAAGGCAAAAAATATGGTATACTACACTCAACGTATAAAAAGGGAGAAGCCATATGTCAAACACCAAAAATGAAAAGGTCGAAAAGCGGTGTATGTATTGTGAGCACAGCACCTCGGAAGAAAAAGACACGGAAATAGAAGTCATTTGCGCCTATAAGGGAGCGGTTTCCCCTCTTTCCCGTTGCTTTCGCTTTCGTTATGACCCATTAAAAAGGACGCCGAGCCGCATTCCGCAAATTGCTTTGCTCGCTGAGGAGCTTTTTGATACATAAAAACGAAAAAGAAAAGTGCCTACGATACGAGGTTAGTATCATAAGCACTTTTTTATTATGTTATAAAGGTCTATCAGGTTTCAGAATCGGTGCCGCCTGTGTAAGCCTCACCCTTCTTATACTTCGCCAAGGCTTCTTCAATAGAGTCATAATAATAACCCTTATTATCCATCATATATGCCAAAAGCTCGGCATTGGCTTTAATGGTTGGGTCATCGCTCTTCTCGGCAACCATTTCTTCCTGAATGCGGGCAAGAACGGTTCTGAATGCAGCAACGGTATCGCAAGCCAGCAATTCTTCCAGATACGCGCGGGATAAGGTGTCTACAAGAGTCATCTTTTCCACATTGATATGCTTATACCATTCGGGCCAGTCATACTCCAGGAAAGCGTTTCTCAAATTTTTATTATGCTCTTCTACATAGCGGTAGTAATCTGCCGTCTGACCGAAATCAGCGCAGGGCTTGGCATAGGATTGGAGATTTCCGACCAAATGATTTTGGTCCAAGCCGTAGTTGCTGCTGGCACGGAAGGAAACCAAGCCGTCAACGGTTGTTGAATAGTTCTCGGAATCACCGTAAAGCAAAATATTGAGAAGCTCGGAATTGGTCATAAACTCCTGGATAATTTCCACAGAACGGGGCTTGTTGATCGTAAAGGAGGAAACAGACAGCATTCCGTTGAAAATATCCTCTTCTTCCACACGGGGAAGGTTCAAGGGACAATAGTAATAATCGGGGTTGGAAACGCTCATAGCGTATTCCCCGTCTATCAAGCCGACGATGAATTCATCTGCATCCTCTTGACCGAAATAACCCTCTGCCTTAGCATGCACCATCATTTCAAGATAGGTGCAATAATTGGCGTTGTTCAAAAGGTTGGTGAAGTTCAAGCCACCCTTGCCGATTGCGTTATATTCAAAGGTCGCGCCAAGGATAGAGTATCCGCCATCAGCAGAAATGGAAATCGCATTTGCGTACTTGAAGCTCTCTGCCGTATTGAAAATGGGGGAGAAGGTTTCCCCATCCTCAATCAATTCAGCGCCCCATTCTTCCATTGTTTTACCGGAGCTTTCCATATTGAGCAGAATGCTGTACGCGTCAGAAACGCTCTTGATATTGGCAACGTTGATTTTCAAGCTGTCAACAACCTTTTTATTCAAAGCAAGATATGTATACTCACCAACAGCGCCGTGCGCGGGAATGCCGTAAATCTGCGCGGCAGTCTTTTTATTGCCCTCTTGCTTGCTGACCTTTATATAAGGCGAAAGCTCGCTCAAAATGGTGGGCATAATGCGCTGATACACGTTTTGAAGATACTCATCCAGCGCTATAATCCAGTTGTTTTCGATATAACGGTGGTACATATCCTCGTTGCAAATCAGCACCAAATCAAACTGAGTCGCTTTAACAGAGGGGTAGGTGGGAACGGTCATACCGTATTCGTCCTTTTCCATCTGCTGCGTTGTGCTGTTTTGAGAATTGGAAGCGCTGCCCGTTGCGGAGCTGCCTCTTGCCTTTTCATCCTCAATGCGCTGCATTTCGGCATCTATTTTCGCTTCGTATTCGTCTGCGGTAAAGCACACAAACTCCAAAGCGGTAGAGTATTTTTGTTTACAGACCTCATTAAACGCTGCCTGCATTGCCGCAATTCCCTCAGCAGTCGTTTTTTCGTCAACGATTACGGCGCATTTCAAGGTCAGCAACTGTCGTTCGGTTGCGTCTGTATCGGTTTTGCCGCCACCGCCGCAGGAAGTCAAGCAAGCGAGCAGCATGACAAGCACCAAAAGCAAAGACAAACTCTTTTTCATGAAAAATCCTCCTTAATTTTTGCACAGTAAGAGCGCACAAACATCTTATTTATTATAACTGAACACACGAAAAAAGTCAAGGGATAATTCGTATAAACCTTCACATCTTTGTGTATTTTTCCGTTTCATCAAGCAAAATTCATCAACTGTTCAAATAATCTCTTAAAAGCTTGCTTCTTCCGGGATGGCGGAGCTTGCGCAGCGCCTTTGCCTCAATTTGTCTGATACGCTCTCTGGTAATCTTGAAGCACTCGCCCACCTCTTCCAAGGTGTGAGGATGCCCGTCCGCCAAGCCAAAGCGCAAGCGAATAACCTCCTCTTCACGAGGGGTCAAGGTATGAAGCACGTTTGCCAGCTGCTCTTGCAGCATCGTGCGAGAGGCGTTTTCGGCGGGAGTAGGGGTTTCGGTATCTTCCACGAAATCTCCCAAATGCGAATCCTCTTCCTCGCCAACGGGGGTTTCCAAGGAAACAGGGTCTTGGGCGATTTTCATAATTTCCCGTACTCTTTCAGGGGGCATATCCAAGCGCTCCGCAATTTCCTCGGTGGTCGGTTCCCTGCCAAACTCCTGCAAAAGCTGCTTAGAGGTGCGCGAAACCTTATGAATGGTTTCCACCATATGCACGGGAATACGGATGGTTCTTGCCTGGTCCGCGATAGCGCGCGTGATAGACTGACGAATCCACCAGGTTGCATAGGTGGAGAATTTATAGCCCTTACGGTAATCGAATTTTTCAACCGCCTTCATCAAGCCAAGGTTGCCCTCTTGAATGAGGTCAAGAAAGTGCATCCCCTTGTCCACATGGCGCTTGGCAATGGAAACGACCAAACGAAGATTCGCCTCTACCAATTCATTCTTGGCTGCTTGATCGCCCAAGGCAATGCGTTCTGCCAGATATCTTTCCTTTTCGGGTGACAGCAGGGGAATTTTACCGATTTCCTTCAAATACATACGGACAGGGTCGTCCATCGAAAGACCCTCTTGGTTCAAAATCTCATCGACGCTTTCCAAAACCTCAGCGTCAGTTCCTTCCAGTCCTTCTACCGCATCGGGCTCAAAGCCGTCGCCGTCCTTTTCTAACTGCTCGAAGTCAACGTCGATGTCCGCCAATACGTTCATCATACCGCTTCCGCTATCGTTTTGGTCTAATAATTCGTTCAAATCCTTTGCTTCTCTCATCTTTTGAAAATCCTTTCATATATACTGTCTGATAGTAAAAAATGTATAATAAGAGTAGAATAACAGCCTTTGAAAAAATATATACCGCTTTTATTGTTCTTCTCTCTTTTTTTGCAAAAAATTCATCAAATCATCCATAGATTCCGTACTTTTTTTATCCTCTTCATCCCTGACTGCATTTTTCAGGGTGGTGACGGACTCTATAAAAACGGCTTCATCATTGGTGGTTAATTGCATACGGGCAACACGCATTTTCGTAATTCTGCCCACCTCGTCCGCGGAAAACTCGCTATCAAGCAAATCGGTGGAAAAGCCGCCGTTTTGCTCGGCAGTCAGAATAAAACGGAACACACGGCGCCCCAAATCCGTATAAAAATCCTCTTCGGCTAAAATCGGGGGGGAGTCGAAGAGCTTGGCGCGAAGGTCAGCAAACAGCTGCAACAGTCCAAGTATCGTTTCCTCTGCCTTGGCTGCCTTTGGCAGCTTGGCATAATCGGGGTTCACCTTATCCAAAACGCCCGAGAGCGCTGCTCTCGCCTCATTTCTTGTTTTCGCGCGTTCGGCGCCCTTCAAGCGTGAAAGACGCTGTCTGACCTCGCCCTCTAC
>JAGBFG010000027.1 GCA_017936565.1 Clostridia bacterium
CGATGGACTGTGCGGCGATAACACCGACAGCCTCGCCGATGTTAACCAGGTTGCCTGATGCAAGGTCAGCGCCGTAGCAATGGGCGCAGACGCCTCTCTTGGAACGGCAACGCAATACAGAGCGAACCTTCAAATGCTCAATGCCAGCCGCTTCAATTTGCGCAGCCTGCTCCTCGGAAAGCATCGTATCTGCCTCGGCAATAACCTCGCCCGTTTCGGGATGAACCACAGGGTCAATGGTAAATCTGCCGACAATTCTATCCGTGAGCTTTTCCAAAACCACGTCGCCGCTGACGATCTTAGACATGACGATACCGTCAGTCGAGCCGCAGTTTTCTTCACGAATGATAACCTCTTGGGAAACGTCAACCAGACGACGCGTCAGGTAACCCGAGTCTGCCGTACGCAAAGCGGTATCGGACAGGGATTTACGGGAGCCATTCGCACCCATGAAGTATTCAAGCATGGTCAAGCCTTCGCGGAAGTTAGACTTAATGGGAATTTCAATGGTTTTACCGTTGGTTGCGAACATCAATCCGCGCATACCTGCCAGCTGACGTGTCTGTTTCATAGAACCACGGGCACCGGAAGAACAAATCATATTGATGGCGTTGTAGGCATCAAAGCCCGCAATCAATTTGTCAGTCAGCTCATCGGTAGCCTTTTCCCAGATTTTAATGGTTTGGGCATAGCGCTCCTCGTTGGAAAGCTCACCCTCCATATACAAATCGTAAACCGCGTCTACCTGACTTTGTGCCTCAGCCAAAAGCGCTTTCTTTTCGGGCGGGATAGTCATATCGTAGATGGCGATAGAGATGGAGGACTTGGTGGAATATTTATATCCCATAGACTTGATTTCGTCAAGCACGGCGGCTGCGGTGGCAAAATCGTGATGCTTGATGGTTCTGTCTACCAAAGTCTTCAATTTACCTGAATCGGTCAGGAAGTTGATTTCGGGGTCGCAAACCTGCTCGGTGGGAGTGCCGTCCTCGTTCAAACGGGTAACGTATCCCAAATCCTGCGGGATCTTAGAGTTAAAGATCAAGCGGCCAAGAGTGGTTTCTACGATACGGGTATAGTCCGTTCCGCCCACGTTCAAGGTGCGGCGCACGTGAATCGGCGCGTGCAAGCCAAGCTGACCGTTTTCATAAGCCATCACCGCTTCGTTGAAGTCACGGTAATAGTTGCCCTCACCCGGCTCATATCCCTTCTTTTCCAAGGTCAGATAGTAAGAGCCGAGCACCATATCCTGAGAAGGAACGGTTACAGCGCGTCCGTTCAAGGGCTTCAAAAGGTTGTTAGCGGAAAGCATCAGGAAGCGCGCTTCCGCCTGCGCCTCAGCAGACAGGGGAACGTGAACAGGCATCTGGTCACCGTCAAAGTCGGCGTTGAAGGCAGGGCAAACCAAGGGATGCAGCTTAATGGCGCGCCCCTCAACGAGCACAGGCTCGAACGCCTGAATGGAAAGACGGTGCAGGGTAGGCGCGCGGTTCAAAAGAACGGGATGCTCCTTGATAACGTATTCCAAGGCGTCCCAAACGTCAGCCTGTACCTTTTCAACCTTCTTTCTGGCGTCCTTAATGGACGTTGCCTTTCCGGTTTCAAGCAAGCGCTTCATAACGAAGGGCTTGAAAAGCTCAAGCGCCATTTCCTTAGGCAAGCCGCATTGGTAAATTTTCAAATCAGGACCTACAACGATAACGGAACGGCCCGAATAGTCAACACGCTTACCCAAGAGGTTCTGACGGAAGCGTCCCTGCTTACCGCGCAGCATCTCGGAAAGAGATTTTAACTGACGGTTGGAAGCACCGATAACGGGCTTTCCGCGGCGTCCGTTGTCAATCAGGGCGTCCACAAATTCTTGAAGCATTCTCTTCTCGTTGCGGATGATGATTTCAGGGGCGTTCAACTCAATCATTTTCTTCAAACGATTGTTACGGTTAATCACACGGCGGTACAGCTCGTTCAGGTCAGAGGTAGCAAATCTACCGCCGTCCAGCTGCACCATGGGGCGAATATCAGGGGGAATAACGGGAATAACGTCCAAAATCATCCACTCGGGACGGTTACCGGACTTGCGGAAGGACTCCACAACCTCAAGGCGCTTGATAATGCGGGTCTTTTTTTGTCCTGTTGCCGTATTCAGCTCTTCTCTGAGCTGGGTGGACAGAGCTTCCACGTCAATTTCCTGCAAAAGCTGTTTTACCGCCTCAGCACCCATACCTGCTACAAAGTCGTCCTCGTATTTTTCGCGGGCTTCACGGTATTCGCGCTCGTCAAGCAGCTGCATTTTCTCCAAGGGAGTAGAGCCGGGATCAATGACGATGTAACGCGCGAAATAAAGCACACGCTCCAAAAGGCGAGGGGAAATATCAAGGAGCAGACCCATACGGGAAGGAATAGCCTTAAAATACCAGATATGAGAAACGGGCGCTGCCAGCTCCACGTGGCCCATACGCTCGCGGCGCACCTTCTTGGTGGTTACTTCAACGCCGCATTTATCGCAAACCTTTCCCTTAAAGCGAGCGCGCTTGTATTTGCCACACATACATTCCCAGTCCTTTGTAGGACCAAAGATTTGCTCGCAAAACAATCCGCCGCGCTCGGCTTTCAAAGTACGATAGTTGATAGTTTCCGCTTTGGTCACCTCTCCGTGAGACCATTTGCGAATCATATCAGGAGATGCAAGACCGATTTGGACAGAATCAAATACTTTCATCGGATTTCATATACCTCTCTCTCGTTTTTGTTCCGTTTTCGCGGAATCAATTATCTTCATCAAAATCATCGTCGCCCATGCTATCCGAATAATCTTCAAACATGTCGTCGCTCTCGGGATCGTAGTCCTCATCGTCCTCGGGCAAGTCATCAGAAGACTCGTCTGTAACATCCTCGTCGGAAGACAGAATGTGGTCTACCGCTTCCTCTACCTCATCAATCGTGGCAAAAGAGGGAGAATCGTCTTCCATCAATTCGGAAAGCTCGATTTCTTCTCCGTTTTCGTCCAACACGCGAATGTTCAACGCCAAGGACTGCAATTCCTTTACCAAGACCTTAAAGGATTCGGGGATACCGGGAGTGGGGATATTTTCACCCTTTACGATAGCCTCAAACGCTTTGGTTCTGCCGGAAATATCGTCGGACTTCACCGTCAGGATTTCCTGCAAGGTGTAAGCGGCGCCGTAAGCTTCCAGAGCCCAAACCTCCATCTCTCCGAAACGCTGACCGCCAAACTGGGCTTTACCGCCAAGAGGCTGCTGCGTTACCAAGGAGTACGGACCGTTGGAACGGGCGTGAATCTTATCGTCTACCAAATGGTGAAGCTTCAAGTAGTACATGACACCAACGGTGACAGGGTTGTCAAAGGCTTCGCCCGTACGCCCGTCATACAGCGTGGTTTTACCGTCAATGACCTTCAATTTTTTTTCTGCCAAAAGTCTTGCGTATTCTTCGGGATTGTTGAGAGTTTCCTCGTCAAGTCTTGACAAAATACGCTTGCCGTTTTCATCCCATTCCTCCAAGAACACGGATTTACCCTTGACGTTTTCACCGTCACGGATATCGCGGCAAAGACCTGCCTTGTGCAAGCAATCGATGATGTCGGTTTCCTTTGCGCCATCGAAAACAGGCGTGATAATCTTCATACCAAGCTCTTTCGCGGCAATACCGAGATGCACCTCAAACACCTGACCGATGTTCATACGAGAAGGCACGCCCAAGGGGTTCAAGACGATATCAAGAGGCGTTCCGTCGGGAAGGAAGGGCATATCCTCGGGGGGCAAGATACGGGAAACAACGCCCTTGTTACCGTGACGGCCTGCCATCTTGTCACCCACGGAGATTTTTCTCTTCTGGGCAATATACACGCGAACAACCTTGTTGACACCGGGGGCAAGCTCAGAGGAATTTTCGCGGGTGAACACCTTAACATCCACGACAATACCAGACTCACCGTGCGGCAAACGCAGAGAGGAGTCTCTGACTTCTCTTGCCTTTTCGCCGAAAATAGCGCGCAAAAGACGCTCTTCGGGGGTAAGGTCGGTTTCGCCCTTAGGCGTTACCTTACCGACCAGGATATCTCCCGCGTGTACCTCTGTACCAACGCGGATGATACCCTCGGCATCCAAATCCTTCAAGGCATCATCACCAACGTACGGAACCTCTCTTGTGATTTCCTGCGGTCCGAGCTTGGTATCTCTTGCTTCAATGGAATGCTCTTCAATATGAATAGAGGTGTAAACGTCGTCACGAACCAAACGCTCGTTAAGAAGCACGGCGTCCTCGTAGTTGTAGCCTTCCCAGGTCATAAAGCCGATAAGAGCGTTTTTACCGAGGGCGATTTCACCTTCGCTGGTAGCGGGACCGTCGGCAATGACCTGTCCCTTTTCTACACGCTCGTTCTCGGAAACGATGGGGCGCTGATTGACGCAGGTGCCTTGGTTGGAGCGCTTGAATTTAATCAGGGGATATACGTCCTTGTGACCTTCATCGTTCAGAACCACGATGGAATCACCGGAAACCTTTTCTACCACACCGCTCTCCTTCGCCAAAACAACGGCACCGGAGTCAACAGCGGCTTTGTATTCCATACCCGTTGCAACGTAAGGAGCGTCCGTCATCATCAGAGGAACTGCCTGCTTCTGCATGTTAGAGCCCATCAAGGCACGGGTGTTGTCGTCATTCTCCAAGAAGGGGATCATTGCCGTAGCAACCGAAACCAGCATACGGGGAGAAGCGTCCATATAATCAATCTGGTCAGCGTCAAATTCGCCGATTTCCGCTTTATCGCGAGCGATAACACGGCGGTTTACGAACCGACCTTCCTCATCCAAGGGCTCGTTTGCCTGAGCGATGATATAGTTATCCTCCACGTCCGCGGTCATATATTCCACTTCATCGGTCACAATGCCTGTTGCTTTATCTACCTTGCGGTAGGGAGCCTCCAAGAAGCCGTATTCGCTGATACGCGCATAGGTAGCCAGATAGGAAATCAAACCGATGTTAGGACCTTCGGGCGTTTCAATAGGACAAATACGTCCGTAGTGGGTATAGTGCACGTCACGCACGTCAAAGGACGCGCGGTCACGGGTAAGACCCCCAGGACCCAGAGCAGACAAACGGCGCTTATGCGTCAATTCTGCCAAGGGGTTGTTCTGGTCCATAAACTGAGACAGGGGAGAAGAGCCGAAGAACTCACGAATGGCGGTGGTGACAGGGCGGGAGTTAATCAAGGAAGCGGGCGTCATTTCGGAAGAATCGTGTACCGACATGCGCTCCTTGATGTTCTTGTCCATACGGGTCATACCGATACGGAGCTGGTTCTGCAAAAGCTCACCCACGCAGCGCAGACGGCGGTTACCCAAGTGGTCAATGTCATCGGTTGCGCCAATGCCGTGCGTCAAGGCAAGCAGGTAGTTAATAGAAGAAAGGATATCGTCCTTGGTGATATGGCGAGGAGCAAGCTCATAGGCTCTCTCACGGCACTTTTTCTTCAAAGCATCCACATCGCCCGCTGTTTCCTCTAAAATTTCTTTCAGAACAGCATAGCGCACCTTGCCGTCAATACCGCAATCGCGCAAATCGAAGCCAAGAACCGCCTCAGGGCGCACAGTACCGTTGGAGAAGACCTTTACAACCTCTCCGTCCTGCTCGGTGAGCAAATATACCTCATTGACAGCGGAAGCCTCAATCGCCTCTGCCATTGCCTTGGTAATGAGCTCGCCCTCATCTCCCAAGAGCTCCCCTGTCAGCGTGCTGACAACGGGACGTGCCAATTTATAGCCGACAATACGGCCACCCAGCGCCAGCTTCTTATCAAACTTGTAACGGCCAACAGCCGCCAAAGCATAACGCTTGGAGTCAAAGAAGGTCATATTGATAAGGGATTGCGCGCTTTCTACCAAGGGGGGCTCACCGGGACGCATTCTCTTGTAAATGGTCTTCAATGCCTCTTCGCCTAAGGTAGTGCCTGCATCGGCGGCAAGCTTGGCGCTGTCATCCTTTTCAATGGTGGCAGCCAAAATCTTTTCTTCCCCGAACAAACGGTAAATATCCTCGTCATTTTCCTCGCCCAAGGCACGAATCAATACCGTTACGGGAATTTTTCTGTTCTTGTCAATCTTTACATGGAAAACATCAGCGGCATCCGTTTCGTATTCAAGCCATGCGCCGCGATAAGGAATGACCGTGGCAGTATAGCTGTGCTTTCCTTTCATATCAACCGCGCTTCCGTAGTAAATACCGGGAGAACGGATGATTTGGGAAACGATAACACGCTCAGCACCGTTGATGACAAAGGTGCCGTTTTCCGTCATCAAGGGGAAACAGCCCATGAAAATTTCAGAGGACTTGATTTCTCCTGTTTCCTTGTTGGTCAGCCGCACCTGCATACGAAGGGGCGCTTCGTACGTGGCATCGCGCTCTTTGCATTCCTCAATGGAATACTTGGGATTGGGGTCCAGCGAGTAAGACACGAAATCCACCGAAAGATTGCCCGAATAATCGACAATGGGGGAAATGTCATGAAGCACCTCATTCAAGCCCTCGTCCAAGAACCAACGGAAAGACTTTTTCTGCACTTCAATCAAGTTCGGCATTTCCAGCATATCGTCATTTCTGGCGAAACTCAATCTGGTCTTCGTACCTACCTTTTTGGGTTTTAACTGCATAGTTTGAATCACTCCATTTCTTTCATATTCAAAAATGGTCTACCGAGTATAACCTTTGTTTTTGCTTTTTGACCTAAAATTAACAATTTTGCTCTACATTGTTTACAGAAAGTTTCGCTCTTTTTTGTAAACAAACGTTGCATAATTTGTAAATTCTAACGGGTTTGTCCTATCAAAAAGCCAATTTAACGCAGTTTAATATTATATACCAAATCCCTGAATTTGTCAAGCGTTTTTCCAAAAAAAGTATTTTTTTCGTGTTTGGCATAAAAAACGCCCGTCGGACAAAAAAAGAACAGATCTCAATGAAATCTGTTCTTTCTACTATTTACTTATGAGTTCTTAACAGGCTTCCTACCGATTATTCGCAAACTTCGTCCAATACCTTTTCAAGATAGGCGACGGTTCTCTTGATGTCGATAATCTGCTGCTCACCCGTAATTTCACGCTCGATGTAGAGGTCGCCGGTGTAGCCCTGGCGAATGAGCTTGGGAAGGAAGACGGGGAAATTTACGCTTCCCTCTCCTACAACGCGCTCGCATCCAAGAGAATAGAAGGATGTGGGATAGTCGCCGTCCTTCACGTGAATACCGCGAATGCGGGAGCCGAAAATAGAAACCGCGTCCACAGGGTTGCCTTTTCCGTACAAAATCAGGTTGGCAGGGTCAAAGTTGATACCAACGTACTCAGAGCCAAGGTCGGAAATCATACGCATCAGGGTGACGGGGGTTTCCTGTCCTGTTTCAAAGTTGAAATAAATTTTGTTGTTAGCGCAAGCGGTTACCAAGGTGCGCAGGGCTGCGCGCAGCTCGGAATACTCGGTGGTATTGGGGTTTTCGGGGATAAAGCCAACGTGCGTTGCCACGTTCTCAATGCCAAGCTTAGCGGCAAAGGCAATGCCCTTGAGAAGCTCCTGGATGCGCTGGAAGCGATATGCGGCAGGAACAAGACCCAAGGTCAAGGGACCCTCGGTAAAATTCCAAGCGCGAGGTCCGGTCCAACCAATCCACAAGGAAGAAATAGCAACGTCGCCACTGAATTTCTCTTTCAGGATCTCTGCATTTTCATCGGTAAAGAGGTCGGGCTCCCAGCAGTTCAGCTGAACGCAGGTTAAACCCAACGCCTTTAATTCCGTATCGCCCGTTTCCAAGGCTTTGCGAAGGTTATGGATAACGCCAATTCTGTTTCTCATTATATATGTTCTCCTTTTGATTTCCTCTGCACAGTCTTTACAAGGACCGTGCATATGAAGTTCCCCTACATTATACAACATATGAAGGGGATTGTCAATCCTTTTTGCCCAATTCCATAACATTTTTTGCCTTTTTTGAAGCATCGAGCGGCAATCCTTCCCCTTTTGTGTTGCCCGAGGACGCGCCTTGAATCAAGGTTGACTTTATCGAAATATGTGGTATAATAATAGTATCGGCAATAAAAATAATTTCATCAGTCATTAAAAATTCAATAAAGGTATAGGAGAAAAAATGAGTAAGAACATTTCAACCCGCTTGCTTTGTCTGCTTTTATCTCTCGCTCTTCTGGGTGGCGCGCTTTTTGCCTGCGCTCCCACACCTGATGAACCGCCTACCAAAACCTATAATGTTGTTTTTTCCTTGGCGACCATTCCGCCCGTTTTGGCGGCGCTTGACTGCGTTGAAAACGGAAACGAAACCTTCGTCATTATAGAAAGAGGAAAAACGTACAGCGGCATTTCGCAATTAGAGAGCTTCCACAACGAAGGCTTTGACCCCGCTAACAACACAAGCCTTGGCTTTGATGCGGACGACCTTTCCGCTCTGGTGCAAAGAGTTTCTGACCTAAAAGCGCAAGAGCCCGACGCCTTTTTCAATATTTACGTGCAGGACGGCACGGCGCTCTTGGGCGCGGCTATCGCGGCAAACGCAGGGCTTTCTCTTGACAAGTTTCATGTTTATATGGGAGAGGACGGAACAGGCGCCTATAACGCTTTGCGAGAAGCCTATATCAAAAACAAAGCCGTCACGGAAACAGAGGACGCCGTTTGGGATAGCTACAAGGCGGCGGTTGCCGCGGCAAAGGCGGAGTTTGACGCTATTATGGCAAAAACCGACAACGCCATAACCGACGCGCCTTTTTCCTACAACATCGGCAAGGCTTTCGCGCTTGCGGCTCTTGACAACTTCACCTACTGCTTGCAGGACAAGGAAGAAATTGCCAACATTTTAGAGGGAACGGGAGAGCACAAGAGCTTGCTCCTTTCCGCCTTTGGCGTTGAGGGCTACAAGAAAAAAACAGAATATTCTCTCAACCTGCGCTATCAGAAGATTTCCGAGGGCGTTGCGAAGCTTCCCCCCGAAAAGAGAGCCGATTACCTTACCCTGATGTACGGAGATTATTACAAGGATACCTTTGATACCTTAACCAGAACCAAACGGGCAGGAGAAGAAGCCCCCGCAAAGAAGCTGGTCTTTATCGGCTCTCGCCATAGCGGTTATCCCACTTTTGCTTCCAATGACGCCTACGGCATTGGCGGGCTGACAGGACCCGTCCCCTCTTCCTATGCCGAGCTTGACGACAAGTACAAGACCTCTATGCTCTTTGCAACCGAAGAGGACTACAACGCCTTTTACAGCATTCTGGCAAACGATGAGAATTACGGCGAGGACGTCACGCCCGAAACCAAGGCATTGGCACAGACAGATTGCTTCAATATTTATATTGACTATATATTCAACCTGAAGCTGATATACGCGCTTTACGGTGACCGTTATGACCTGATTATGAAGGGGCATCCGCGCGAGGTTATCGGCGAATGGGAGCAATGGGGCGCAAGATACAAGGTAACAGGCTCCCTGGGGCAATACGCTTATGACAAGCTGTTGGATGCGGCGCTTCTCGGCTTCCACAAAGCCGATTCCGTTGGCAAATATATCGGTATGGTGCCCTACGGCACGGCGGCGGAAAATCTTGCCTACCTTGGCGCTGATATTTCCCTTTGCGGACTTCCCTCTTCCACCTACAACGGCTATGAGCCCTCTGTCGAGGTGCTGTTCGTAAGTGCCGCGACAAACGAGGATATCAGAGGGACTGTTTCGCAGGTTGCCGAGCGCTACAACAAGGGAAATCTCTTTTACACGGATATAGACGGCACCCGTAAAACGACGCAATTTTTGAACGTTGCAAACGTCTATAAGAATCTGGTTGTTCTGTATCTTGCCGAGGGGGACACAGATAGCGCCGCGCTTTATTTGGAGCTGTACGCAAGCTGGCTTTCCGCGCAAGGCTACAAAAACATTGACGCGCAAGGAATAGCGACAAATTAAAGGTGCAACACAAAACGCAACAGGGGGGCATTATGGATACGCAAGAAACAAAAGCCGAATGGAGCAAGGAAGAGATTGATGCCGTGGGGGAAGAAATCCTGACCGATTATGCCGAGGCCTTCAAGGAGCTGGCAAAATGACGGCGTTAAAAAAAGAACACGTTTTATCTCTTCACCAAATTCTGACCGCCAGAACGGGCGGCTCTGCCCTGCTTCGGGACGAGGGGCTGTTAGAGAGCGCCTTGCACGCTCCCTTCCAGAGCTTCGGCGGACAGGACCTTTACCCCACCTTAGAGGAAAAAGGAGCAAGGCTCGGCTTTTCCTTGATTTCCAATCACGCCTCTGCGGACGGAAACAAGAGGATTGGTATCTTGGCGATGCTGACCTTTTTCAAAATCAACGGTGTCGTCCTCTGCCCCACACAAGAGGACGTTATTCGCGCGGGGCTTGGCGTTGCCTCGGGAGAAATGGACTATGATGACCTGCTTCTCTGGGTAAAGAACAGTAAAAAACGCTGATTTCATCATTTCTGCCTTTGTTTGCAAAAAAGACGCGGGCTGTCATCACTTATTCGTGAGACAGCCTTTTTTTATGAAAGCGCCTTTTCCATCCATATTTTATTTTGTCGCAGTCGCTCATCATCAGGAGAAAGGCGGATTGCCTCTTCTACGTAGGAGAGCGCCTTTTTATAGCGCCCCGTGTAATAAAAGCCCAAGGATGCCAGATCATACGGCAAGCTGCCAAAGGATTCTGCCTCGTTGATATAGCTTTGCGCGCGATGGCGGATTTGCAAGGCGCGTAAGGACAGCCACAGGACAAGCTCCCATTCCTGTCGGGCAAGCGCGAACTTGGCATAATCCAACCACGGCTCGCGAAGATAGGGGGCTTCCGCAACGCTTCGCAAAAACCATTTTTCCGCCTCTTCTTCGTTGCCAAGTGCCCAATAAGAACGGGCAATATAGCGCATAGAGGCACATCTTTCATCCTGCCAAAGCGCCGTTTTCATAGAAAGATGGCGCTTTAATGTTTCAATGCAATCGGCATGGCGCCCGTAAAACATATATTCTCTGCCGAGATAATGCATATTGCGGTCATCCTCGGGCTCTTCCCTGACAGAAAGCTCAAGCAGGGGCAAATACTGTCCTCTTGATTTTTTGGGGTCGGGATAATGGTCTAGCTGTAC
Source organism: Clostridia bacterium (assembly GCA_017936565.1). Lineage (GTDB taxonomy): Bacteria > Bacillota > Clostridia > Oscillospirales > CAG-272 > UBA1740. Next base: position 11,153 of record JAGBFG010000027.1, read on the forward strand.
CCCCTCGATGTTTACCCTTTTCCCTTCTGCTTCCGTGCCCTTATAGCGCAAAACCTCATGAACGGGATGTACCCACAAATATCCCTTTCTTTTATGTATTTTTTCTCCCCAAAACACAACGCCTTCCTTTCCATCGGGTAAAAAGGACCAAGTATATCGGTATTTTCCTTGCCCGACGTCATCTCCCCACGCCGCTTCCAATTTTTCCCGCCATCCCGGGTGAAACACCTCATCCAAATCGGTGCAAACACAAATATCTATATCCTCGGGAACCAAGTCCAAGGACGCGTTACGGGCAACGTCAAAGCGCCAAGGAGAAATTTCCTTGACACTAACCTCTGCCCCGAGAGAACGAAGTATTTCTACCGTCTTATCGGTAGAGCCCGTGTCTAACACCACCACCTTGTCTGCCTCTTGCATGGAATTCATCCACCGTTTTGCAAACGTTTCCTCGTTTTTACAAATGGCATATACACAAACGGAATATTTCTTTTTATCCATATCTATTTCCTTTCTGCAAAAAGGGGGCGCCGCAGACGGCGTGCTCCGTTAGCGGTAAATTAAAGTTCAATTCACGCCGTCCCGAAATATTCCTCGCAGTCTAAACAACTGCGTTCCGTAAGCGGAAAACGGAATATTTCCAAAACAAAGTGCAGACCGAAGGGCGTGCTCCGTTAGCGGTAAATTAAAGTTCAATTCACGCCGTCCCGAAATATTCCTCGCAGTCTAAACAACTGCGTTCCGTAAGCGGAAAACGGAATATTTCCAAAACAAAGTGCAGACCG
>JAGBFG010000028.1 GCA_017936565.1 Clostridia bacterium
CTGCTGTTGAAAAGCTCGGCTACGCTGATAAGATGACCCATATTTCCACAGGCGGCGGCGCATCCCTCGAATTCTTGGAGGGCTTGGAGCTTCCCGGTATCGCTTGCTTGCTGGATAAATAAAAGAAAAATAGATTCTGACAAAATAAGAAAGGTACAGAAAAATGAGAAGATACGTCATTGCGGGCAACTGGAAGATGAATATGACTCCCTCTGCCGCTCGTGAATTTATCAAAAATCTTGCGCCCTGCGTAAAAGGAAAGGACGCTTGCGACATCGTCCTCTGCGTTCCTTATGTAGACATTTGGGTAGCGGCTGAGGCAGCCAAGGGCACCAACATTCATATTGGCGCCGAAAACGTGCATTTTGAAGAAAAGGGTGCTTACACAGGTGAAATCTCTGCGGAAATGCTCAAAGAAGTGGGCACCGAATACGTCATTGTCGGTCACTCCGAAAGAAGACAGTACTTCGGCGAAACCGATACCACGGTAAACCTTCGCACCAAGGCAGCTCTTGCCGCAGGCTTGAAGGTTATCGTTTGTCTTGGCGAGGTGAAGGAGGAGCGTCTGGCGGGCATCACCGATGAGGTCGTTGCTATGCAGACCAAGCTCGACTTAGCAGGCATTCCTGCCGAGGATTTGAAAAACGTTATCATCGCATACGAGCCTGTTTGGGCAATCGGCACAGGGCTGACAGCAACCCCCGAGCAAGCAGACGAAACCTGCGGTGTCATTCGTAAAACCGTCGCCGCCCTCTATGGCGAAAAGGCTGCCGAGGAAATCATTATTCAATACGGCGGCTCTATGAACGATAAGAACGCAAAAGAGCTTCTCTCCAAAGAGAATGTTGACGGCGGCTTGATTGGTGGCGCTTCCTTGAAGGTGGACGCATTCACCGCCATTGTTGACGCAGCCAACTAATTTGCGCCGCACCGTCAAAAACGGTATTTTTGAAAAAGCCGATACGGGTATTCCGTATCGGCTTTTCGTTTTTTATAAATTTTTCCTGTTCTGTATAATCTCTTAAAAATTGTCAAAAATAGAGATAGCAAAAACGGAAAGGAAAAAACAAAATGGAAAACAAACCCTCTCAAAGCAAAACCAATCGTGTCTTGTATTTAGTGGTGGTAGGGGTTCTGGTGATTGTGGCATTGGTTATCGGTTTAACCGCCGCCTTCACCGCTGAAAGAAACCAAACCCCCACGCCCTCGCTTCCCGATGAAAATCAGGGCGAAACGAATCCCCCCGAGGACGAAAACACAAACGGCGAAGGCGATACTGCCCCCGAGGAAACGCCCACTGTATTTTTAGCCCCCGCCAGCGGTGTCGTTTCCAAGTACCACGACGCATCTGCTCCCGTCTTTTCTATCACGATGAATGATTGGCGCGTGCATCAAGGCATCGATATTGCCGCTTCCTTGGGAGATGAAGTCAAGGCAACGGCAAAGGGCACCGTTAAATCGGTGTGGAAGGATCCCTTTATGGGATACTGCGTCTCCATTGACCACGGCAACGATGTTGTCAGCATTTACAAAAATTTAGCGGAAGAATTGGTGGGTAATGTAAAGGTAGGCGTTACGGTAGAAGCAGGGCAGGTCTTTGCGGCTATCGGGGAAAGCGCAAGCATTGAAAACGCCGACTCTCCCCATTTGCACTTTGAAATGGAAGTGGCAGGGAAGCAGGTAGATCCTCTTTCCTATATTTCAGAGGAAAGCTACCGTGCGTCTTTAAGTGTCGACTCCTCTTATGAATAATTATAAGGCGTCAACCAAAAGCCACAAATAACCGTCCAAGGATTTCGGGTTGCTCGGCTCTTTTGCGTCTTCCTCGGAAATGCCGTTTGAGGCAAGCAGGGAAGCAAGGGGAACGTTGTATTTTTTGCCGACACTCCAAAGGGAATCCTTTGCGGTGGGATAATAGATGCGGATGCTGTCTTTTCCGTCAGAAGCGGGGAGAGTGTCCGCATCTATTTTTTCGGGCAGTGCCACCGTTTCCTTGCGTAGCACCTTCACCGTCAAGCCCACCTCGCCGACAACGGAAAGGGCTTCTCCCTCGCGTTTGGCAGAAGCGAAAAGGGGTGTCAGCGTGAAGATGCCCTCGTCCTCAGGCGAAAACACCGTGGAAAAATCGCATTCCAAGCGGTAAGGGAAGATGAAATTGTTTTCCTCAATTCTTTTGCTTCCTTCCCCTACAATACATTCGGATAATACAGAGGCCTTCATATCCCCCGCCACTATCGCCTTGTTTCCCGATAAGGAAAGCGAAGAGGATTGCGGTAAAAGCTTTGCGGAAAGTACGGCATAGGTAGCGTTTTCCTCGCACTCGGCATTGCCATCGCAGGAAAGCGTGAAATTAGAGGAAAACGCCCCAACAAAGCGCGTAATCTTCTGGGGCTTCGAGGTCAGCATAAGCGAAAATCCTTGGGCGTAGGCATCTGTGTATAGGGTGATGGGCGTGTTTCGCCAAGCCTCAGCAGCAAGAGAATAGGAGAGATACACGCAAGCCTCGGCTCCGTTTTCTCTTCCTCTGACCTCGCTTTCCAAGGACAGAATATGTCCGTACAGCAAAGCCGAATCCCCCGCCCTTATGCCGTCCTCCAAGAGCTCTGTCTCAAAGGGGATTTTTTTCGTTTGCGGCAAAAGGGAAGCGCCGTCATCTGCCAAAAGCTCTACGTGAATATAACCGCGGCAGACAATTTTTCCGTTTTCGCATTTGGCACTTTCGGTCATCACAGAAGCGTCAACCGTTTTGATTTGCAGGGCTTCCTCTGAAAAACCGTCAAGTGTAAAGGAAACTTCCTCGTTATGCTCCTCGGAAAAAACAGAGAAAACGTTTGCCGTTTCCGTTATGTAGGGCAGCTTTTCAATGGGCATCTCTTGGGGCAGAAGCGCCTCAATAGGCTCTTGCGCATCCTTTTTGGTGTATAGATGGGGTCTTGCGTAAAGCCGACAGCGCAAGGAAACCTTGCGCGGCCCTGCGGGATGGCATTTTACCTGCTCAGCGCTCTCTTGGTAAATGATAGCATAGGGCGTTCCCTCTTTTACGGGCGCCTTGTAGCTGTAATCCGTGCGCAAGGGAACTGCCGTCAGTTTTCCTTCGCTGTCGGTGTAAAGCAGGGTGTAGGCAATGTGTCCTGCCCATTCCACTTCCTCGCCCCCTACATAATGCCCGGAAGAGACGGGTAAAGCGTCCACCCGTATCAGCTTCCTGATTTCAGGCAAATAGTCGGGCAGAATAAAATCCTCCGCGCACTCCGTTATAATAGGTTCCGTTGCCATATCTTGTAAAATGTCGTTTTTTTCCTCATTCGAGGACATAAAGCCTTCCAGCATAGTGATCCGCCTTTCCGCGCTTCTGCGCTTTTTCTTTTTTCTTTTTCTCGTTTCACTATATGCTTTTGTTTTCCTTCTCATACCTTTTTCGTGTATATTCTTCTTTTTTGGGGTAAAATAAAAATTTTTTCCTCAAAAATATAAAAATATCGTAAAAAACTATTGCTTTTTTTTACATTTCTTGTATAATTGTATACAGTAATACATAGATACAAAAATACAGGTATTCAGCCGATAATGGCTGAAACATAAACCCCGAAAGGAGCAAAAATATGCTTGAAACCTCATCCAAAACCAATTTGCTGGAACAAAAGAGTTATAAGTATTCCTTGCAGGACGTAGAAGAGCCTAATTTATACCGTGATGTATATCCTTATACCGAGGTGCCCCGTGTTGCGTTCAACCATCGGCGTGTGCCTATGAGTATGCCCAAGGACATCTGGATTACAGATACTTCCTTCCGCGACGGACAGCAGTCGGTAGAGCCCTACACCGTCAAGCAAATCGTGGACCTGTATAAATTGATGTCCCGTCTTGGCGGCCCCTTCGGTCTTATTCGGCAGACGGAGTTTTTCGTTTACAGCGAAAAGGATAGAAACGCCATTGCCGAATGCCAGAGCTTAGGACTGAAATTCCCCGAAATCACCACCTGGATTAGAGCCAGCAAGGAGGACTTCAAGCTTGTTCGCGATTTAGGCATCAGAGAAACGGGTATCCTGGTTTCTTGCAGTGACTATCACATTTTCAAAAAAATGAAGATGTCCCGTCGGGAATGTATGAATAAATACCTGGCTGCCGTTGCTGAGGCGTTTGAGGCGGGGGTTATGCCTCGTTGTCACTTAGAGGACATCACCCGCGCGGATTTCTACGGCTTTGTCGTGCCCTTTGTCAATGAGCTGATGAAAATGTCTGAGGATGCGGGTATTCCCGTCAAAATCCGCGCCTGTGACACGATGGGCTACGGTGTGCCTTATACAGAGGTTGCTATGCCTCGAAGCGTTGCGGGCATTATTTACGGCTTGCAGCACTATTCCGATGTGCCAAGCGAGATGCTTGAGTGGCACGGGCACAACGATTTTTATAAAGCCGTCACCAATGCCACAACCGCTTGGCTCTATGGCGCTTGTGCCGTCAACTGCTCGTTGCTCGGCATCGGGGAGAGAACGGGTAACATTCCCTTGGAAGCAATGGTGTTTGAATATGCTTCCTTGCGCGGTTCCTTTGACGGAATGGACCCCACGGCAATTACTGATATTGCCGAGTTTTTCAAAAATGAAATCGGTTACAGCATACCGAGTATGACGCCCTTTGTCGGTCAGAACTTCAATATAACCCGCGCGGGCATCCACGCGGACGGTTTAATGAAGGACCAAGAGATTTACAACATCTTTGATACCGAAAAATTGCTCGGCAGAAAGCCAAGCGTTATGATTGGAAAAGCATCGGGGCTTGCAGGTATCGCGTATTGGATCAACGATTATTATAACCTGACGGGAAGCCGCGCCATCACCAAAAAGGACGCCCTCGTCGTTGCCTTGAAGGAATGGATTGACAACGCCTATGAGGACGGCAGACAAACCACCCTTTCTCCTCACGAATTGGAAGAGAAGATTACAGAATTATCGGGCGGCGCCTTGAAAAAGCAAGCCCAACAAACAGAATAGAAAGGAACGGTCTTAATCATGGAGCATAAAACAATTTCTTTGGCAGACCAGGTGTTTGAGCGCTTGGAAAGCGATATTTTAACGGGCGTGTATCCGCGCGGCGAGATTTTAACCGAGATGAAGCTGGTGTCGGATTTGGGCGTCAGCAGAACCCCTGTAAGAGAAGCCGTCAAAAGATTGGAGCAGGAGCATCTGATTGAGGTATCCCCTAAGGGAATTGTGGTGCAGGGAATTGTACTGCAAGACCTGCTTGATATTTTTGAAATCCGTTTTCGGATTGAGGGAATGGCAGCAGCAGAAGCGGCGAAGCGCATCACCGACGAGGAATTGGCGGAATTGAAGGAAATGGTGGACCTGCAATGCTACTATGTGGAAAAGCACGATGCGGAGCATATCAAGTATATGGATAGCCGCTTCCATCAGCTGATATACCATTTCAGCGGCAGCCGCATTTATGAGGACACCCTGTATCCCTTGCATAAAAAGGTGCAGAAATACCGCCGCGCATCGGTGGAAAGCCGTAGCCGCGCTTTGCAGTCCGCGGCGGAGCATATGGCTATCTATGAGGCTTTGGCGGCGCACGACAGCCAAAAAACCGAAGAAATGATGATAAGACATATCGAAAACGCAAAAAAACATATTGTGGAAGGAAACTACTAAAATGGGACTCACATTAGCGCAAAAAATCATTCAATCGCACTTGGTTTCGGGCAATATGGTAGCAGGCGAGGAAATCGCCCTTCGCATTGACCAGACCTTGACCCAGGATGCCACAGGTACGATGGCATATCTTGAATTTGAAACGATGGGCATTCCCCGTGTGCGTACCGAGCGCAGTGTTGCCTACATAGACCATAACACCCTCCAATCCGGCTTTGAAAACGCCGATGACCATCGCTTTATCCAATCCATTGCCAGCAAATACGGCATCTGGTTTTCCCGTCCCGGCAACGGTATTTGCCATCAGGTTCACTTGGAGCGCTTCGGCATTCCCGGCAAAACGCTCATAGGCTCCGACAGCCATACCCCCACAGGCGGCGGCATCGGTATGCTCGCCTTTGGCGCGGGTGGACTTGACGTTGCCGTAGCAATGGGCGGCGGCGCGTATTATATCACGATGCCCCGTATGATTAAGGTCAACCTGACAGGAAAACTCTCTCCCTTTGTCACCGCAAAGGACGTCAGTCTTGAAATTTTGCGCATTTTGTCCGTGAAGGGCGGCGTTGGCTCTATCATTGAATGGGGCGGCGAGGGAATTGCCTCTCTCTCTGTTCCCGAAAGAGCCACCATCACCAATATGGGTACGGAGCTTGGCGCCACCACCTCTATTTTCCCCTCGGACGAGGTCACGCGCGCCTTCTTGAAGGCAGAGGGAAGAGAAGAGGACTATGTGCCCCTCTCTGCCGATGCGGATGCTGTATACGATAGAATTATTGATATTGACCTGTCATCCTTGAAGCCCTTGATTGCCTGCCCCCATATGCCCGACAACGTGGTAACGGTGGAGAGTCTTCGCGGTACCAAGGTGCATCAGGTTTGTATCGGCTCTTGCACCAACTCTTCCTTGCTCGATATGTTAAAGGTTGCCGCGCTTTTGAAGGGCAAAACCATCCATCCCGATGTCAGCCTTTCTATCTCCCCCGGCTCTAAGCAGGTTTTGACGATGCTCTCCGAATGCGGAGCGCTGACCGATATGCTTGCCTCAGGCGCGCGTGTGCTTGAATGCGCTTGCGGTCCTTGCATTGGTATGGGCTTCTCGCCCAATTCCGCAGGCGTGAGCTTGCGTACCTTTAATCGCAACTTTGAAGGCAGAAGCGGTACCAAGGATGCGGGTGTCTATCTCGTTTCTCCCGAAACGGCAGTCGCCGCCGCCCTTACCGCTGAAATTACAGACCCTCGTCTTTTAGGCGAAGCGCCCGTTGTCACCCTGCCTTCGCAGTTCCGTATTGACGACAGTGCCGTCCTTGCCCCCGCTGACGCTTCGGAGGCGGACAAGGTGGAAATCCTGCGCGGTCCGAATATCAAGCGTTTCCCCGATTGCCGTCCGCAAAAGGACTCCCTTTCGGCTGAATTGGTCTTGAAGGTGGGGGATAACATCACCACCGACCATATTATGCCTGCGGGCGCAAAAATCCTTCCTTACCGTTCCAATATCCCTCACCTGTCCCAGTATTGCTTCGGTGTGTGCGATGCCACCTTCCCCGAAAGAGCCAAAAAGGCAGGGGAGTGCTTCGTGGTCGGTGGAAGCAACTACGGTCAGGGCTCTTCCCGTGAGCACGCTGCCCTTGTCCCCTTGTATCTTGGTGTCCGTGTGGTTATCGCCAAGAGCTTTGCGCGTATTCACGTGGCTAACCTCATCAACGCAGGTATTATGCCCTTAACTTTTGAAAATCCCGAGGATTACGACCTGTTAAATCAGGGCGATACGCTCTCGCTTTCCAATGTATACGCGGGAATGGATAGCGGAAAAATCACGCTTTCCAATGAAACAACAGGCAAGAAAATTGCCTTGACCTGCGCCTTTACCGAGCGCCAGAAGGCAATGCTGAAGGCGGGAGGACTCTTGGCATACACAGGTCAGAAGAACGATTGAGAGAGGAAAAAACGATGTCTTATACAGAACAAATGGAAAACGCGGTGTCTGCCTTCCGCGCATTGTTAAAGGAGCAGTTAGACAGAACTGAAAAAATGAAAAACGCCGCACCCGCCGTGGACTATGCCAAAAAGGAGCATATCCGTATCGGTATCTGCGGTGGCGATGGAATTGGTCCTATTATTGTCAGAGAAGCCCAAAGAGTGCTTTCCTTTCTCTTGCAAGAGGAAATAGAAAAGGGAAGAATAGAGCTTTTTGAAATCGAGGGCTTGACCATTGAAAACCGCTTGGAAAAGAAAGAGCCCGTCCCCTCTGACGTGCTTGCCGCCATCAAAACCTGTGACGTGCTCTTGAAAGGACCCACCACAACCCCCAAGGGCGGCACGATGGAAAGCGCAAACGTCGCTTTGCGCCGCGAGCTTGACCTCTATGCCAACGTCAGACCCGTTGTCGTGGCAGAAGAGGGAATTGATTGGATTTTCTACCGTGAAAACACCGAAGGCGAATACGTCTTGGGAAGCCGCGGTATCGAAATCGAAGGGGCTTTGGCGATGGATTTTAAGGTGACGACTGATTTAGGCACTCGCCGTATCGCCCGCGCCGCCTTTGAATATGCCAAAAACAACGGCAAAAAGAACGTTGCCATCGTCACGAAAGCAAACATTATGAAAAAGACAGATGGCAATTTTACCGCCATCTGTCACGAGGTTGCCAAGGAGTATCCCGATATTACCGCAGAGGATTGGTACATCGATATTATGGCGGCAAACCTTGTCAATCCCGCCATTCGCTCTCGCTTTGAGGTGTTCGTGCTGCCTAATCTCTATGGCGATATTATCACCGATGAAGCTGCCCAAATCCAAGGCGGCGTAGGTACAGCGGGAAGCGCCAACGTGGGTGATGCTTATGCGATGTTTGAGGCAGTTCACGGCTCCGCTCCCCGTATGATTGAGGAAGGTATTGGCGAGTATGCTAATCCTTCCAGCATCTTGAAGGCGGTTGAAATGCTCCTTCGCCATATCGCGCTTGCCGATAAGGCAGATAAATTGGCGTCCGCTATGCAAATTTGCGGCGAAACTGAGAAGAAGGTTGTCGTTACAGGCGATAAAAACGGCGCCACCTGCAAGGAGTATGCCGATTACGTGATGGAAACCTTGCAGAAAATATCTTAAACCAAATAAAAAAGAACAAGAAGGTGAGAAAAATCTCTTTTTCTTGTTCTTTTTCTATTGTGCGTCAAAACGCAAAAAATGCCGTGCTTCGCACGGCATTTTTAAGAATTAGCTCAATTTTGCTGCATTAACCTTTACGCCGGGGCCCATAGTGGAAGCCACAACGCAGCTCTTAATGTACTGACCCTTAGCAGAAGCAGGCTTTGCTTTGATAATGGCAGACATCAAGGTCTGGAAGTTTTCGGTCAATTTCTCTGTACCAAAGGATGCTTTTCCAATGGGGCAGTGAATGATGTTGGTCTTGTCCAAGCGGTATTCGATCTTACCGGCCTTTGCTTCGGTAACAGCCTTAGCAACGTCCATGGTAACGGTACCTGCCTTGGGGTTAGGCATCAAGCCCTTAGGACCGAGAACCTTACCCAAACGACCAATAACACCCATCATATCGGGAGTGGCGATAACAACGTCGAATTCAAACCAGTTTTCAGACTGGATCTTGGTAACGAACTCTTCTGCGCCAACGTAATCAGCGCCAACTGCCTTTGCAGCCTCAGCCTTGTCGCCGCGAGCAAAAACGAGGGTTCTCACGGTCTTACCGGTACCGTGGGGAAGAACGATAGCGCCGCGAACCTGTTGGTCAGCGTGACGGGAGTCAACGCCCAAGCGGATGTGCGCCTCTACCGTTTCGTCAAACTTTGCTTTTGCGGTCTGGCAAACCAAATCAAGAGCCTCAGCGGCGTCATACAATTTGGATTTTTCAATCAATTTTGCGCTTTCAACATATTTCTTTCCGTTCAACATTTTCCGTTCCTCCTTACTCTTCCACCGTAACGCCCATGCTGCGCGCGGTGCCCGCAACCATGCTCATAGCGGCTTCCAGAGAAGCGGCGTTCAGGTCCTTCATTTTGATTTCCGCAATCTTTTTGAGCTGTTCCTTGGAGAGAACGGCAACCTTGGTTTTGTTAGGAGCAGCGGAAGCAGTCTCGATGCCGCATTCCTTCTTAATCAGAACGGCTGCGGGAGGAGTCTTGGTGATAAATGTGAAAGAACGGTCAGCATAAACCGTGATAACAACAGGGATAATCATACCCATATCGTTCTTGGTTCTTTCGTTAAATTCCTTGGTGAAGTTGGGGATAGAAACACCGTACTGACCAAGTGCGGGACCTACCGGGGGAGCGGGAGTTGCCTTGCCGGCAGGAAGTTGGAGTTTAATATATCCGGAAATTTTCTTTGCCATGATTCTGTACCTCCTGATGTGGTGATTGATTCGGAAGAATGTTAAGTTTTTTTCTTCCTCCCACGTGCGCCCTATTGGGCATTGGCAAAAAGGGAATGATTATTATCATTCGTTCACGCAAACATCCTCAACGTTGACAATAACGGGAATGTCGCGTCGACCCGTAGACACAAGCACAGTAACCTGCTTTCTGTCTTCGGAGATTTCTTGAAGAACACCCTCGTAGCCCATAAAGGAGCCGGAAACGAGCTTGACCTTCATACCGACCTTCAAAATAAAGTTTTCTTCCACGACCTTTGTTTCCACACCGAAGAAAGCAACCTCCTCTTCGGTGAGGGGAACGGGCTTAGACCCGGGACCCACAAAACCGGTCACGCCGGTGATGTTTCTGACAACATGCCAGCTTTCATCGGTCATCGTCATCTTCACCAACACATAAGCGGGGAAAATCTTGGTTTCAACTTCCTTAACCTGTCCCTTTTCATTAGAAACAAGAGATTTTTCAATCGGAATGGTCACTTCATAAATCAAGTGCCCAAGACCACGGTTTTCGACGATCTTTTCAAGGTTGGCCTTTACTTTGTTTTCATAGCCGGAATACGTGTGAACAACATACCATCTGGGACCAAGGTTCATCTCATCAAAATCGCTCATCGTTTCACTTCCTTATCTGAGGAAATATCCAAGATTACGAAGCCCGATAACACCGTATTCAAGACCGGTATCAACAAGAGCAATCGCAACGCTCAGAATAACGACCAAGACGACAACAACAAGAGAACTTCTAAACGTTTCTTTACGAGACAGCCAAACAACCTTTTTCATTTCGCTGACATAGTCGCGGAAAAACTTTTTGATCTTTTTCCAAGTGCGAACAAAAAAGTTGGGTTTTTTCTCGCCTTTTGTTTTAGTTTCTGCGGCAGAGGAAGAAACCTCCTCTTCGGGCAGCTTTTCGTTTACATCAGCCATTTTTGTTCCTCCCTGTTCCTTACTTTGTTTCTTTGTGCAGGGTGTGTTTGCGGCAGAAGCGGCAGAACTTGTTTAATTCGATTCTGTCCGGGTCGTTCTTTTTGTTTTTCATTGTGTCATAATTTCTTTGCTTGCATTCCGTGCAGGCAAGGGTAATTTTGACTCTCATGTGCGGCACCTCTTTCTTTCTTATTATTTTAACCGGTTAAAAAAACCGGGTACCTCCCTCAATGTCGGCACTTTTTTGCGCCCCTTGTCCCAGAAAAAAGCGCACAAAAAAAGACCTCTCCGACAGAGGTATTATGATAATATCATATTTCTTCTTTTTTGTCAATAGGAAAACAAAAGGTTTTTGCAATATTTTTCAAAAGTTTTTACTATATTTATATGTCTTTGCTATATCCTCGCGCTTTCAGAATGAAAAAAAGGACGAAAAAACAAAAACTCCCACCTTTTGCTCTTGACATTCCCCCTTTTTTTTGATACAATAATCCCACCGACATCATTCTGCACTATGCATTTTGCATTTTCATTCTGCATTCTGTATTATACCATCGGGGTGTGGCGCAGTTGGGGAGCGTTCCGAGCGCCGCCGGTGGCGGAAGAAGCGAGGAAAAGCGAGTGGCAGTGACTTGGCGATTGGCAAGTTGCTTGCGCAACGCAGACAGAGCCCTAGTCACAACAGGAAGCGCACGTGCTTTACGCGCACTATAACTATATTTCAGGAAGGGCGAGCAAAGCACTTCGCTCTGCCTATAATTTAATATTTCGGGGTGTGGCGCAGTTGGTAGCGCGCGTGCTTTGGGAGCGTGCAGGCAGTTTCTGTCTTTTCATTTTCGGGAAGCCCGAAATCCCTTGTAAACACTGACTTTTTCGGGTGTTTCACTTTTCAAAAATCTCGCAA
>JAGBFG010000029.1 GCA_017936565.1 Clostridia bacterium
ACAGAGGCATTTTGCGTTATAATTGGCGACCCGGATGGGGCTCGAACCCACGACCTCTAGCGTGACAGGCTAGCGCTCTAACCAGCTGAGCTACCAGGCCACAATTACAACGAACGCACTTTCGTGCTGGTGGGAACAACAGGGCTCGAACCTATGACCCTCTGCTTGTAAGGCAGATGCTCTCCCAACTGAGCTATGCTCCCATTTGCGCGCTTTTAAGGCAATCTTGTCGGCGACGAATTGTATTATAGCAAAACAATTTGGTTTTGTCAATACCTTTTTTCAATTTTTTATAAAAATTTTTTTGAAATGCGTTCAGCCGTCTGAAAAAGCGTCCTTTCTGCAAAGATTGATTGTTTTTTTGTTCAGCTTTTCCGCATATTTCATAGCTGTATAGGCGCCGCCCTCGGTACGCTCTACGTAAACAATCACAAGATCAGCCCTTTCAACCATCCACCGATTTTTCAGGGTGATTGCTTTTTTGGGATGCGCACCATACACGCTTTCCGGAATGATAATGCTATCGTAATAATTTTCATAATATTCAAGCTTCGCTACTGTATACGGAAGAACCAAGGTTATATCGCTGTTTTCCTTCCCGAACTCTTTTTGTGTCCGTTTGATAACCGATGCCGCGTGCTCGTCAAATTCGCCGTTACGCCCAACAAGAAAAGAAACAAAGGGCTTTGTTTCTAAAAGCTCTTTGACAATCGGGGCGAGCTTTTCATTTAAGTGCCACAAGTCGTTTATTTCTCGATGCCCAAATAAAGAAACAGTAAAAACAGTCATGACAAGCCCTCACATCAACTACTATAAGCACAAAAAAACAAAAAATGATACTTATAGTATATCACAGCGAGGAAAAAATATCAATAGTCTATGGCAATTTTGTTTGAATACTTATAGACTATATGTAGCATAGGGAAAGGTGGGGGAACGATGAGTGAAATTGCAAAAATTTTAGGTCAGCGCATTAGAAATTATAGAACTGCCAAGCATTTGAGTCAAGAAAAGCTCGCGGAGCTTTCGGGGTGCCATCCTGCCTATATCGGTCAAATTGAGCGGGGCGAGAAGAACGCAACAATCGAGAGTATAGAAAAGATTGCCACGGCGTTGCGTGTTTCCTTGTCAAGACTATTTGAAAATCTTGGCGCCAAAGAGGACGGGGCGCTCAATATTCCGCTTGCATGCTACGAGCTTCTTTCGGCAAAGACGAAAGAGGAACAAGAACACGTTTACCGTATTTTGCTTGAAATAGACAAGTATAAGAAGAATTGATTGCTTTTGAAAGCTGTCCGTTGAGGACGGCTTTTTGCTTTTGCCGCTTGCTTGCCTTAGTCGCTTATGGTTTTTCTTTCTCGGTACTTGACAGGGCTGGTAAAAAATGATAGAATATAAAGGAAGAAAAAACACCCGTCTTTTGCGGTAAAGGAAGATGGGAAGTCGAGCGCACGCAAGCGGCAAAAGGGAGGACTTTTTATGATAAAGGTTGAAAAAATCAGCGTGATGAATTTTGAAAACGCCATCAGGGGCGCAAGAAACCCCTTGAACAGCTGGGCGCGCTCGGACAGCTACTATGACGAAAAGGGAAATTACGTTCTCGGCGAGAACGATTTATCCTTGGCGATGCGCCTGGCAAAGGCGGGCAGCGACCACCGCAAGTTCTTGCGGCAGATTTTCGTTTCTATGGATATTACAGCTCCCCTTTATTGGTGGAAGGAGTTTGACACGTATAAGGTGGCAACGGTTGCCAATTCCACCAGCACGATGCACAAAATTCAAGCCAAGGCGTTTGAAAGAAGCGATTTTTCGTGTGACAGGCTGACAGAGGACGCGCTTTGCTGTCTTGACGGCGTTATCGCCTTTTTGGAAAAGGAGCGCCTGGCATTCCTCGAAACAAACGACAGAAGCCATTGGCACAATATGATTCAGCTGTTGCCTTCCAGCTTCAACCAGCTGCGCACGGTAACGATGAATTACGAAACCCTCATCAATATATACTATGCAAGACGCTCTCATAAGCTCGCCGAATGGCACACCCTTTGTGACGCCATTATGTCCTTGCCCTATGCGGAGCAGCTGATTAAGGTGAAGGAAGAAAACAAGTAACGGCAAGCGCGGCTTAAATTAAGCCCGAGAGAGCATAAAAGCCCCCGACAGTTTTATACAAGAGCGTTCCTTGGTGAAAAGGAGCGCTTTTCGGGCGTTATAACGTAAAAAACCCTTTCAAAAGGGAGTAAGCATTATATAGATTGGAGCATAAAATGGCAAACATTTTCGATTTGTTTCGGACGATTGGCTCTTCCCAAAGCACCGCTTCCCCTGTTTCGTGGCTGGTGGTGGGGCTTGGCAATCCCGGGAAGGAGTATGAAAGCACAAGGCACAACGCGGGCTTTATGGCTATTGACGCCATCGCCGCCAAGGCAGGTGCTGATGTGACGCGCTTGAAGGACAAGGCGCTCGTAGGCGAGGCATCCTTGGGAGAGACGCGCGTTTTGCTCGTCAAACCCCAGACCTATATGAATTTATCGGGTGAGGCGGTTGCCGCCGCTGCGTCCTTTTATAAAATTCCCCCGGAGCGCGTCTTGGTTTTGTGCGATGACGTGAGCTTTGACGTTGGGTTTTTGCGTTTCCGCAAAAAAGGAAGCGCGGGGGGGCATAACGGGCTCAAAAGCATCATTGGGTGTCTCGGCTCGGACGCCTTTGTGCGCTTGAAAATTGGCGTCGGGCAAAAGCCTGCGGGCTTTGATATGGCGGACTTTGTGCTGAGCCGCTTCGGCAAGGAAGAGGCAGAGTGCTTAAAGAATGCCGCCACCCTTGCAGCAGAGGCAGTCACTCTTTGGGTAAACGGCAAGGAGAACGAGGCGCTTAACTTGATTTCTGCAAAAAAATAATGCAAACAAATGTTTGCAATTCGACAAAAGATAAAGAATATCCCGATTTTTCGGGGAAGGAGAGGCTTTGAGAGCGATAACGAATGCCATTACGGCAGACAGAGAATTTTATCAGGCGAAAATAGCGCTTTTAGAGCAATGCCGCGTAAACAAGCCCCTGCCCCTTGTGGTAAACGGGCTCTCCGATGGCGCGAAGGATGCTTTTTTGGCAGAGATGTTGCGCGAGGTGGGCAAGGAAAGAGCCCTTCCTTCCTTGCTTTTGGTTTCTGAGGAAGGCGAGGCTTGCCGCCTTACCTCTTTTTTGCAGTGTGAAGGGATAGCGGCGGCGTATTATCCTGCCAAGGACTACGTGCTTTTGAACATTTCCGCCTCTCGCGACACGGAAAGAGAGCGGCTTTCTATCCTTAACCGCTTGCAAAGGGGAGAGCCCATAGTGGTGGTGACGACACCCTATGCCGCGCTTCAGCTGACGATGCCGCCTTCTCTTTTGGAAGAGCTTTCTCTCTCTTTGGAGCCGGGGGCTGTTTTTGAGCCCGAGGAGCTGGCAAGACGCTTGACACAGATGGGCTTTGTCCGTGTGGACGCGGTGGAAGCGGTGGGGCAGTTTGCCAAGCGCGGCGGAATTTTAGACGTTTTCGCGGCTATCGCGGAAAAACCCGTCAGGATTGAGTTTTTTGACAACGAGATAGACAGGCTGGGCTATTTTGAGCCGATTTCTCAAAGAATGGAAGCCGCTTGCTCTTCCTTGCAGATTTTTCCCGCTATGGAAGTTCTTGTGGACGGGGAAGGACGGGAGAAGCTATACAAGGCGCACGCCACGCTCTTAGCGCAAAAGGAAAAGCAGACGCCCCAAGAGAAGCCCTCTTCCTCTAAAAAAAGAAAGGGGAAGGGCGAGCAAGAGGAAGCCGAGGATGCGCTTGCTCTTTTGCAGGAAAACGCCGCCCGCGAAGCACACTTAGCGCTCAAAAACGAAGTAAACGCAATAGAAAACGGGCTGCCCGTCTTGTTCAAGGACAGGTATATTTCCTTGCTCTATTCGCAAAGGGATACCCTTTTTTCTTATTTTGGGAACAGAACGGCTGTCTTTGTTCTGACAGACAGCGGTATGAAGGAAAGATGCGCTTCTCACCAAGCGCTTTTAGCCGAGAGCGGAACAGAATTGGTGGAAAAGGGCTTTTTGCCCGCGCGGTATAACTGCTTTTTTGAGGATTACAGTAGGGTAGAGTCCTTTTTAGAGGAAAACGTTGGCGTTTTTCTGACGAGCTTCGGTCATTCCTATAACGGACGCGCCGCGGGGATTTTCGGATTTCGCACCAGACGCACCGTTTCCTATTTTGAGAAGCCACTGCTGTTAAAGGATGACATCAAGTCCTTCATCAAGGGACTTTATCGGGTGGTTATTTTAACGGAAAACGACACGGAAGCGGAAAATCTTTCGTGTCTTTTAGAGGACGACTCTCTTTCGGTTTTGCGATTGTCGCCGAACGAGCCCATTGATTTTTCTCTGCTTGACGGGGGAAGGGGAAGAGCGACGGTTGGCGTTATGGCGGGAAGCTTCCTGTGCGGCTTTGAGCTGATGGTTCCCAAAATCGCTCTGCTTTCCACCCTGCCCGACGAGTCGGCTCGCCGCCGTCAGCGCCGAAGAGAGAGAAAGCTTTCAAGACGCCCCGCGGGTGAGAAAATTATGTCCTACGCCGACCTTTCTGCAGGAGATTACGTGGTCCATACGGTGCACGGCATCGGCATTTTTGAGGGAATGGAGCAGATAACCACCGACGGCGTCACAAAGGACTACATTACCTTGCGGTATGCGGGAACGGATAAGCTGTTTTTGCCTGCTGACAGGCTGGAAATGGTCGCCAAATACATTGGCGCGAAGAATGAGGATGGAACTGTAAAGCTCTCAAAGCTTGGCGGAACGGACTGGCAAAGGGCAAAAAGCCGCGCCAAAGCCTCTGCCAAGGATATGGCGAAGGAATTGGTTGCCCTCTATGCCGCGCGCCAGAGAAAGCCTGGGTACGCCTTCCCGCCCGAGAGCGATTTGGAGAGGGAATTTGCCGACTCCTTTGAGTTTGAGGAAACAGAGCCGCAGCTTCTCGCCATTTCGGAAATCATGGGGGATATGACAAGACCCGTTCCGATGGACAGACTTCTTTGCGGAGACGTTGGCTTTGGCAAGACAGAGGTTGCCTTCCGCGCGGCGTTCAAGGCGATTGCCGCAGGCAAGCAGGCGGCAATTTTAGTACCGACCACTATTTTGGCTATGCAGCATTATCAGACCGCCCTTTCCCGTATGAGAGGGTATGCGGTAAACGTTGAAATGCTTTCCCGCTTGCGCACCCCGAAGGAGCAGCAGGCAATTTTGCGCCGCTTGGCAAGGGGCGAGGTGGACTTAATTGTAGGAACGCACGCGCTGCTTTCCAAAAACGTTGTCTTTAAGGACTTGGGGCTGCTTATCGTTGACGAGGAGCAGCGCTTCGGCGTCGGACAAAAGGAAAAATTAAAGAGTATGGCGGAAAACGTGGATGTGTTGACTTTAACGGCAACCCCCATCCCCCGCACCTTAAATATGGCTATGAGCGGCATACGGGATATGTCTATTTTGGACGAAGCCCCCGCCGACAGACACCCTGTGCAGACCTACGTATTGGAGCACGATGATTTTGTCATCGAAGAGGCGGTTCGCAAGGAATTGACAAGAGGCGGTCAGGTGCTGTATCTTTACAACCGTGTGGAAAGCATGGCGCGACCTGCCGCAAGGCTCGCCTCTGCCTTTCCCGAGGCGCGTATCGCAACGGCGCACGGCAAGATGGACAAAGAGGAATTAGAGGACATCTGGCAGGCGCTGGTTCACGGGGATTTGGATATTGTGATTTGCACCACCATCATTGAAACAGGGGTGGACCTGCCAAACGCAAACACCTTAATTATTGAGGACGCTGACCGTATGGGGCTTTCCCAGCTGCATCAGATTCGCGGACGCGTGGGGCGATCGGGCAGGCAGGCGTATGCGTATTTCACCTACCGCCGCGGCAAAGCGCTCACCGAGATTGCAGAGAAGCGGCTGAAAGCCATCAAGGAGTATGCCGCCTTTGGTGCGGGCTTCAAGATTGCTCTGCGCGATTTGGAAATCAGGGGAGCGGGAAATCTTCTTGGCGCGGAGCAGCATGGGCATATTGACTCGGTGGGGTATGATTTGTATGTGAAAATTTTGAGCGAGGCTATTCTCGAAGAAAAGGGAGAGCTGCCGCCCCCCGCCTTTGAGGCGCAAATTGAAATCGGGGCAGACGCCAATATACCAATGCACTACATTGAAGCCTCGGCGCAGAGAATGGAAATGTACAAGAAAATTTCTCTCATTCGCAACAGCGAGGATATGAGAGATGTGCTGGATGAATTTTGTGACCGCTTCGGTGAGCCGCCTCGCCCCGTTGTCAGACTTTTGGAGATAGCAACGGCAAGAGCCTTGGCTTCCTTCTACAAAATATCCAAAATTGAAAGGAAGGACGGCGTGCTTCGGTTTTTGCCCACAGCCTTTGACTTTTCGATATGGAGCGCGCTGTTTGCAAGCCATCCGAAAATGCGCTTTATCGCATCGGCGGCTAATCCCGTGATAACCTATCCCTTGGGCAAGGGAGAGGATGCGGCTCATATGTCCTTGCTTTTGATGGAAGAATACGACAAGGCGGCAAAGGAGCCCTTTGACGAACCAAAGAATTGAGGGGAAGCGGGCTTTTGATGAAAAAGGACGCAAAAATCGCTTGAAAAGAAAGAGAAAGAATATGAAAAAAAGTGTTTCCTTGAAAATGAATAAAAAAAGATGGGTGCTGGCGGCGGTGGCTCTTGTGCTTGCCTTGGCGCTCTTGACGCTGGCTCTTGTGCTCGTCCTGCGCCCACCCGTGGTATATTCCTTTGAGGGCGTATCGGTCAGACAGCCCGCTTACGACTATTGGGTCGCCTGCTATAAATACGCGTATCTTGTCAGCCAAAAGGATTTGCGGATTGAGGACACGTATTACGGCTGGCAGCAAAAGGATGAGACGGGGCAAACCTATCAGGAGCTGTTCCAAAAGGAGATTGAGGGGGCGATTTTCCGCCGCCTTGTTGCCGCGGCCTTGTTTGACAAGGAAGGGCATACGCTCCCCACTGCCGATTATCAGGCGGTCAAGGATATCATAGAGGGCTTTGCCTATTATGACGACGAAGAGCCCTTGAAGGACTTAAAGGAGCAATATGGGGTCACCAAGCGCCAGATTACCCAGATAGGTGTTTGGGAAATCAAATACAGAGCCTATCGGTATGCGCTCTTTGGCGATGACCTTTCGGGTGTTTATGACGACGAATATAAGGATATTTGCCAAAAGCGGTATGAAGAAACCTGCTCGCGCGTCAAGGTGATTTATATTCCCTATACAGAGGACGAGGAGCTGGCGGCAATGGAAAACGCCTTTGCCGATGAGGACCTGACGGAAGAAACCTTTATAGAGCTTTCGAACACCTATAACCATTTGCCTATCACCACCGAAAAATATCCCAACGGCTATTATTTCTGCTCTGCCTTGGAAAATCCCACACAGGGGTTTGATAACGGCTTGCAGGCGGCGATTGCGGAGCTTAAAGAGGTTGGCGACTTTGCTACAGCCGAAAACGAAAGCAAAACGGGGCGCTGGTTTGTATACCGCTGCTCCTTGCAGGAAAACGGCTACAAGGAAAACGACATTCCCGGTTTTGCCACTATGCTGGCAGACGAGATTTATTATCAAATCCTGAACAAAGAGATTAGCAAGATTATAGAGGGTAAGGGCACGCCCTTGGGGCTTTTGTCCGACGTTGCGACCTGCCGCGAATACAATCTGGTTTGGGAGATTGTCAACAAGTAAAACAGCAAGGAGAAGCAAATGTTAACAAAGGTTTACACGGCGGGGCTGAACGGCATTGAGGGCTTTGTGATTACGGTGGAATGCTCCGCGTGGGACAGGCTTCCCCGCTTTGATATGGTGGGCTTGGGAGATACGGCGGTTCGCGAAGCCAAGGAGCGTGTGCGAAGCGCCATTGAAAACAGCGGGGTTATGTTCCCCTGTCTTGAAATTATGGTAAATTTAGCTCCTGCCAACCGCAAAAAAGAGGGCTCCGCCTTGGATTTAGCCATTGCGGTGGCGCTTTTGCAGGCGGACGGAACCATTCCAAGATCCGCGCCCTTGGAAGAGGCCTGCTTTATCGGCGAGCTTTCCCTGTCGGGAGAGGTTAAGGGGGTCAACGGAATGCTCCCTTTGGCACTTGCGGCAAAGGAAGCGGGCAAGCGGTGGCTTTTCGTGCCGTGTGAAAACGCCAAGGAAGCCGCTGTGGTAGAGGGCGTTACGGTTTACGGGGTTAAGGATTTGCGCGCGCTTTTAGGCTATTTCAAGCAGCAAGAGGAGCTTCCTTGCGTATCGTATGACCGGTGCGCGTTTGAAGCGGCGGCGAGTGCTCACCGCTTTGATATGAGCGAGGTAAAGGGGCAAAGTGGCGCCAAGCGCGCCATGGAAATTGCCGCGGCAGGTGGGCACAACCTGTTGATGATAGGGCCGCCCGGCGCGGGAAAGTCAATGCTTGCCAAGCGCTTACCCACCATCTTGCCCGATTTTACCTTTGAGGAAGCGGTACAAACCACGAAGATATATTCGGTGTCGGGCTTTTTGAAGGAAAATCTGATGACCGCGCGCCCCTTCCGCGCGCCGCACCACACCACGAGCGCTGTGGCGTTAATTGGCGGCGGGGCAAATCCAAAGCCGGGAGAAATTTCCTTGGCGCACAATGGCGTTTTGTTTTTAGACGAGCTGCCCGAATTTCCCAAGACCTTAACGGAATCTCTGCGCCAGCCCTTAGAGGATGGAGAGGTAACGGTGATGCGCGCCGCGGGCAGAGTTCGTTTTCCCGCGTCCTTTATGCTGGTCGGCGCGATGAACCCCTGCAAGTGCGGAAACTTCGGCTCGGGCAGGACCTGTACCTGCCGTCCGGGTGAGGTAACCAAGTATTTGGATAGAGTGTCGGGACCTTTGCTCGACAGAATGGATATTCAGATTGAGCTGCCTGCGGTGACTTATGCCCAAATGCACAGCGAGGAAGAAAACGAGGAAAGCTCCGCTGTCATTCGCGCTCGCGTCAATCGCGCGCGCCACTTCGCCAAGGAGCGCTTTGCCGCGCTTGGCGTGAAGGACGTTTTCTGCAACGCCGACCTGACAGGAGAGCTTATCCGCAAGACCTGTCAAATGTCAGAGGAAGCCTCTGTTCTTTTGGAGAACGCCTTTCATTCTCTTTCGCTCTCTGCCAGAGGGCACGACAAGGTGTTGAAGGTGGCAAGAACCATTGCCGATTTGGAAGAGAGCCCCTTGATTGAAAGAAGGCATATTGCCGAGGCTGTCGCCTATCGCAGTCTTGACCGCAAGTATTGGAAACGGTAAACTGTTCGATGAAAATCGCCATATTTGCCCTTTTTCAGACACAAAGGGGCGGGAAATGAACGGGAAATACGCCCTTTCGCCTCAATAACCGAAAACAACCTAAAAAGCGTCATACAAGGTATGACGCTTTTTTTCTTTTGCTTGCTTTACAATGGAAAAAAGAATAAAAAAGGGGGAAGGGTGTTGGCGATGATAAACGAAAAAAAGGGACAAGCCGCCGTCCTGACAAAAGAGGGCGAGGGCGAAGAAGGAAAAAGAAAAAGGACAAGCGGCTCTTCGCCAAAGGAAAACGGCAAGAGCAAGGAGCAAGAGTCGCTCTGTCGGTGGGAGAGCGAAATGGACGAGGGAAAAGCGCAAGAGGGGCTTGTGCTCTTCACGGGAAGAAGAGAAGAAAGAGGACAAGCACCAAGAGAAAGAGAAGGCTTTTTTACTGTTTTAACCAAGGAATATCGCGAAAGGGAGAAGAAAAGCGCCGAATTTCTGCTTGATATTCTGGTAGGGGCGATGGTTTGCTTTTTGGCGCAGACACACGGGCTTTTTGGCGCGTATCCCTTTGCGCTCGGATATTTGTGTGCCGCGCCCCGTCGGGTTTTCCCTGCCTTGATAGGCGCGGGGATAGGCTGCTATTTTTTAGGGCCTGTCGGTGTTTTGTACATATGTGTTTACGGCGCGGCGGTTCTCTTTCGCCTGCTTTTGTCTTATCCCTACAAGAAGCGGCTTTGGCACTCGGCGGGTGTGTTTCAGGAAGAGCCTGCCTTGCGGGTTCTGCTTGCCGCTTCCGCGGGGCTTGGTATGGCGATTTATGAATTTACCGTGGCAGGTCTTGCCACCTATACCTTGCTTTTCGCGCTTGGGGCGATACTGCTTCCCGCGCTTCTTGCCTTTTTTTACATTGGCGTTTTGGATTATGGCGTTTCCCTGGGGTATCTTTGGGGCAAAAACGAAAGAAGAGAGGGTGCACACGCCTCGGCGGTGTATTTCAAGATTTCCTCTCTTGTGCTTTTATACAGCGTTTCTCTTTCCTTAATGAAGCACGAAATATTCGGCATTTCCCTTGGGGTTTGCTTCGGTGTTTTGGCGACGCTGCTTGTGTCGCGGCGCTTTGGCGCGCTCTCGGGATGCGTTGCTGGACTTGGCGTCGGCTTGGCGGGGGCTTTGCTTTATATCCCCTCATACTGTCTTTTGGGGCTTTTGTCGGGGCTTTTGTGGCAGGTCAGTATGCCTTGCGCCTTGTCAGCCGCCGTGCTCGCGGCAGGGGGCTTTGCCGTGTATACCAACGGTCTTTCTGGATTTTTGGCTGTGGTTCCTGAATTTTCTGCGACAGCCCTTGTCTTTTGGCCCTTTTTGCGACGCTTGCCAACGGAAAAGGGTGGTGTCTTGGAAGAGGAAGGGGCGTTTGCCGAGGGTAGAGAGCCAAGAGGGGAAGAAAAAACAGAGAGCGTTACCGACATAGAGCAAACAGAGGAAAGCCCGAGCAACCGTTTGTCAACTGCGCTTTACAAGCTCTCAGGCATGCGTGACGCGATGGAAGAGGGTACGGCGGAAGAGACCTATTTTTTGTTGGCGGCGCGCATTGCCGCAAAGCACTGCGGCGATTGCCAAAAAAGAGAGGCCTGCTCTATGCAAAAGGAGAAGGAAAGGGCGCTGGGGGTGCTTGCGGAGCAGCTACGGCAGGGAAAGGAGCTTCACCAAAAAGCAGAAGAAGAGGAGAAGGAGTCTTGCCCTTCCTTTATGGAAATGACACAGGAGCTGCATACGGGCGTTGCCCTTTTGGAGCAGAAAAAGCATCGCTTTCCCGCAAGGGCGCTGCTGTTGTCGGATTTCGGACTGCTTTCCCGTATGTTAAAGGAGCTTTCGCATCAAAGCAGGTATGAGCACGAGGAAAACGAAAGGGATGAGATGCTTTTAGGACAGGCACTCGCCGATTTGGGCTATCAGGTGCATGGGCTTCGAGTGTATGGCAGACGAAAAAAAAGGATATACATTGCCCATATGGACAAAGGGGGACGCTCAGTTTCCGCAGAAACGCTGCGGCAGGTATGCGGTGAGGTGTGCGACGGGGCGTTTTCTATGCCGACCTACATAAAGCAAGGGAAGAAAAAGCAAATCTTTTTGGAAACAGAGGCGCTTTATACAGTCAAATCTGCCAGCATCGCCTGCCCGAAAAGAAAGGGAGAGGTCTCGGGGGATGTCGTTCATCTTTTTGAAAACCAGGACGGATTTTATTACGCGCTTTTGTGTGACGGAATGGGAACGGGAGAGCAAGCGCGGCGCGCGGCGGAGAATTGCGCCTATTTTCTCTCGGAGCTATTGATGGCAGGGGGAAAAATATCCTCTTGTATGCGGCTTCTAAACAATTTTATACGGGCAGGGGGAGAGGAGAATGCAGTCGCTGTGGATGTTTGCGAGATTGATTTGCTTTTGGGCACGACGACCTTCTTGAAAAGCGGCGCCGCCCCTTCCTTCTTGAAGCGTGGAAAAAGCCTTTTCCGCATTCGCTCTCGCACCGTTCCTCTGGGTCTTTTCGGCGCGCCCGACAGCGAGCGGGTGAACGTGGAAACAGAGGTGGGTGACCGCATTATTCTGTTCTCGGACGGCATTGTGCAACGGGAAGAGGGTGACGACTTGCGCGGTATTCTGCTTGGAGAAAACACGACCATACAAAAGCAGGCGGCGGATTTGCTGGCAACGGCAAAGGGCGAGGACGACAAAACGGTTGCCGTTTTGGAAATTGTGGCAAAGCCCGCCTGAAACGCAAACAAAGGTTTACAAAAAAAGAACAGGCTCCTTTTGAAGCCTGTTCAGTCTGCTTGCTTTCCGTTAGGAAGGATACCGTTTTCTACGTCCTTCTCCGTAAAGACAGGAATGCCGTTTTGCTGTAAGAGGGCGGCGGTGATGCCGTTTCCTTGGATTAAGGTGCCCGAAAACCTTCCGTCATACACCTTCCCCACGCCGCAAGAGGGACTTCTGGCTTTCAGAATAGCCGCCTCTGCTCCGTATAGACGGGCAAGACGCAGGGCTTCCTTGGCGCCCCTTTGATAAGCGGCGCTGACATCCCTTCCTTCTTTGGTGCAAACGGCGCTTCCCTGTATCTCGGCGGCAGGGCGGGGCGTTGGCAAGCCGCCCAAAATTTCGGGACACACGGGAATAAGGGTGTGCTTTTCCATTAAGGAAAGAACCTGGGCGCAAGGCAGGGACGCTCCGTCAAACCGACAGGCAACGCCAAGCAAGCACGCGCTGACCAATATAGTCATATGTTTGTCCTTTCTGCCACACAGGCAAGAGAATGAAATGATACGAGCTCGTTTTAACGAGGTAATTTTCCCGGCGCACATCAGCTGTCTTTCTCGCAATATAGGTTGTTGCGGCGGGGCTTGAAAAGATTATTTTAAGTATTTCTCAACGGAAAGGGGAACACCGTCTAATACGGCGCTTGTCAATGCATCTCCCGTGTAGCAAAGCTTCAAGGAGAAAAAGGGGATTTCCTGCTCCAAAAGCTCTAAGAAAATCAAATCGCCAACCCAAAGGGGAAGAGAGGGAATATCCTCTTTTTTAATCCAAGCCGCTTCTCCCTCGTTGCAGGCGATTTGCTCACCCACGAAGGAAGAGGATGTAAACAGGTGCATCTGCTCCGTTTCATATCTGTCCGACACGAAGGTTACGACCCCCCGATAGCGCGCCTCTGCCAAGGCAAGCCCTGTTTCCTCAAAGACCTCGCGAATGGCACAGTCATAGGGCGATTCCCCTTCCTCAAAATGCCCGCCGATGCCTATCCATTTTCCTTGGTTGACGTCGTTTTTCTTATAAATGCGGTGCAAAAGCAGGTATTTGCCGTCCTTTTCCAAATAACAAAGGGTGGTGTTTTGCATATGGGTTTCCTTCTTTCGTGTTCCAAAAAATTCTTGTTGCGAAACTTGTTTTTTTATGCTACAATAGATGCAGAAGCAAGGATGCTTAAAAAAGCTATATAGGAAAGGAGAACGTCATGGTTAAAACGATTTGCAAAAAGGTATACGACACAGAGGACTCCGTCATTATTTTGAAAAAGACAAACGGTGTGTTCGGAGACCCCCAAGGGTATGAAGAAACGCTGTACCAGACCAAAGACGGCAAATATTTTTTGTACGTCAACGGCGGAAGCGAGTCCATTTATCCCAAGGAAGACATTAAAAGACTTTCTGCTGACGCTGCCAAAAAATTCTTAGAGGCGTAATTAAACAGAAAGAAGCAGGGCGCGGAGCGTGTCCTGGCTAACGGCGCGCTTGTCTGCCTTGGCGGTCAAAGAAAGACAGTCAGGGGTGAAAATCTCGGCGGCAAGGGCGCAAAGCCTTTCAGGTGTGACAGCCTGGAAGGCTTTTTTTCTATCCTCAATCGAGGTGTAGGGAAGGGAAAGCAAATGCCTTTCATACGCCAAGGACCAGTTGAAATCGCGGGCGCTGTCAAGTATGAAGGCGGCGTTATCGGTATAGGGCGCCTTGGCTAAATACAGGGACTCTCCCACGGTTTTCTTGGCATCGGTCAAAAGCCCGAGCATCAGGGCAACGGATTCGAGCAGCTTTGCCACGGGGATTTCATAGAGAATGTGAATAAAGGAAACGTTGCGATACTGCTCCAAGGAAGCAGAAAAGCTGTATATATAGCCCGTTTTTTCCGAAAGGGTCTTGTGCAAGCGGCACTCCTCACCGTCACCGAACAAAATATCGTATAAAAGCACAAGCTCCGCGTCGGTGCATTTGGTGGACGAAACGTCAACGGACAAGCGCACCGCGCCCCGACGGCTGTTTTTGATTGCCACAAAGGCGTTTCTTTTGAACATTTCAGCACAAACGGGGGCAAGATTTTCTTTTTGGGGAGAGGCCGAGATAGGATAGGGCGCGATGCCTTCCGACAGCCATGTAAGGCAAGCCTCATTTGCCGCCCCCGTAACACAGAAAAAGACGTTCTCCTTGGAAAAGAGCGTGTTTTTATAGGCAGACAGGCGGCGCAAGGTCATACGGTTGAGATTGTTCGGCGTGCCAAGAATGCTTTGCGCCAAGGATGTGCCCTTATAGAGCAGGTTGTCCGTAAAAAAGTCCAAGGACGTTTTTTCTCCGTCCTCGCGGATTTCCGCCTTCACGCGATTTCTCTCGGCGACAATGTCCTCATTGGTTAAGGTGAGCGGGGCGAAGAGAAGAGAAAGAATGGACACCGCCTTTTCTAAATGACAGGGCGCGCCGCAAATGGAAAACCACAAGAACTCCCGATAGGTTACCCCGTCAAAGGAGAGCCCTGCGGCGTCAAGCTCCCGATAGAGCGTTCCGTTTTTCAGGTTGTTGACGTGACGGAATAAGAGATGCTCCAAAAAATGCGTGATGCCGTTGTCCTTGGCAGACTCAAACATACTGCCCCCACGGACAAACAAGGACAGACAAAAGCTGTGCAAGGCGGGGTTGGGAGAGTAATAAACGGGAATGCCGTTTTTGGTATGATAGACGAGCTCTTCCCCAAGCGGTATTTGTTCCATTCTTGCTCCTTTCCAAGCGCTTTGCTCTTCATATTTTGTATCAGTATACCATAAAAAGCAAGGATTTACAATACAATTTGTTGTTTTTGCCAAAAAATAACAAAAAATCAACATTCTGACGGTTGACAAATAAAAAAAACTGTGTTATCATAAAAATGTAATGATATTACAAAATTTTACATAAGGAGAAAAAAACAATGGCTTTGAACGAAATGCTGCAAAAAATGGTTAACGAGGATTACGATAGCATCGTAAATATCGCAAAGTCGGCAATGGCAAACGTTTCCGATAATTTGAAGGGCACCTTGGATGACGATCAGATTGCAACCCTGCTTTACGGTGCTCTTGGCGCAACGATGGTTGTGGACGCTTCCTTCTCCTCTCTTGAGCAGAAATTTATCTCTGACCTTGGCTTAGACGTTGATTCTATGTACGGCTTCTTGCAGAGCATCTCCAAGGACCCCTCTATGCTGGAATCCTTTGACGGAATGGTTGACTCCTGCGATCAGGATACCAAGTCCGCTTTGGTTATTTTGGTTGTTGCGATTGCCGCTATCGACGAAAGAATTTCCGTAGAGGAAACCGCTTTTATCCGCAAATTGATTGAAGAATAATAGATGCAACTTGAAAAAAATCTCGGCACCCTCGTGCCGAGATTTTTTTGCCTTTTTGGGCGCGTTTTCCGTGTGCACGCTTTCTCTCTTGGCGCATAGAATAATAGCGAGGGTGCAAAACCCGAAAATGACTTTGAAGGAGTTTGCTATGAACAACAACTGCTTGTGTAATCTTTTTGATGATAACTGCACTTGGATAATCATCTTAGCCCTTGTGGTAATTTTCTGCTCTTGCTGCAACGGATAACGGGAACAAGGCTTTACATCAAAGCGTAAAGAATCTTCTTTTCGCCAAGGGGCGGCGCTTGCGTGTTCTCCGTTAAGGAGAACACGCAGTCAAATCCGTCTTCAACGGATGAAATCCACCTTTGGTCGATGAAATCGCTTTCGCGGTGAAATCCTGCTTCGCAGGGTTAAGCTCGGACGGATTTGATTTTCATCTGAACAAAGCGAAGATTTTATCTGTGGCGCGTTGTTATGCAACGCGCCACGATTTTATCCAACCAACAGAACAAGAGAGGACATTTCGGATTTCCCGAGTTGTTCTCTCTTTCTGTTTGTACAAGGGTTTGGGCAGAGCTGCTTGTAGCTCTTTTATCCATTTTTGTCTGACCGGTCAAATGCGATGCTCGCATTTAATGCTGCTTTTCAAATTCTCCGCTATGAGCATCCCCCATATAGCCGCCTCTCTTTTTTATTCCTCGGTGGCGACGCAAAGCGGCTTGACAAAGCCATCTGCCCCCGGTGCCGTTATATCGGCGGCGATAATTTTATGACGGTAAACGATGATGTTGGCATATACAGGGGTATTTCCCTCGTTTGCCAGACGGTAGGTATAGCGAGTGACGGTTTTTCCTGTGTAACGGGAAAGGTCAAAGCCCTGCTGCTTCTGGATTTCGTTGTAGCCTAAAAGCACGGCATCCAAGGCTTTGGGCAGGGAAACCTCGGCAGAGACCTCTGCTTCCTCGGTGGGTGTGTGACCGCAGGCGGAAAGAAAGGCGCGGCGGTCTTCCTCAGTTTTGATATTTTCAAAGGAAATGCCGTCCGCCAAAACGGGGGAAGCGGACAGGGAAGCGGAAATCGCGCCGGCGCTGATAAGAGCGGCAAGACATAGCACGACGGTACCAAAGAGACGGAGCGTGGTGGCTTTAACGGAACAAATAAACATATTTTTTACCTTGCCTTTTTTGGTTTTGTTTTGTATTTGTTTTGTATAGGAGAAGGTGCCTTATTTTGATGGTATGCCGCTTCCCTCAAAAAAAGAACCGTTTGTCAAAAAAAGCGGGCTGTCCTTCTTCGGACAGCCCGCGCGGGTTTTATTCAACGAGTTTTATTCAATAGGTTCCTTGGTAAAGTCAATGGTGTTGTTTGCGAGCATCCATTGATTGACGTAGTAGGCGATGGATTGCAGATGATAATCCTTGTAGAGAACATCAAGGTCAAGACCTGCTTTCTTCAATTCCTTTTCGTCAGACGTGCCGTATTGGTTATACAGGAAGGAAGGATAGCCGTCCTTGATTTCCTTTTCATTCGCCTCGGTATTCAAGCCCGCCTCGTGATAGAGCCAAGCCAAGACAAGATTTTGCTTGACGGAGTAGGTGGCAGAGTCTATGATATATTCATAGAAATTCTGCGGCTCGTTCTCGTCCTCGGACGGAACGTAGCCAAGCCCCACGTTAACGGCAAAGCCGTCATAGGTCATCGTGTTATACAGCTTTGAGTCAACAAACGCCTCGAAGTAGTAGATGCCGTAATAACGGTGGTAAGCATCAATCTCACTCTGTGGCAGACTTTGGAAGGTATAGGACATATAGTGGTTTCCGATGAGGGTTGCCGCGATGCTTTCCTTTTCTTCCTTCAACTGCTCCTTCAAAGCCGTTGTCTGCTCTTCCTTGACCGCGTCAATGACTTCCTGCTTGGTCGTTGATTTTTTGCTGCCTGTGTAGCTCAAAAGCGAGGCTGCCTTTTCAGCTTCTGCCTTGACGTCGTCCTTGCCCTCTTCGGTTTCAACCAAATCCTCGGTTAAGAGGGTGTCAAGCGTATATGCGTCGTAAGCGACAAAATAGTCTACAACCAAACGCACCGTCACCTCTTGACCGTTCAAGGCGGTGTATTCCTCGTCCATATTGGTGGAAAAATAGCTTTCGGGGAAGGTGAAGGTGACAGAGGCGGCGTTTTCGGTGACAACCGTGTTGACGGTCATCACGTAATGCACCTCTTCGGTCTCTCCGTCACCGTCAATGTCCTCGGTATAATCAAACTCAAATTGCTTTCCGACGGTGGTAGAGGCGGCTAAAATAGCGTTACGGAAGCCCTCTTCTGCTTGGGCAAGGTCAATGCGCGCGCCGCTCAAAGAAACGGTGGGCGTTTTTTCGTCCTTCACGGTAGCCGTGTAGGTGGCGGAAATGATGTCAGTAGCAGAGAAGGCGCCGTTGTTGCGCATTTCAAGAGAGGTTGTCATAGGAACAAAGCCGATGATTTTTTCATCAAAGTCCTTACCAAAGTAGAGCGAGCCGACAACCATCGATTTTTCTTCATAGGTTCTGCCAAAGTCATCTGCCAGAACCCGCTCGCCGTCCTTGTATATGCCTAAAACGTAGAAATACACCTCATCGGCATAGGTAATAGCGGTTGAGCGCTCGGCAAGGCTTTTGTTTGTGGCTTTCTTTTGGGCAAGCAAAAGATTGACGTTGATGTAGTCCTTGACGTAGTCATCGGTAATCTCTAAGGTGACCTCTTGTCCCTTGCCACCGACAGACAGTCCCTTGAATTTGTCCAAGGAAAAATCGGTCATATAGGAGAGGGGCTTTGAGGCTTCGTAATCAAAATAGGGGATGTCGTCTTGGGTTGTCGTGAAATCGCCTGCTTTAACCAGCCAGACGATAGAAAGAATCAGGGCGACAACCAGAACCAAGGCAATCGCGGCAAGAATGACGTGCTGCCGATATTTTTGGAAAAAGGAAGGGGCTACGACCTCTTCATTTTCGTTGGGAATGTTGGATATGTCGTTCATAAATCAACCATGCTTTCTGCGCCGAGGCGCGAATTTTTAAGGAAGGATTATCAGTTGGCGTCTTGAATGGTGTTGTTTTCCAAGAGGAAGGCATCCACCAAAGCGGGAATGGCGTACTCGCGCCGTGCCTTCTGCATAATATAATCCTCGGTGTACAGGTTGACAAAATACGTCTCGCTATATACCTCGGGGTCGCCCGCTCTTTCTACCATATCGGCAAGGCATTTGGCTCTTGCTTCCAAAAGCGCTTGCTCGGTAACCTTCATTCCTTCTTTATAGAAGATGGTGTACATCAAAACTTCCTTCATCGCTTGCATTTCCGCCATCATACCGCAATACTCGCTGGCAGAGGAAACCTGCTGACCAACGTTGTAGTAGGAATAGTATTGGGCGAACTGGTTGATGTCGGTAAAGGAAGAGCCGTAAAGCTGGAACTGAATTTGCAGCTCGTTGACGTAATCGTTGTATTTTTCCTCATACAACGACTGAGGCAGGTCCTTGAAATTGCCGCTCAAAGAGTCCAAAATCTGTCCATAGGTGGCGGCGATGCAGTTTTGTCTATACTGCTCCTTTTTGTTTTCCGCAAGCTTTGCGCGATAAGCGGCGATGATTTCCTCGTCTGTCGTCTTGTCGGTTTCAAAGCCTAAGGTTTCTTTGATAAAGGTGCCATTGAAGGTGGGCATTTCATAATCGTCTGCCCATTGCAAAATAACGGTGAAGGTGATTTCCTTATCATACAAGTCCTTGCAAAGAGAGGCATAGCCTTGACTTGAGAAGCAATCCTTCGGGGGCGTGAAGGTGATTTCCGTCACGGACTCTTCCGTGATACGCATATTGACGCAGGCATCAACACGCACCGTAAGAGGAGCGGTTGCTTCCTTTCCATCGTGGTCATAGTAGTTCTCCAACACGAAGGAAACCTTCTCACCCATTGTCTTTTCGGTGTAGGCATTCAGAAGCGCCTCGCGGAAAGCCGCATCCAAATCAGAGAGATTAACGCGCCCGCCGTTCAGCTTCTTGGTGGCAGAGGTCTTCCAGGTGTATTCCCCTGCGGCGTTTTTGCCCGAGGAAACATACATTTCATAGGTAAGACCTACAACGCTGTCCTCTGTTATATCGCCTGACGTGACAACGTTGCGCACGGTGCCAAGGGTGGCGGGGTTAAGACCAGAGAGCGCCGCGTCAAGCGTTTCTCCAAAGACGTGATCGGCTCCCAAGGTGACACTCAGGTAGCTTGTGTAGTTATAAGCGGCAAAGGCATCCTTGGCTATGGGGTTGCCCTCGGCATCCTTTGCCCCGATGATGTAGAAATAAACCGTATCGCCTGTGCCAAGCGTCACGTCCCGTTGCGAGCCGGCAAGCAATTTGCGGTTGTTAAAGATAACGGTTTTCTTGTCCGCTTCAAAATCCTCGTCGGTATAGGCAGAGGTATTGGTGAGCTTGACGGTATGCCCTGTATAGTTGACTCTATGGGCAACCAGATAGTCCTCTAAATCCACCGTATCCAACAAAGAGGGGTATTTGGGCGCAGTCAGGGTGCGGTGCAGGGCAATACCGCAAAGGGTAATCACCACCACCGCCAAGGCAATAACGACGGCGAGCGCCGCGTAAAGCCAGAATTTTTCGGGCGAGAGCGGAATACGAGTCTTTTCCGCCGCCACAGGACCTTGTTTTGCCTTTTGCGCGTTGGCGTTTCTGGTTTGTCTTGCCAGCGCCTTTACTTGCTTCGGCGTCAGTTTCTTGTTTTTCTTTTTCATAGGTACGTCTATACCCTTTCTCATTCATTCTTGCGCAAAAAGGCAAGCGGAATTGACAAAATAATTAAGCTTCTTCTAAAAAGGAGTCGGCAAAGGCGGTTGCCAACGCGTCACACCGCTCGTTATAGGTATGACCATCGTGCCCCTTTACCCAATGAAAGGTGACCTTGTGAACGGAAAGCAGCAAATAGAGCTGCTCCCACAAATCAGGGTTCAGCACGGGCTCGTTTTTCCCGCGCTTCCAGCCCCTTTTACGCCAGCCTTCCAGCCAGCCGAGTGTGACAGCGTCAACCAGATATTTCGAGTCGGAGTATAAGTCCACCAAGCAGGGCTCCTTTAACGCGGAAAGCCCCGCGATAGCGGCGGTGAGCTCCATACGGTTGTTGGTGGTGCTTCTTTCACCCCCCGACATGACCTTTTCCACAGAGCCATAAACCAAGACGACTCCCCAGCCGCCTCTGCCGGGGTTGCCGCGGCAAGCTCCATCTGTATAGAGTGAAACCTGTTTCATAGAGAGGTGTCCTTTTTGTTTTGTTAGGAAAGGGGCTAAGGATATATGAGCCTCGCCCCTTTTTGACTTGTTTTGTTTGCGCGGGGCGTTTTATTCGCCGTCGGAAATAGCCTCGCCCGCAGAGGTTTTGTCTTTATACACAACGGTATCCTTGTTCAGCGCAAAGAGCGCATCGTCAAGCTTCGTTTTGAGCAAGGCACCCTCAAAGTTCTCGCGTCCGAAGATTTCAATAAAGTAGTTCAAGGTGATGCTCTCTCTGCTGTCCTCGGGAACCTCTTGCTTGTAGAGCTTCTCAACGTACGTGGAAAATTCCTCGGCGGTAAAGGTAACGTTAAGCACCTCTGCCAAGCGGCGCAGTGCAACCTCTTCCTTGACAACCGCTTCTGCCTGACGTGTCAATTCTGCCTTCACATCCTTCAAGGAATAGCCAGCGGTGCTTTCCGAGGTAAGAGGCGAAACGCCGTCCTTGTGTGCCTTTGCGTAGGTGGAGAAGTTGCCCTTGTAGAGCGTGTAAATCGACTGGGGCGCTCCGTTATTTAAGGAGCCCGTTGCGGTTTCAAAGTAGCAGTATTTGATGGCAAAGTCCTCAAAGGTCTTGAAGTAGGACTTGTAGCTTGTGTCATATTCGTAGCGCAGGTTATCCATAGAGTCACGGACAAAGGCTTTGACCTTTTGCTTGGGAAGGTTGAAGTCCTCGTCCTTCAATTTGTCCATAAAAAGGTCAAGGATAACGTCGGTTGCAGCCTTGTCAGCCTTCTCGTTTTCCTTGGTTTGCAGGTCGTTCTTAACGGAAGCCTCGTATTCTGCTTTGAGCGCATCGCCCGTTTTGCCGTCTGCTGAGGTGAAGCCCATCGTTTCGGTGATAAAGGCGTCATCGTAATCGGGATAAATATAGCTCTTAGCGGCGAGCACGTAAACGCGAACGGTCACTTCCACGTTCTTTATTGCGGTAGAGGAGCCGTCCTTGCTGTAAGTGCCCTCGGCATCATCGGGATAGGTGAAGGTGGTTTCAAGGGCAGTGGCGTTGTAGTCAAACTGGTTTAACTGGAAGGCGCCGTATACGGTAGCGCTGATTTGGAAGGTTTTGCTGGCACCCGCATCATCGGTATAGGTGTAGTCCAAGAAGTTGGAGCCGTCCGTTCTGATAATGCTGTCGTCCGCGGGGTTGATATAAATGTTTTTGCTCTTCTTGGCGTTGACAGTCAGCTTGTTTTCATCGCCTTCTCTGTAAAGCTGCAAAAGACCAAGCGCGATGGCTTCGTTGAAATCGTTGCCCTTGGGGTTTGCGAGGTCATACTCGGTCAGGTCTAACTTAACGAAGCCCTTGGAGTAGCCCGTCAGGTCAGAGGTGTAGCCGACGTACACAACAGAGGTTTTGTCAAGATTTATCTCGTTGCTGAGTTTGCCGTCCTCGTCCTCGGTCTGTACTCTGCCGTCTACCTTGTAGTCATAGGCTTTGAGCGCATCGGTCAGGAAGAGGTCCTCTAAGTGACGAAGCAGCGTTCCTTCCTCGTGTCTTTCATAGCCAAGACCGAGAAGCGTTCCTATCGGAAGGGTGTAAGCGGCGGAAGCGGTAGAGGAGCGGTCCCAAGTCATATTGGTTTCCACAACGTTTCCTTCGCTGTCCACAGCCTCGTACAAAATACCCAGCTCATCGTAAATGGAAACGGGGTTTTGCGCGGCATAGTCACCCGTTGCGGCGGTCTTTTTGTCATAACGGAAGCCAAGGATGGCCTTCGTTACGTCGCTGTCGCTGATGATGACACGGTCAACCTCAGGGGCGAGGCCCTTGTAATCACTCTCTTCCAAGGTCACGTGCTTGGAGAGGTTCATTTTGGAATAGGACGGTGCGCAAGAGGTTAAAAGGAGCGCAACCATTAAGAACAGCGCTAAAACGGAAGCGCGCAGAGCGGATTTTTTCATAAATATATCTCACTTTCTGAAATGAAATTGGAATACAAGGATATTGTATCACAGGTAAGGAAAAAAAGCAAACTGTTTTTGTCGTTTTTATGCTTTTTCTTTTAATAATTTGCGATTATTCTGCCAAAAGCCCCAAATAAAGCGAAGCTAAATCCTTTATGTCGGTGGCATAGACGTAAAAGGCGTCGTTCTTGGCGCCTGTGCTGCTTTGAGAGAGGAAAACCGCCATTTTGTTGGGCGCGTAGGAAACAAAGCGATACCTTACGGTTTCTTCATCCGTCAGGGTGATGGTCATATCCAAAACGGTGCTTTCGGCATTTGCCAGCAGGTCTTGCTTTTCTTCATCGGAAAGACCGTTCTCTCCCGCGTACCGAATATAGTAGAAGAAGACGAAGAAGTCGGTAAAGCTGTCAACGTCCAAGAGCTTTGTCCCGCCGTCAAGCCTTGCCAGCACCTTGGCGATTTGCTCGCTTTCGTTGCCTTGCTCATTCGTGACGAGCTCGGTTGTTACCTCAAAGGTTGACGTTTTCCCGTCAAGCCCCGCCGTCGAGCCGTACTGCCAAAGGAATTCTATCTCTTTAACGGCTATAATTTCGCCCGCGAAGATATAGGCGGAAACCAAATCAAAAAAGCCACGGTACAAAAAGGCGATGTCGGAAATGTCTATCTCTGCCACAACCCCGTAGAGGCTGCTTGCCACGTAGCAAACGCCGTCCTTGGGGGCGGAGACGTATATCTCTCCTGTCAGGTAGTAATCGGGGTCGATGACGTCGGTGTAAACGTATTTGCCGTTTTCGTCCTTGACGTCGTTGCCGCTTTCATCCTTTTTTCTTTCGTATGCCTCATCACCAAAAACGGGATACTCACAAAGGATTTTCTGGTAGCGAAGCCCGTATTCTTCCATTACCGCCTCGTTCAAGCCGATATGCACCACCTTGCCCGACAGCTTCAAGAGGTTTTCAAGGGCTGTCATAAGGTCGCCGTTGTCAGGGCGGTTCGCCGTGATGTTTTGGGGCGCGTAGAAGGTGTAAATGCCGTATTTGTCCGCCGTATCACGCTCGTCGGGGAACAAATAGCGCGCGCCAAACCAGAGTCGCTCTGCCTCCTCAATAGACAAAACGGAAACGGAAAGGCTGCCAAGAGAAGAGCCGTTTTTGTCGGTGAATACATCGGTAAGGGGAATGGGGGAGCCCCTATGGCTTCCCAAGGCTTTGCCAAGAAGCGCTTGCTTGGTGGCGTAGCTTGCCTTTGCCATATTCAGATGCAAGGTCTTTTCTTCGCCCTCTACCAAGCAGGTCAGGGAGAGCAGGTCCTCAGCGTTGATGCTTCGGTCTTCTCCCTTCAAGAAGGTGGAAACCTCAAAGCGACGGGGATAACCGTAAGCCAAGGAGTTGTCCGAGGACGGCAAGAGCGCTGTTCCTGCTACAAACTGCTCGGGCGAGCCCTCTAAAAACGTGCCCATCGTGGCGGTAGCGGAAATATAGACGGTATCTTTTCCTGCCAAGCGGACGTAGTTGCCGCTTCCCGCGTGGTTTTTCTTGCCGCAGTAAACGGTGTATTCCTCGCCCGTCACGGTGCGCAGCACGTAAACGGACGCCTTTTCCTCGGTCAGCCCGTAGGTTACAAGCCGTTTGTCGTAGTTTTCCTGCGCCCTTTGGAATTCTGCCTCGCTTTCAAAGGCGTCCTTGTCGGTTGGGCGGGAAATAACCTCGGTGTAAATCATACTTTGCCCCGCGCTGACGACCAGCTGTGAGAGCGTTTCCGCCTCTAAGGTCAGCCAGTTGTAATACACGTCGCCGATTTGCAGCATAAAGGACGTGGAGCCCGAGGCGGTGTTTGCCATTTGCACTATTTTATAGGTGTCCTTGCCGTTGGGCTTTAACTCGATTTCCGAGATATACGCGCGGCTGACGGCAGGGAAGAGGTAGTCTATAGATTCGTATTCTTTTTCCTTCTCGGGAAGCAACAGAAGAACGGCAAGGAGCGTCGCTGTGAGCAGCACCAAGGAAAGCGCCATAACCGTAACCGTCTTCATACGGCGGGAGAGCCCCCGCCAAAAATGCTTGACTGCTTTGCCCAGACGGTAGAAGAAGCGTTTAAGCGCCCCCCACACGGTCTGACAAATGGTTTTCAATTTATTCATAGAAACAGCCCTTTCTTTTTTATTTGTTCTTGCGTCTTTGACAGACAAAGATGCCTGCCAGGGGCAAGACAACCAAGGGCAGGATGGCAATTACCAGCACCCAAAGCACTCGGGCGGCGGGCTTCAAGCCCGGATACTTCACGAGCTTGCCGCCGGGGGTGAAGAAGGAATACTCTTCCTCGGACAAGTCGGTGTCCACCAAGAACTGACCACCGTATTTGTCGGAGTTCAAGTCGAAGCCGCCAAGCTCCGAGTCGGCGAATATATCCACACGGGAAATGGTGCGCAATACGGAGCGCATCGCATCTCGGTTGCCAAGGGCAGAGTCGGCAAGATAGGCGTTCTCTACCAAGGCGGTGGTGCCTGCGGCGAAGACATACGAGAAGAAGTAGGTGTTATCATTTCCCGAAGGGAGATACATTTCAGCAGCGGCAGCCGCCAACCAATAATAGGAGTCGTCTTCCTTTTGGAGCTTAAAGCCGTTTTTGTCAACGGCATACGCATCTTCTCCCGCAAAGAACACACCCGAGACGGTTCTTGACGTGTTCTCTCCAATACCAATCTGGGAGTTTATTCTGGTCATATAAAGAGAGGCGCAGTTGGGAAGGACGGTTTTTGGGGGGATGGTCATATCCGAGAGCCCCGCTATCATTCCGTAGCCCAAGGCGGTGCTTTCCTCGGCGGGCGCATAGGTGGCAATGAGGTGGGTTCCCTTTTTCTCTGCGTCTGTTGATGCAAGAGAGGTCTCGGGGGCGATGATGCAATTTTCTCCAAAGCCGAGTCCCCATTCCTCCAAATATCCGTCAAAGACAGGAAGGGGTGTCCCATAGGCGTCGCGGAACACCATCATAGAGCGGTCTCTTTCCAGATACTCATCTATTTTGCTGATGGCGGAGCGGTTGCCAAAATCGGTGTCAACGGCATCGTCATAATCGGTTTTCGTACCGCAGAAAATGAGAAGCGCGCAGTTTTCGGGCACCTCGTCTATCTCGTCCAAGTTGAGCGTTGCCACTTTCAGCCCTAACTCGCGCATAAGCTCGTAAAAGGCGGAAAGCTCATTGTCACTCCCCTCGACGCCGTCAACGTAGAAGCGTTCACCGTGCCCTACGGCAAAATAGGCGTAGGAGCCGCCCTCAAAGGCGGTGAGGGAAAGAATTTCGGTGGCAATGCGGTATTCTCCGTTGTAGCTGACGATTTCGTCCTCTTCCTCACCCCAGAAGCTCAAAGCGGAGACGCGGCGAAATTCACCGTCAACGCTGAAAATAATATCGTTCCAATAGTTTTCCGTGGTGGTGATGTTCTTAAAGGCGTCAGCGGCAGAGGGGTCTGTCATAACGTCACGGATTTCTAACTTGATATGCGGGTTCTTCTTGGCTAATTTTTTGCAGGCGATATAAGGGGCGCGTGTTTCTGTGTTTCCGAGCAGATAGTCGGGCGCGGCGCAGAAGGTAATGGTTATGTCCCGCGACAGATTTTCAAGCGTTTTTACCAAGGCATCGGAAACGGTATAAAGCCCTTCCTCCGTCAGGTCGGGGAAAATGGCTGCCTGCTGCATTCCGTAGGAGAGCAGGGGCTGTACGGCAATAAGGCACACGAAAAGAAGGACCGTCAGGATAAGAAGCAACCGACGCACGCTTTTTTTATGCCAAAGGTTTTTGATGCGTTCCATAAAGGCCCGCCTTTCTCGCAGATATGCGTTTTATAGAAATCAGCGGCTTTTGCGGCGGAAATAAACCACCGTACCAAAAGCCAGTATAACACAGGGAATGACAACCGTCAGGCTGACAAAGTAGAAGACGGAAGCGCCCCGTGTCAGATGCTCCAAGGGCTCGGCGTTGATAATAACCGTACCGCAGCCGATGGGGGTAACCACTTGTGTATTTTCTTCTGCCAGGGCAAAAAGCAAATCCTTGTTGGCATACGCGTCCGTTTCCATCAGGATTTCATCGGAAAAGGAGCCCGAGCCGAACAAAACGAGACTGCCGCCGTTTTCCTTGGTTTGCGCTACCGCGGCGGCGGTGAAGGTCCCTTCTTCTGAGAGGAAGCTGCCTTCCTTGTCAACCAGCCGCGCCGAGTCGGAAGAGACAAGCAGCGCAGAAGCGGTTGCCTTTTCCGTTTGCGTTATATGAATAGCCGAGCAACGTCCCGTTGCCGCTTTGGTGGACAAGGGCGCGCCTGTGACGGCTTGAATACGCTCCGTCAGGGAAAGGACATAGGGGGAAGAGGCAGGCTGCAAAAGCAAGGTCGTGCCGCTTGTATTCAAGGAGTCCGCGGTATCCTTCAAGTAGGCATTCGCCGTGACGGAAAGACCGTACTCGGCGCAAAGGTTATCCAGCCGCGTCAAGGAAGGCGCTAACGGGTCGCGCAATATCCATAGCGTGCCGCCTCCGTCGACAAAGTCGCGAAGTCTGGAAATCTCCGACACCATCGTGCTGTCGGCAAATTCCTCAAAATCGTAAATGGGAGCAGAGATGACAACAAGCGCGCAGTCGTCTTCGATTTCGTACGAGGAGAGGTCTGCTACCACAATGTCAAAGCCCGCCATAAACAAGGCGTTTTTCATAGAGGTGGTAAGGGTTTCTCCGTGACCGACGGTGAAATACGCCTTGGGACGCTCTGCCTTTAATACAAGCCCTGAGCAGCCCGAAATCAGCTCCTCGCCGAGAAAAATCATATCATCGTCCTCGGTGTTGACCTCATCATAGACGTAAAAGGAGTTGAGGTTGCGGAAGGCGGCAATACCCGTCGCCTCGCTTGCGAAAATAACCGTTGCCTTGCCAACGGAGAAATCGCCTTCCTCGTGCTCTCTTTGCATAGCACTGAGCTCTTCTATTTTTTCATAATCGTAAAAGACGTCTAAATACGCGATATGGAAAAAGTCATACCGTTCTTCAAACTGGCGCGCGGTATCGTAAATACGCCCGTAGGTGAAGTTTTCGTTCAACTCTTCCTTGCTCATACAAAAATACAGCGTTATATCATCCTTTTCGGGATTGACGGCGTCAAAATAAGAATCGCTCACGCCTGACAAGGTATAGTATTCGGGCTCGGTCATATTGGTAAACAGACCTAAATGAGAGCTGAGGGCATATAGTATCATATTAACAACAAGCACAAGCGCCGCAAACACCACCGCAAGAGCGATGTTTTCTTTGTCCTTTT
Organism: Clostridia bacterium; assembly: GCA_017936565.1. Taxonomy (GTDB): domain Bacteria; phylum Bacillota; class Clostridia; order Oscillospirales; family CAG-272; genus UBA1740. Next base: position 27,961 of record JAGBFG010000029.1, read on the forward strand.
GCTTGGTTAATCGGTTTGTTCCCTGTTTCATGGTGGTTTCCATTCTGCTGCAAAGGGCAGCGGTATTCTTTCAAGTGCGTCAAGGCAAAGGCGCGCCTTTTTATTTCCAGCGGCGGCGGTCAAACACGCGCACCGTTAAGAACAAAAACAAGGCGGCTACCGAAATATAATAGAAAAGCCCCGCGAAATCAAAAATTCCCTGCGTAAAGTATTGGAAGCGGTAGAAGAGAGAAAGGCTTTCAAGCACAAAACGGACAGGATAAAAGCTGATATATTGGCAAGCAAGGCTGATAAACATCAGCAAAAACAGCAGTGCCATCGTGGCAACGGCGGCAGAAAGCTGGTTTTCCGTGATAGAGGAGATGAAAATTCCCACCGCAATCAGCGCAAGACCCACAAGCAGAACGGCGATAAGATTACCGAACAAGATCGGCACCTTGACGTGACCGTAAACGCCAACGATTAAAAAGTAAAGGGTGCTGAACGCCGTCACCGAAGCAAACACGGTGTAGGCTGCCAGAAATTTCCCCAAAACGATGGAAAAGGTGGAAACGGGGGCAGTTAAGAGAAGCTGCTCCGTTTTTTGCTTTTTCTCCTCGCTGAACAGCTTCATTGTCAAAAGCGGCAGAAGCACCACGTAGCATTGCATCATTGTTGAAAAATAGGTGGTGACTTCGCTTGACATGGCAAACAGGGTGGTAAAGCAAAATACCGCCGCGGAAACTGCCAGAAAAATGCTAAGGAACACATATCCCAAGGGGGTTGTAAAATAAGAACGCATTTCGCGTTTGTAAATGGCAAGCATAAACTGCCCTCTTTTCCGTTTATCTCAAATTTCTTTTTTGTGAAGACTCAAAAGCAAGGACTTCGTTTTGAAGCGCCCGCTTTAAGAGCGCAGGATTATTTTTTCCTTGCGCCCTTGCCTTCCTTTTTGGCGGCTTTTTCCACCAGGCGCACAAAGATGTCTTCAAGGTCTGTGCCCACGGGTTCAAGACCGATAATGGCAAAATCCCTGTCAGCGCAAAGGCGGAACAAGGGCTTTCTGACATCCCTGCCTCTTTCGCACTCCATCAAAAAGGCGTAGCTTTCGGCATCCCGCCCGGGCAACACCTCTACGTGTCTTACACCGTTTACAGTCTGCAGGGCGTTACGGATATCTCTTGAAGAGGGACCGCAGATTTTAAGACGGAAGCGGTCAAAGCTCTCCGCCTCTCTTGTGATGTCCTCGGTTTTTTCATTCGCAATGATATGCCCGTGATGAATGACGATGATTTTTTCGCAAACCGCCTGTACCTCGGGCAAGATATGGGTGGAAAGAATAATGGTGTGCTTGCGTCCCAAGGAGCGAAGCAGGTTTCTCACCTCTATGATTTGCTGGGGGTCAAGACCCACCGTAGGCTCGTCAAAAATCAGAACGGGGGGCGCGTTGACAAGAGCCGCCGCGATACCCACACGTTGCTTATATCCCTTGGAGAGATGACCGATAAGCCTGTCCTTTACGTCGCGTATCTTCACAACGTCGGCAATTTCCGCTAAGTGCGGCTCTCGGGGAAAGGCGCAGCCCTTTAACTCGTAAACGAAATTCAGGTATTCCATCACCGTCATTTCGTGGTAAAGGGGCGGCTGCTCGGGCAGGTAGCCTATCTTCCTTTTGGCTTCCGTGGGGTTTTCAAGCACGTTTATGCCGTCGATACAGGCGCTTCCCGACGTGGCGGAAAGGTATCCCGTTAAAATATTCATCGTGGTGCTTTTTCCCGCGCCGTTTGGCCCGAGAAGACCGACAATTTCCCCTTCCTTGATTTCAAAACTAATATCGTTGAGGGCGTAATGCTTGCCGTATCGCTTTGTTAAATTCTCCACACGAATCATAAATAAAGCACGCCTTTCTTTCTTTTTGGTCTTTGAAGCATACCGCCCTTTTTGGCGACACGTTCACAAAATACAGTATACCACGCAGATATAAATAAATTATGAATAACCCCCAAAAAGAGAGCGTTTTTTGATGTTTTTTCCGTGATTTTTTTGTGATTGAACGAAAGGGCAAAAACAAAGAGCGCTAAAACAAAAGGGGCTGAGTCATTGACTCAGCCCCACGGCAATTTGTGCCAACAAAGGCGCAAATTGTCGAAATTCTTGCAAAAAATTTGCAGGTTGTGTTACAATTCCTGTGAAATTGTAACGCACGGGAGACGAAAAGCAACTGTTTTGTGTTGCTTTTCGGTGCTTCACGAACAGTGAAGCAGCCCCAAGAGTCAAAACACACAGCGCTGTTTTTCTTGTATAGGTGTATACAGGAAAGCAAGCGTTATACGGGTTGACCCGCGTTAAGAACGATGTTGCAAATGCACAAGACGTCATCGGAATACCAGCTGGGATTGCGGAATGCCTTCTCGATGAATTTCTTTTTCTTGCCGCCGAGTTTTTCGGACGCCTTGGCAAGAAGCTCATAGAACAGGGCTGCGCCATTGCTGTACAAGCGGGCGTACATATCATCGTAAACCTCTTTCGAGGAGCATCTGAACGAAATACAGTTGTATTCCTTTTCCAGCGCCACCGTCAGAAGCGCGAGCATCTTTTCCTCGTCATAACGGGTAAAGAAGGTGTTATGCGCGCGGAAATAGTTGTGCTTCACGGAATTGAAGGCGGGAATCATTCCAAAGGTTTCGGTCTCGGGAATGTGAGAAGAGGTCTCGCGCGTGATTTCTTCTGTCGACAGACAGAAATAATCGTAAACAACAAGATTTTTGTGCGATGCCTTATCCGTGGTGGAATAGTCGTCCCACGTGGCATCCAGGTGATAGCAATCCTTGCCAAGCTTTACCACGTTCCATTCGTGTCCCTCGCTGACGATGCTACCGCATACAATACCCACAGACTGCAACAGATACTGCAAGGCAACGGCATATCCCGCGCACACCACCTTATGCTTAACAAGGGCAGAGTGCAAGGAGCGGAAGGTGTCCTCCTCGGCCTTGTTGCCGATAACGGCATTGTCAACACCGGGAGTATAGACGGACTTGTCGTAATCCAAGGTCACAATCAAGCGACGGTGAATGGTAAGCAGGGCTTCATAGGCAGGGGTCGATTTGGTAATTCCCTTTACAAAGGGCAAAGCACCCTTGCGAAGCTCGCGACGGTATTTTTCCACCTGCGAAAGGTTGACCGTCTTTCCGTCCGCGTTCAAGCAACGGAAGGTGGGCGCCATGCGCAAGGGAGTCGACGACCAGAACACACAGGCGGAGAGCCAGAAGAATTCGGGATAGTCGTACCGCACGTAACGGAAGATACGCAGCATTTCTTCCTTGGAAATGGAAGCGTCAACCGTGATGGGCTCGCCGTTGAAATCGGCGATGTGACGGGCGATTTCGTTATACAGGCGAATGCGGGGATTTCTCTTTTCCTCGTCCTCGTAGGGTATAAGCTCAATGCCCGATTTGAAGGCAGACTTCTTTTTGCCGGTATCGGCAGGGGCAGGTGTTGCGCCTGTGCCCTCGTCTCCCTGCTCGTCAGGAACCTCGCTTGTACTTGCGTTGCGCAAGAACCGCTTCCAGAAGCGCGGAATACGGTCAGGGTCGTAGAGAAACGCATCGTCCTCGATATCCTCGGGGTCGACAGGAACGTCATCACCCTCGGGAACGTCGGCGTTGTCAATGTCGTCAACCACCGCCATAATAAAGGCGAAGGATGTTTCATACTTGCCGCCTGTGCGCTCACCGCTTTCACCCAGAGGGCCTTCCACGGCATCCATAAGGGCGCCGTAGCGTTCAAGCGCCAAGGGCGTCAGATGCTTTTCAACGTATTCCGCGCTGACGTGGTGACCGTTGTTACGCAGGTAAGAAATTTCCTCGTAATAGAGCTGCGCCGATGAGTAGGGGCAGAACAGGTTGTTGTCCTTCTGCCAGAAGAAAATCAGGGCGCGCAAGCAACAAAGCACGGCATTAAGAACGGGAAGTCCCTCTTCTACTGTCAGAAGCCGCTCCCCTTCCTTGATGGTGCAGTAATGCTCCGTCATCACCTGGTCCTTCGGCAACTCGCGAATGGGATGAAGCCCAAGCTTGATGTCGGTAGGCAAGGTAAGGTCGGGATATGCGTCCGTCATATACTTGATTGCTTTTTCCATAGCATCCTTGACGTTTTGCTCGGTTTCGACAACCTCTCTTTGACAGTTATCGCAAATAAAGCGAGAAGCAGAATGGGGATAATAGCGTCCGCTCTCCAAGGGAGCGTGACAGAACGCGCACAATTCCTCGTGCTTTTCCTCTTGTATTTCCACACCCTCGCGGAAACGCAAATGGCAGTTTTCAAGAAGGTCAATACAGGAATTAAGGTCAAAGACAGAGGGCATCGCTTCGCTGCCGAAATAGATGTAGTGGCGGCGGTCATCGTTCAAGGTGGGCTTGTTTTTCAGCCAGAGTAAATAACTGTATACGTGGGAGAAAAGCTCGGCAATAACACGCGCCTCACCGCTGTACAGCATATTGATGACGCCGATGTCCGTTTCGCAGTCGTTGATGAACAAAAGCTCAACAGAGGTGGGATTTGCCTTCAACGCGTCGTTTACAAAGTAAGGATACAGAGTTTTGACACGGGTTTCAAAGGATTCCGGCTCAAAAGCGGGATCAACGGGCTTGGAAAGAACGGGGCAGACCGCAATACAGCGGTAAGCATCCGGGAACACCGTCTTCATAAACTCGTTGCAAACGGCGGAAAGCAACAGTCTCATACTGTCGGTGCATTCCATTCCTCTTGCTTCCAAGCGGACGGAAAGCGCCACGTTGCCATTGAGGTTGCGGGCGTGCTGCTTGACGGTATTCTCGTCAAGCGTGGGGTTACCCTCAACACCCGAAATAAAGTCAATGGTCTGGTTATCAGACATCAGGTTGTAGTAGCCGTAGGTTTCCGCCTTGATGGCGCAGTTCTGCTTTTCCAGATAAATGCCTGCCAATTTACCTGTGGTATAGGTGGTGGAAGCACCCGCCACGTTACCCTCAGGCGAGGGCTCGGAAAGAACGGTATAGCGGCGCAAAAGAACAGAATCCAAGCAGCTGCGGAAGGTGGTGACCTCTCCGCGTAGGAAAATACGGGTATTGTCCTCGGAGATACGTTCAATTTCGTATTCGCAGTTGTTGTAGATTAAGCTTTGACCGGGAACGTATTGCTGTCTGATACGGTCAGGGAAGGATTCAAACTCGCCAATGCAAACGCCATTCAGCCAAAGCTCAACACGGCGGTTGATAAGCAAGACGCGGCGGAAAATTTCCTCGATGTTGTGGAAGGTAATACGCTCCACGGGCCGCGCGTTGTGGAAGGAAACGGTTTCGTTTTCCTTTTTACGAAGGCTGTATGCGTTTCTGGGGGTGTTCAGCATACCCGTGGGGGAGCCGTTTGCCTCGTCAGAAAGGCGCATCAGATGTTGAAGCAGGTACGCCACGCGGTCAGCAAGATCGTTCTGGGGAACGTTGTCGCCTGCATCGTGGATAACCGCGTCCACCTTTTCTATGAACTCTGCCACAGGCATACCGTATTTGTCCGCAGTGGCATCGCAAAATATGTTCAGAAGAGCAAGGCGGCGATTTTCCGCGTGCTCGGTGACGCGGGGCTTTAAGTAAGCGGAACGGCGCACGTAATCCTCTGCGTTGTCCATAAAGAATTCACGGAGCAGATACGGGCGGCTGATGATGTGCAAATTAGAGGTCCGCAAGCCGCGGAAGCGGGTAAAGGCGTAGAGGGTAGAGGCTAAGTTATACTTTTCGTCTGTGCAAATAATATAACTGTCCTTGGGCGTTTCCTTGTGCATCTCGTTGATTTCAACGCGATGACGCTTGAACATATCCTTGTCGGTGGTGTTCAAGGGCATATCGGTGATAACGCGCACACCGTCCACGTTCTTGCCCGTTGCCTCTTCTACTATCAAGGCTTCAAGCGACATACCGCTGACGCCGTTTTTCTCATACAGATTTTTGGTTTCTCTGTTCCACAGATAGAAGGTGGTGTTTTCGTGCTCCAAGGCGCTATTGCATTCAATAAGCTCGGTATGGATACGGAAAAACTTCTTCAAGCTGGTGGAGAAGCCCTGAATAATGGCAGAAGAGAGGAAGACGAAGCGAATACGCCCGCCGCCTGCCTGCTGCAAGCGGGAAGCCATCATGGTGCAAAGATAGCTGTCGGTGTTCAGAATGCGGTCAGCGTCAAGGAACATTGCGTTGCCCGCTTCCTCAAAGAAGGCGGGGTTGTTTTGCGTCAGATTGTCCTTGGCGAAATCCTCAGGAACGGCAATTAAGACGTCCGCCTGGTCCAAACGCTCGGAAGCATCACGGATACGCCAGGTGCAGTCGTCAGTAGCGCCCGTCAAGGCGGTCAAGCGGCGTCCGATATAGGTTTTTAAGGTTGCCACGTGGCTCTTATCGTGGACGATAAAGATTTGCCTTTCGCCCGAAAGCAAGCGCACGTAGGTATAGGCGATAAGGTACTCGCCAAGCTCCGAATAGAAGGACGCGCCAAAATATAAGTGCCTATCGTGGAAAAGGGAGTCCAAGCCCTGCATATAGCTCTGCACCACGTGCCCGGACCGTCTTTGCATACGGTCACGGATAAAGCGAAGGGCAGCGTCATAGGTCTGGTTGGTCCATTTATATTCTGCCACGTGAACGCGGCGCGGAGGACTGAAATGACGAATGGCGTGCTCCTTGCCGAAGCGGCGGAACAGGGTCTTTCTCAGCGCCTCTAAATTGGCAGCTGCCTCTTCTGCCTCTTCCTCTTCCTTACGGATAATCGCGGGCTTCTCGGCATCTGCGGGCTTTTCAGCCTCGGCGTGAAGCGTGTGGCAAATTTCTTGCAGCAAAACAAGAGAGAGGAAGGGATAAAGGTAGAGCTTTTCGACAACGAACAGAAGCGCGCTATACAAGAAGGCGGGAACAGGGAAGAACATTGCAAGCAGCATTCCCAAAAAGACAACCGCGTACAGCGCCTCTACGATGTAAATAAAGGTTTGCAAAGCCTGCTCGGCACACACCACCCAGTTTTTCGCGTAGCAAAGGTTTTCACCCTTGAAGAAAATGGATGCGATGGCGCGACCAATTCTGTCGGACAGATGCTCAGGCTCGTCGTCCTTGCCCTCTGCCTGATTTTTTTCCTTTTCAGCGTCGCGCTTGGCGTAGCGCTTATCCAAGAAGACCTTCTTGATGAACGTCTTTAAGATAATCAGGACATACAGCGCCAAAAGGTTGACAAGAATAACCTTGACAGAGAACGCCACGTCAAACTTGACGGCGGCAGACGGCTTGCTGAGAATGTTGGCGATAAAGGGAACAGAGGTGATGGCACTTGCCAGACCGTCGAGAATTTGCGTTAGCAGCGCAAAAACCACCAGCTCCAAAATCGGCAACAGAATAAAGGGCGCGTTTCTCTTCTGATGCGGTGCCTTATAGCGAAGCGCGTAGAAGGTAGAAAAACGGCGCAGCTTCACCGGCATAGGAAGCACGGGGAAGAAGAGAAGCAGCATAATGAGAAGAAGAAAGACAATTTTAAGCGCGGTCCACATCAGTCGTTTCCTCCTCTTTCAAAAAGCGTTTCTATGTTCTTTGCGGAAAAGACGTGATAAATGCTGTTGTCCGCAACGTCCTTCTCAATGTCAAAATCAATCTCCGATTGGGTGGAAGAAAAGGACGTGATAATGTGCATACTGCTCAAAATACCGCTGATGGTATTTTCTAAGGATTCAAGCAGGTTGCGATGCTGCTCGGCTCTTGCGTTCTTGCGGCGGTTGATAGCGTCAAGCCGCTCGATACGGCGGATGCTGTACCGAATGTCCTCAATGGTGAGAAGCTTGCTCTTGTAGCGGCTGAACAGGGGCTGCAAGGACTTGCGGTTCTTCGCGCAGCATTCCTCGTAGAGCGATTGCATTTTATGCTTTAAGCGGTCCAGCTTGCGCATAATGGGAATGATGTGCAAAAGCAGAGAGAAAATCAGAATGCCGCCGAAAACGGCTGCGGCGATGCCGTAGCAAATCAAGGAAGGAACGGAGAAGGGCGCGCGATAAAGCTGAAGAGCCCCGTAGGGAACTATCATAGCCAAAAGCGTTACAAGAAGGAGCGTCAAATCGCCAAAGAAGCTGCGCTTCACCGTGGCTTGCGTTCTCTTGTAATCGTTATAAATCTGGGTTGCTCTTTCCTTTTCCTTGGAAAAATCGCCTGCCGTGTAGCCGGCTCCCAATGCCTCGTTGAGCAGCTCCTTCATTCGCACATTTTGCTTTTCCAAGAGCTGCTTCTTTTCAAGCTCGGACGGGCAAGTAGGAGAATTGGCAACGAAAAGGCCCGAGCGCTTCAAATCCTCCTCGGTCTCGGACACGTCGCGCTTTTCGTCCCGTGCCTGCAAGTAGTTAGCCATCGCCTTATCAATGGCGGCTCTTGCCTCGTTGGGAATTTCGGCATCCTCGTCCTTGTTGGCGTATTGACAAATGCGGGTGTATTGCTCGTCAAAGGACAGGATCTTCGCCAAATCGTCCTTCATTTCCCGCTGAATCATCATTTCCTCTTCGCCGCTTTCCTTGGGTGCGCGTACCTGCGAGGCTGCCTGCTCCAAGGAATAGTAAAGGCAAGCGTTGCGAAGGGACGTTTCCTGCGCCTTATGAATGTTGCCAAAGGCGGCAAGCAGCACGTCCTGCAATTTCTTGGGGTTGGGGCGGGCAGTCTGCACCATAGCACCTCTTCCCTCGTCGTTCAGACATTCATAGCGCCAAACTAAGAAAAGCGACATACAAAGCACGTCGTAGGCGGCGTGCTCGTCAGAGGTGCTGAACGTGACGTAAGGCTCGGTTTCCTGCCTGTCGGCGCAGTTGGCGGAGACGTATTCGGTGTATCGGTTGTAAAAGACCTCAAAGGTCAGGGGGGTATCACTCTCGTAAATCTTCAAAATGTTGCCTGTGCCGCAGGAAAGGTAAAAGGAGGAATAGGTGGGGGCGTTCTCCAAAAGAACGGAGCGCTCCAGGTTGTTCCCCTCACGGCACAGAGGCGGCAGCTTTTCCATTTCCTCTGTCAAGGGAAGAAGCGTCTCATCGCCCTTTTCCTTGGCACCGAGGAAAAGCCTTGCAGCCAGCGCCTTTTCCATAGCCGTTCTTTGTGAACGGTTGTTTACGTATTGAATGTAATAAATCACATAATCCGTCGGCGCGATATTGCGAGAGCTTAAATATTCGTGCAGATTATGGGTTAAATATTGCCGAATGCATTTTTTATAAATATTCACAATGTCAGCGGCGGCCTCATCCTCTGCCTTTTTGCAGGATGGGAAGCCGTAAAAATCAACGAGTACGACAACGCGATACTGGTCTGCCTCCGCGACACTGAGAGCATCAACTTCCTTAAAAATCTCCTCGGCACATTCGGAAATGCGGGAGAGAGAGCAGTGCTTCCATTGAATTTGCCGATAGCCGACAAGCTCAAACAGAAGGTTGCTGTCAAAGGTTTTGTTCTCGGATGTATTGATGACGTAAGTCAGCATACCATTGACCAAGCCTTTCTACGCAAGCGTGATGGTGGTGGGAATGTCCCAAAATAAAAATCAGTCAAAAGGGAAGGCGGAAAAAGAACGGGTTACCCGTCTCTGCTTTGACAAAAAAACAGATTTTTCGCCTGAAAGAAAAAATAAGAAGCAAGCCCGACAAAGACAGGGGGCTTCCTTTATAAAAAAAGAGGGGGCACGACGCTCTCGTGGGAGAAACCACGCGCCCTTCCTTTTGCCTGCCCTTCCCCCCGTTTGGAAGGAAGGGCAGAGTCTTACGGTTTTTTATTCGCTGTCAGCGGGAGCAGAGTCCTCTTGGGGCTCTTGTGCGGTCTCCTCTACCTTAACGTCTCTGGGCCAGATGGCGTTGTTGGGGTCATAGCCGCGCTTGTCGAAGACGACCTTCTTCTCAGTGGTTTCCTTGTAGTTGATGGAAAGCTCCTGGAAGCAGCCTGCATCGTTGATCCAAGAAACCAGCACCTGATAGAAGTAACGGGAATCGTTGTTCTTCACAACGTCAGGATCCTTGGGAAGCGCCTCAGCCAAGAATTTGTCAAGCTGCTGCTTGTAGATGTTGAGGAACGCCTCGTCGTTGTTTGCCGTTCTTGCGCGGCAGAAGTCAACCAAGGTATCGTAGCCAACCTTCAGGATGCACTCCGCGTTGTTGCGGTCCGTGTCGGTTCTGGCTTCCTCGCACTGTCTGATGCGGAAGGCGAAGGTAATAAGACCGCAGGCAAAGGGAGTCTTTGCGTCTGCCTTCTTGTTGCCAAAGATGTTTTCACGCATCATACGGATGTAATCAGCCTTGGTGATAGAGCCTGTTACGCTCTGGGTGTCGCCCGCGGTGTAGTGAGCGAGAGAAGCCTTTTGCTCCTTCACAGCCTCGTCAAAGTCGCGAGACCATTCGGCAACCAGCTTCTCGTGCAAGCGCAGCCAAGCAAACAGACCGTGGATGTTCTTGTCGCCAACCTCTTCGCCGTTGTAGATGATCTTTTCATCGTCGCAACGGAACACAGCGTAAGCGTCACGAACCTCCTTGCGATACTGCAAGCGGTTGTTCATCAAGGCGAAGAGCAAAGCCTTAGCAACGGCAACATCGTAGCTCTTTTCGTCCTGTACATCGAGCTTAGCCAAGTGACCGGGCTTGTGCCATTCAAAGCCAAGGTGGGGGTTCTTGGTATCGGTGCCCGTGGTTTCCATCAATTTCAGAACCTTCTCGTATTTGTCAGCGTATTCGCCCGTAATTTTGGGAATATCCAAGGGGTTGATGGTCAGAAGTGCCTTGGTCAAGGAAATGGTGGTGTCGTCCGCATTGTCGTTGATAAGCATTCTTCTGATAGGCAAGCCGTTCATAGACATAAACTGGCTTACGCAGGAAACGAGAGTGGGAGCGGAGTCTCTGTCAGCATCGTTGGAAAGCTTGATGCCAAGCTCCTCAGCGTGATCGTAGAGGTATTCTGCGGTTTTGCGGGAAACCATAATAGCGGAGAAGGTGTTGCCCGAAACGTCGCCCTGTGCGGAGCCGAAGGCGGGGGTAGCGCCGTTGTACGCGCTGTTGATAGCCTCAGCGGCGGCAGCGCCCTTGTCGCCAGTCTGCTCGATAAGAACCTGAATGGGGTTCTTGCCCAGAACGTTGTTCTTTCTTTCAACCTGCGCGCGATAAAGAGCGGTAACAGAGGAGATAAGAGAAGCGAACACGTTGGAGCTTGTGGGAACAGGACGGGTGGAGAAATCGTTTTTCACAGCGTTGAAGGCCGTTTCAAACACGCCGTTACCCATAGCGTTGTCTGCCTGCTTGATATCCTCAACGGACATCGCGCCCATACGGCAGTATTCCTCGTAAGCGCGCTGTTTGTCCTCGGCAGAGGAGCCAACGAAGGTTCTTGCCTCGTTGGAAACGGAGTCCTTGTTGAGCGTCTTGCGCTTTTGCTCGGCGAGGGTGCGCTTTGCTTCGTCAAACTTGTTGAAGAAGTTGCGGTATTCCTCAATGAGCTTTTCAACGCGCTCGGAAATCTTGGAGAGAACCGCGCCAATCATTTGCTCCTTGGCGGCGTTGTAGAGCTTGTTCAAGGAAGTCAAGGCGTCATTGCGCAGCAAAATGCTGTCGGCAGTTGCGTCCGTCTTCAAGCCTAAGTAAATTTCTTTTGCCTTTTCATCGCACAAAATGACAAAGCGGTTTTGCTTTTGCGCGTTGGTCAGGGTGGCGTATGCGCTGTGGCGAACGTCGGTGCCTGCTTGTGCCTGAGAAACAGCAAGGAAGCTTGCGGGCAGGTCGTAGACGTCGTTTTCGTTGATTTGCTTCCAAGGCGTGTAGCTGGAAAGCGTGGTATCAATTCTCTTCTTGAATTCGCAAAGGATAGCCATAGCGGAAACAGGATGGATAAAACTGCCGTTCTGCATCAGCAAATGCTCTACCAAGGAGAACTTTTCGCTGGCGTGAACGTTGCCGTCCTGCTCAACGGGAAGAATGTTCTTGACCAAGGAGCCCATACGGGTGCGGAGTGCTTCAAGGCAGGTGTTGAAGTAGTTGAGCAAGGTCTTTTTGTAATCGGCAGCAGCGGAAAGAACAGAGTTCTTCGCGTCATTCTTCGCCTCTTTGCCGGCGAACATACCCAATTTTTCAACGACCATTCCGCCTTCAACGCTGGCAGTAACGCCCAAAGCGGCAGGGTCGGGAATTTCGGAGTTCAGAAGGGACGTCAGGTGAGAATAATAGTCGTCCATACGGCAAACATCCTCAGGTCTGCCATCGGCGTTTTCCACCTGCTTGTAATAACCGCGGCGGAGAATATCAATGACGTTAGAGGTGGGGTTGCGGCGCTCGTTGTCGATAGCCGTGAGCATCAAGCCCGCATACTTGGAGCCCGACATAGGAACGACGGGACGGCGAGCCTCTCTTGCTCTTTCCTCTTCCTCGCGGATGAACGCCTCAACAGCGTTGTGAAGCACGCGCCAGTCACCCTCAAAGGCTTCCTCGGTCTTGCAGGTTGCAAAATAATCAAGGATAGCATCGGTGGGGTATACAACGTCAGCGGTTGCCAAGCTGCTGAAAATGGAGTTTTCCTTGCCTTCCTCAGCCAAAAGTCCTGCCATATTGGAAACGGCAGAGTCGATAGCGCCCGCGTTTGCGGTGCAAAGAAGGGTATAGAGGGTATCTGCCATCATTAGGTTGTGACCTGCAACGTCAAGGCAGGGAACACGACCCATCATATAGATGCGCTTGAAGGGGGAGTATTCGGACTTCCAGTAGGTTTCATCCTCTGCATCGAACAGAACCTTTACATACTTTTCCTTGGGAGAGCCAAGGCGGAAGGAAACGGGCGTGTTCTTCTCCTCAGGTCTGTTGTAGCCGTGGGTAACCAGGTTGAAGGAGTTGATTTCGCGCAAGATACCGTATGCGTTGGCAAACAGCTTCAAGCGCTGCTCCTCACCCTCCTGACAGCCCTCGTAAATTTCAGGGCAAGCCAAGAGCGCCGTTACCTCGTCTGCGGTAATGCCCAAAACGTCGCGCATATAACGCTTTACGTACATAGTCAGCGGAATGAAGCAGCCGGAGCCCGTGCCACCCGCGATAGAGGATACTACGTAAATTTCGTAGACCATATTCTGTCCTGCGGCAGCCTTCTTCATTTGCTCCAATGCACCGTGGAGCTTTCCGCGTCTGGTGTCGTCCTGCATCATGCTGACAAAGGCCAGGAAGGACTTCTTTCTCCACTGGGAGCAGCCCTTGTACATTTCTTGCTCGCGGATGGATTCATCCTCACAGTCGAACCACTCCAAAGCGTCAAAGCCGAGTCTGTCGCAAATGTCGCCAATTCTTCCGTTGTCGGAAAGGGGAATACAAACGGTTGATTTGTCAAGCTTGGACATATCCTCTTCATCGGAGTCGAGAACGAGGGTTGTGATGAGGTTGCCCTCTTGGTTGCCGTAGCGCTTCAATTTCTTTTGGAAGCGGTCTGCGGCCTGGCTACCGGTGCCACCGACACCGATAAGCAGAATGTTCTTCTTATTTTGCATGGGTACTCTCCTTATATTTTATGTTTTTTATAACGAAATGTGGGTGCCGCCGATGCGGCGAGGTGGGGCTTATGCCTCGAAAGCATAAGGCGGAGCTTACGCTTCAAAAGCGTAAGGTTTGTAGCGATAGCCTGCCTTTGTTCTGTCAATGTCGCAGAAGACGTCGGAGCTTCGGCAAACCCAATTAACGAGCATGCTTGGCGGGAACGCCGTTCTCTCGCTATCCGAGAAGGGCGACCAGAAGGCGTTGATTGCCGCCATATACCGCTCCGCCTCAGCGTCTGTGGAATCCTGGGGATTTCTGCGCAGCGCAAAGCCGTAAAGGAACATATCGAAGCCGACAGCGAGAAGCGCCTCGGCGGCATCGTAATCACTACCGCCTATTTCCTCGCTCCTCTTCACGGCAGACGCAAATTCCAGAATGCCGTACGGCGCCTTCGCCTTGCTACCGTCACGCAACAAGCGCATCAAGCGGTTTTTGGAAATTTCCTTGCTGAACTGCGTGGGGCTGACGGATGCGGAAAGCTGTCTTTCCTCTGCCACCGTGCTTTCCCAAGCAGAAAGCAAGCGCTCTGTAACAGCGGTGTGTGCCCGCATCCACGGAATGAGCAAATACAGCTTTTCTTCCGTGATAACAGCACCCGACTCGTCCGTCATAGGTGCGAGCTTTCCGTTTTCGTCGCGATAGGAATAGCCCTTTCCTTCCTTCAAGGCAATTTCGCCTGAAAGAACCGCGTAAAGCAGCGCGGTCAGCACGCGGGAATTTTCCTGCTTTGCCGCCTCGGGATTGATGAAGGGAAGCAACGCCCTTGCGTGAGAGAGAAAATGCAAATGGGGGTTGTAATGGTCGTTTTCCCGCGCCTGCATACGACGCAAAAGCTCCTTGTAGCCGTTGTAATACACGGGGTTTTCACTTGTTTCGTCCAAATTGCGAATGCGCACAGGCTCGATGTTGGTTTTTCCGTTTGCCACGTACAGCAAATCGTCCGATATAGGAGCGACAGCAACGTTGGGCAGGGGAGAAACGTAAGCCTTGACGAAGCGGTCTGCGGCAAGCCGACAGAGCTCTTCCTTCTCGGCGTCATCGGGCAAGTCGATGCCGTAAAACGTCGCGCGTGACGCAATATAATCCGCGGTTTCCTCTGAGAGCATAACCACCGAAGCCTCGCCGGGCTTCCAGGCAACGTCCTCGGATAGCGTCATATTCAGACGAAGCGGGGGATTTGCCGCATGGAAAAGCTCAGAAAGGCGCACGCGCATAGCCGCCTTTTGCTCATCCTCGGAGAGAGGAATGCCGTTTTCGGTTCTGGTCGCCTCTTCCAACGCTTTGACAATGTTGCCTGGCAAGCGCTCGGAGACGCTGCCGCTGTTTTCAAGCATCTTGAAGTGAGCGTTTTCCATTTCCTCGAAAAGATGATGGAAGAATACGCTCGCCTTGTTGGGATGAGGCTGGTCGTAGTAGGTCGCCTCTGCATCCTGCAAGGCGAATGTCAAAATAGCTTCTCCTGCCTTTTGGTCGCGCAAAAGCTTGGCGCGGGGGTTTTCAAAGGTGGAGCTGCGGGAAATTTCGTCAAACAAGGCTTCCTTTTCCTCAAAGGATGCCAAAATCGTATGGGTGTTGCGGTTGCGCGCCCCGTTTTTACGGGATGCGTCCTCTGCCGCGGTCTGATAGCGGTGTGCCGCATCACTCCATTCGGTGAACAGACGGCGATAAGAGGAAAGAAGGGTGTCAATCTTGGCTTCGGTTGTACGGTAAACGCAATGGCAAAGGCTTTCAACCGCCTTATCCAAGACATCGGTGAACGCCGCCTCAAAATCCGCAAGGAGAAGCTCTGCGTCTGCCATAACGTCCGTGCGCTTCTTCAAATAGGCTTCGGCGACGGATGCGAATGCCTCTATCCTGTTTTTGCCGCTCGTTAAGCGGGCATATGCGCTCTTCCTTTCCTTTTTAGAGGAACGGGACGGAAGCGAGTCGCCGTACATCATAGACCAAAGGGTATCTTCCTCTTTTTCGGTGTCGGACGAAGGAATATCATTCTCGCCCTTCAACGCCCGATGGAGCGCATCCTTCAAGCAGGCAATGCGCAAGGGGGCGGCAAGGGGATGAAGCGCTTTACCGTCCTCATCGCAGAGCAAAAGAGAGGTAAGAGGAGTGCTCTTGCTTTCGGGAGAGAGACCAAAGCCGAAGGCAATGCCCGACAGACTCTTTTGCGCAAACGGAATTTCATCGCGGCATTCCTCTTCATAGAATGCCAAGGCGGTGCGTAGCTTTTTATAAACGGAAAGGAAGACATATTTTGCCTTTGTGCGCATAGAGAAGGACGGGGGCGTATCGGGAAGCTTCCCCGTTATTTCCTCTACCGTCTCACGATAAGAGGGTAGAGCCCTTCTTGCCGCGTCCTTTACGCCTTTGAGATATTTTTCGGTAACGGTTTCGTGCTTTTTATGCGAGGGGTTTTTCTGCGGCGCGTTTAACTGCCATTCATCTCGCAAGAAGGCAAGAGGGCTGTTTGAATTGCTTGCAGCCTCGCGGAAGGCTTGTATATATAAATGGTAAAAATCGTTTTTCCCGCCGTCTGCCTCGGTGGCTTCTTTCAGGAAAGAGAGCCATTCCTCTTGCAGGGCGGACGTTTTCTTTTGCGCCAACGCCCGCAAAATATGCTCTCTTGGGAAGGAAAGCTTGGCGGCGGAAAGAGCCGCGAAGACGGCGCCCGCGCCGTGTTGCAGAGAGCGCTGCGTGTCCGCGTTTGCGGACAGATGGTCGAACATACCTTCTGCCTTGGTGCAGGTCAGGGTATAAAGAGAGTCGGCAAGTGCTTCCTCGTGCTCCTTTACGGTGCGCACGCCCGCAATGCGGTCAAGCAGGTATACCGAGCGGAAGGGCACAGAGGACGTTTTCTGATATTTTTCCTCTGATGCGTCGAACAAAACGCCCGAAATTTCCTCGGGATTGGGGGACTCCAATCGGAAGATAGCGGGGTCGTTCTTGCGCTGCTCCTTGTCTTTGGCACGGCGGCTTGGGGTTTTTCCGTTGTAGCCGTATGCCACAAGGTTGATAGCGTTCAGCTCCCGCAATGCCGCATACGCGTTTGCAAAATAACGGGTGGCGTTTTCCGCATCGGTGCTGTCGGCGTAAATATCGGGGCAGGAGAGCATCGCGTGAAAGCGAGGCATACTGTTGAAATGGAACTTGTTTAAGAAGCGCTTGGTATACATAGCCAAGGGCAAAAGCAAGCCCGCGCCCGTTCCGCCCGCTAAGGAAGCGACGAAATAAATCTCGTAGCTCTTGGCAAAGGGGAAGGCGGCGAAGCGCTCAAGCTCGTTGTGGAAAACCTCGGCGCTGCGTCTGTCGTTGAGCATATTGTGCAAGCACAAAAGCGCCTTTTTACGCCAAGCGGCAGAGCCGCGGTGCAAGTCTTCCTCGCGAATGTCCTCATTCTTTACGGGGAACCAGGTGGAAAGACGCCCGTGCCCCAGTCGGTCACAAACGGTGCCAACGGTAGCGGAATCGGTAGCGTCAAGAACCAAGCCGCCGCGCGCGGAAGAAATCTGCTCGGCGTCGGTATCAAAAATCAGAGAGGCAATGCGGTTGTCGGTCTGCTTGCCGTATTCTTTGATTTTACGCTGTAAAAGCTCAACGGTATGCGCGCCTGTGCCGCCAATACCTATGAGAAGAATATTTTTCATTGCTCTCTCCTTTCGTTAAATCTGAATACTTTTTTGTCGGTTTCATCGGTGTTGTTATAGGAAGCCCCGAAGGGCTGCTTTTTGAAAATTTTAGTTGAGCAGGAATACCAGACGGCACACGATGCTTGAGCCCATTCTTTGCACTTGGCTTCCCGAGCAGACGCAAATGGGAGCGGCTAACGTGCCAAGAGGTGCTTGGCGAATGGTGGTGTCCGTATGGTCGCCCGTCAATTCGTGACGAAGGTAATAGGTTGTGGGCTGAGATTTTGCGTTGAAGCTCGAGCTGCGCATCAGCATAGCGGGCAGCTCCGTTAAGGTCATATCGTTTGCAGAGTCGGTGCAATCCCAGGTCTGCAAATGGTCTGTGCCTGCGTTCAGCGCCAAGGAAGCAGCGCCGAAGGTGCCCTCGGCAATCAAGGTGGACTTAATGCCGAACACGCGGATTTCGCGCGTTTGCCCCTTTGTCAGATTCCAGGGAAGCAGACGCTTGAACATCACCTTTTCGGACAGCTTCGTTCCGATTTTGATGGGGTTGCCCTTACGGCTTGCCATCACGACACGGTTGATGGTGTCAATCTGGAATTCCACCGCCAAAATGGTTTTCTTGCCAAGGCGGGGAACGCTTTTGTATGTAACAATCAAGGCGATAATGTACACGACAGCATATATAATGAAGAGAAAAATCGCGACACGCAGAATATATTGCAGCAGCAACAGGAAGCTGAAGCCAACAACGGGGAAGACAACAGTTTGCGACGCGCCCCCTACCGACAGGGTGACGGGCTTGTCGCTTGCCGAGAAGAACATAGAAGCAAAGAAGTTCGCGAAGCTTCCCAAATTGGCAACGGGACGGCAAACGATAAACGCTTCTCCGTTCTTTTCCTCAACGGTAACGGCAAGGGAAGCCAAGCCCCCCTCAAAATCGGGGGCTTTGATTTTCAGAGAGCCGTTTGCAAGTGCCGCCTCTAAATCCGCTTTGCTCATCGCTTTTCCATCGCGAACAACAGAGAACTGAACGGAAGCGCCGCTCTTGGAAATATGGAAACGGTCAAGGGGTGAGCCCTTTTGCTCACCGTCAATATGGAAATCGGTTTGCAGCAACACGAAGGATGCGCTTGCCGTTGCGCTGACCTCGGGCTTATGACGCAGCGACACGGAAACCTGCACGGGATATGTGGACGGCGAGCCTGCCAATTCACCCATTGCGTCCTCGGTTGGTACGAAGAAGAGCTTATCGCCATCCATCGTGCAGAAGGACGTGACGTCACGCCCGCCAACGGTGACCTTAATGTTCAGGTAAGAGGGGTCAAAGCGCAAGGGCGAGCTTCCCTCAGCCAAGGAGAAGGAAAAGCCGTCCGTGTTTTCGGTCAGCTGGTATTGCTGCAAGGATAAAGAGCCCGTGATGACGTTCAAGGTCAAGGCTTTGGGGTAATGAGAGAGAATTTCCTCTCCCTCGCGGGCAAATCCGTCAGGCGAGAGGACCCGCACCGAGGCGGTGTAATCCCCATACTCCCGAGAGCCGCAGGGAAGAATAACGTGGATTTTACCGTTCTGCACGGAAGGCGCGACGGGGATGGTGTTGCCGCTTCCGTCCTTCACGAGGACGGTGTATGTATAGCCTGCAAGGCCGGTTAAGGGCATATCGTTGGCGTAAACGGTGAAGATAGCCTCAATGGCTTTGCTATCGCCCGTTCCCGTTGTCTGTTGGGTGGACTCTACGCGGTAGTAGTTCGGGTTTGCCATAATCAGACAGGGGATAGAGTGATACATCGTGTATGCGCCGTTCATCATCGTGACCGAAAGGCTGATCTGGTTTTTGCCTATTACCAAGGGAAACGCTTGCCCGGGCGCATAGGTGCTTCCCGCGTAGGAAACGCGCGCCTCGTTGACAGCGAAGGCGCCCGAAGGATTCACAACGCGCCCTGTGCCCTCTTCGACAATCCGATAGTCAACGCAAATCTTGTTGCTCGGCGTCAGATGGCTGTTGATGTACTGCCCGTCGGTTTCCACCTTTTGCCCGTTCCCATCAAGGTAGTATAGGACGGATTCCACGCGAAGCGCGGGCTCCATCAAAAGAACCAGGGAGTCACCCACGTTCTTGGAAAAGGTCAGGGTCATTTGCCCACCTGAAAGGAAATCCCTTGGGGCGATGATGGCAGAATATCCGTTCTGCATGCCGAGCTTGGAGTCGGGAACAATGGTGACCTCGCGCGAAATATCCATCGGCGCGCCGTTGTAGGTTGCGCTTTGCAAAACGGCGTCCGTATTCTGCAGCATAATAGAAACGGTGCGAAGGGAAAAGCCGCAAACGCCCAAATCCACCGTCACAGTGTTACCCGAAACGGCATATTCCGTTTGCGTGGCGGAATAGCGCCCTGAAATCAGGTTGGCAATGCTCTCCACGGCAGAAAGCATATCCCGCGATTGGGATACGTGAAAGGCGGAAAAGGCAGAGGAGTTGACCAAGGTGGGATTGGTCGTCTGCGTCAAATCCACCACTTTGCTGCCGCCGTTTGACGAGCCGACGCTGAAATACACCACGTTTAAGTTGGCGTAGCCCGAGCCCACGGTGTCGCTGACGAGCGTTTCGGTATTGGCATCGGAAAAGGCACCGTCGGAAAGCACGAAGAACCAGTATTCTCTGTTGCTGTCCTCGGCAGAGCCGTCCACCAGCTTCATTCCGTTGTCCGTCAGGACTTTAAGACCGCTGTCATACCCCTCTCTGTGGGTGCCACCTGTGGGGGTGATGGGGAGCTTGTTTTGTATCACGTTCTGAATGACGGCGTTTCTGTCGGGGTTGGAAAGGTCCACCTCAAAGGTGCTCTTGTTCAGGGTTGTAATCCACAGTTTGTCCTGCTCGTTCAAGAGCGAAATCAGCATCTGCATCGCGTAGGTCGCGTACTGCCAGCGGTTTTCCTCATCCATAGAGCCCGAGTCGTCAAGCACAACGGACACGTATTTTTCGGTATAGCTCTCCGAGCCCGATGCCGCGGCGGAAACAGGGGTGTCTGCCCCAAAGACGACAAAGAGCGAAAGACAAATTATAAGCGCCAAAGCAAAGGACGCGAGCCGAAGAGCCACAGGGCGCGAAGCAAACGAAGATTGCATAGTAAAATCCTTTCCGTATCCGCCAATCTGGAAGAAAAGACCGCCTTTTCTCCGCTTTGCGCTTGTTTGGGGAATACAACCGGGCTACTCCAAGCGCCATTAGGGGATAGTATACAAGATTATTATACTCTTCTTTTTCAAAATTGCAACAGTTTTTTGAAATTTTCCATCAAAAATAAGCCTTTTTTATGCATATTTTTTCGTTTTTTTTCGTTTTTCGCCATAAAAAGAAGAAAAAATATCCAAAAAATCCGAAAAAGAGGCTTTCTGCTCTTTGGAAAAATATAGAAAATTCACAAAAAATTAACAAAATAAAAGCCCAAAAGGAAGGAAAACGCGACGAAAAGGTAACAAAGAGGGCGCGAGAAGAAAAGTTTGGCGCGCTCTATTGACAAAAAAACAGGGAAGTGATAAGATATAAAAGGTCAGGAAAGGCGAAGGGGATAACCTCGTTTATCTCTTGACGGCGGCTTGATGGTAAAAAGAGCAAATGCAAGGCAAAGGCAGGATTTATTTATGGAATTTTCGGGCGTCAAAGGAAAAATTTTTAACTATATGCTATATATCAAGGGCGACGCTACCAAGGAAAAGCTGCCCTTAATCGTTCTGCTTCACGGCGCGGGAGAAAGAGGAGATACAATGGACGACCTGCCCCGTGTTCTTGTACACGGCACCTCGCCCGTGCGAAACGGGGAAGTGACCGAGCATTTCGTTATGGTGTGCCCTCAATGCCCCACGGACAGCTTTTGGATTGCCGAAATTCCCCATATTGCCGCCTTTATCGACGAGGTTGTGGCGGAATACAATATAGACGAGAGCCGTATTGCCTTGACGGGTATTTCAATGGGCGGCTTTGGCGCCTGGTGTACAGCGCTTCGTTATCCCGAAAGGTTCTATAGATTAGCGCCCGTTTGCGGCGGCGGTATGCCTTGGGCGGCGGGTGTGTTGAAAATGCCCATTCGCGCCTTTCACGGCGAAGAGGATAGCGTGGTTAAGGTGAGCAACAGCATCGATATGGTGGAAGCAGTCAAGAGAGCAGGGAATGAGGACGTGGAGCTGACGCTCTATCCCGGCGTCGGGCACGACTCGTGGACGCGCGCCTACACCAAGGAGCTTTACGGCTTTTTGCTCGGCAAATAAGAGCCCCCTGGCGCTGACGCAGCAATAAATACGGTGAATACGGGCATAAAAGAACAGGCTTCGAAAGAAGCCTGTTCTCTGTTTTTGTAAACAGTTGTTTGCGCGCTGCATCGGCGTTTTAATCGGGCAGGAAAAAGGTTAAGGTAAGCGCGGTGTCATTGTGAGAGAGGGAATATCCCTTGCCGCGTAAGCGCTCTTGCAGGGCGGGAACGGAAAAGATTTTTTCCTGCTCGGAAAGATGCCTGATGGCGGCGTTTAAGGCGTTCAGGGACCCAAAGCGCACAACGACGGTATCCTTATTTGCTTGCTTAGCGGCGATGGCGCAGAATTGGGCGTAATCATAGCTTTCGGAGAAATAGCCGTGGTGACGGTAATACTCGTGCGCCGTGGCGGTGCAGGTGGGGACTATCTCGCCCTCTGCAATCTCGTGGGTTTTGGAAAGCTCTGCTTGGTTGATGAAATAATAAAGGTGGGACCTGTTGTCGTGCTCCCCGGTGGTCAGGGGGTCATCCCAGGTGACATCCACGAAGTAAGAGGCTCCTTCAAAATAAACGGCGTTCCATTCGTGGTTTTCTCCGCCAATCTTTCTGCCCTGCACCCGAATACAAGGAACGTTAAGCTCCTGTACCAGAATGGCAAAGGCGGCGGCATACCCTGAGCAGACAGCCTTTCCCTCGATAAAGGCGCCGTAGGATGTGGAGCTTGGGTGAACGGTTTTTCCGTCTCCCTCTAAAATGTCATCCACCGCGTCTGAGTCGTATTCCACAGAGTCAACGAGATAATCGTGCAAAAACAGGATTTGGTCGTAAAGGTCGGGCAGCACCTTAGCCTCTTCGACAATAGCCGTTATCCTTTGGCTGACGGCGTCACTCATTTCTTCAATGCTGCCATAGCCCGTTAAGATGTAGGGCGAGAGGGTGTATGTCGTCTTTTTGGACAGTGGCTCCACCTTTCCGTTTAGGGTCGCCCCGCCGTTGAGCCAGAAAAGCTGGGGATTGTCGCGTGCCACCGCCGAAAAGGCGGCAAAAATAGCATCTCCCTTATCGTCCGAGCTTGCTTGGATCTCCACGGTGGCGTTTTTGGCGGCAAGAGAGGTATATATGGTCTGATAAAACAGCTTTTCCTCATCGGTTAAGGCTTGATAATAAGGCTTGTTGTAAATATCGTTGCCCTCTAATACAGGCGGGGTGCCCTGTCCCCCATCCTCGCTCCCACCAAGGTCCACAAGACCGCTTAAAAGCTGCCCAAGTCCGTCCAAGGTGCAGGAGGAAAGCAGGGAAACCGAAAGCGCTAAAACGAGAAAAAGGCATAAGAGCTTGCTTTTTTTCCAAAATTTCATAGCATAACAATTCCTTTCACTTGACAAGAAATAAAAGGGGTGAGGGCTTACAGGGGCTTTCCGTCCTTATCAAAAAGGGGAAGCGGGGCAAGATAGGTGATGTCCTCTCTCTTTATCGCGTCGCCCTCTGCCAAGACTGCCATTTTGCCCACGATAATGCCGCCTGCCTGCTTGACAAGCTCCTCTAACGCGTGTAGGGACTGACCTGTGGAAATGACGTCGTCCACAATTAAAACACGGCGCCCCTTCATATATTCGGCGTCCTTCCCGTCTAAATACAGGCATTGCTTTGCCTCGGTAGTGATGGAATGGACCTCGCATTTCAGCACGTCGCTCATATAGAGCTTGGGGGCTTTACGAGCCAGAATATAGCGGTTTTCGCCCATCTGACGCGCCATTTCGTGAATAAGCGGGATGCCCTTGGATTCCGCGGTGAGCATCACGTCATGCGGAGGGGCAATGGCAGCGAGCGCCTCAGCGCACTTGACTGTCAGCTCCACGTCGCCAAACAAAACGAAGGCGCCGATATACATACTGTCGCTGATAGGACAAAGGGTTAAATCGCGGGAAATACCCGCTACGTGTAAGGGATAAACCATATTTTTTCTCCTTGTGAAAAAGCATTTCTTTTTTTCAGTATACAATATTTTTTGCGTAAAATCAAGCGTTTTGCAAAAGAAAAGGGAATTTCCCGAGGGAAATTCCCAAAAAAGAAGGGCAAGAAAACCTGTTTTTTGCTCTCTTTTTCTGTAAAAGGGCGCTCACAGGGAGCATACAAAGAGCAAGAGCGGTTAGTTATAGAATTTGTGATTGGCAATGGTGAAGGCATAGGGGCGATTTCTTGAAATCCAGCAGGTCGGAATGACCTTCGGGGCATAGAAAAACAAAATCTTTTCCGAAACGGTGTATCCCTCCAAGCAGATTTTGGCGGCGGTGATGGCAGATGCCGAGGGGGTGTTGTAGATAGAGCCGTCTATAATGGGAGAGAATTGCACGCCGTGCTTTCTGTCAAACACCACCGCTTTGACGGTGGACGGGTAATCCTTGGATCTGACACGGTTCAAGACAACGTTTCCCACGGCAATCTGACCGATTAAGGGCTCTCCGCGGCTCTCGGCGCTGATGATGCGGGAAAGCCAATAGAGGTCCTCGCTGTTATAAAAGGAAGCGGCGTCAGACACGGGCTTTTGCGTTCCCTTCAAGGTGATTTGACGGGGAGAGTCCTGCCAGACAAGAGAAAGCGACAAGGAGGCCGTGGCAGAGCGAATGGGCAAATACAGGCTTCCGTCACTCAATATCACAATGGGAGAGGCGGAATAAAAGCATCGCCCGTTGGCGTAAAGAACAGAGGAGCCTACCGATGCGGATAAGGACAGAGAGGGTCCGTTTACCGTGGCGGTTTTGGTTTTGGCGTTGTATGTAACCGAAGCTTCGGGATACAGCGCATTAAAAAACGCGCGTAAGGGCACGTAAGAAACGCCGCCGATGAGCTTTGCCTTGAAGGGCAGAGCCTTGCCTTGATATAAAATGGGAACAGAAGAATAAGAGGAAACCGAGAGGTCCTTGACGGTGGTGCTTACGGTGGGGATAAGAGTGGATGTGCTTGCCGCGACGGGTAAAACGAAGATGGACGCTGAAAGAGCCAGAGCCGAAAGCAAAATCCCTCCTTTTTTCAAAAATTTTTTCATAGGGCAACAAAACCTTTCTTGTAGCATTTGCTCCTCTTGTATAGGGGCTTGCCCCCACCCCTACACAGAAGAGCAATGAAATTGTACCATAAGCAAGGAGAGTTGCCAAGGCACAATGTTTTCCGCTTGTGGAAAGGGCTGGCAGGGAGAAACGGTTTTTGGTTATGCTTGCCTTTTTTGGCGAAAATTTTTTGTATATTTTTGCAAAAAAAAGAATGAAAAACAAACAAACGATGAAAAAAGCAAGACAAATTTTTCGCAAGGACTTGCAAAAACGCCGTTTTTTCTGTATAATAGAGAAGAAGGCTCACACGATATTAACCGCCTAAACGGCAAACAGAAAGGAAGACCTTATGCGAGCAGACGGAAAAAGAGTGCGCGGCGCAAGCCCTATGTACACGGTTGCCTCTTACTTTATGACAAAGAGATATGACGCGCAAAATATGATTGAAGTGGATATTCCCATGGAAAAAATGGGAGAATACATAAGAGAAAAGCGCAAAGAGGGGAAAGAGGTTTCTTATCTTGGGCTTGTGATTGCCGCCTATTTGCGTCTTTGCGCGGAATTCCCCTTGCTCAACCGCTTTATTGTCAACAAGCGCTGCTATGCCCGAAAGGAATTTACCGTGGGTATGGTGGTTTTGAAGCAGGGCGAGATTGACGGCACAATGAACAAAATTCACTTGGAGCTTGAGGACGACGTGTTTACCGTTCAGAAAAAGCTCAACGAATACATTGAGGAAAACCGCGCCGCAGGGGATACCAACGCAACGGATAAGGTTATCAGCACCCTGCTTGGCATTCCCGGCATTTTGTCGGTGGGTGTCGGGCTTTTGCGCGCGATGGACCATTTTGGGCTTCTTCCCCAGTCTATTATCGATGCATCTCCCTTCCATACCAGCTTCGTGGTGTCCAATCTTGCCAGCATTCAAACCAATCATATTTATCACCATTGTTATCAGTTCGGTACGACCAGCGTCATTATTACCTTAGGCGTGCCCAAGGAGATCCCGCAAAGACACGGCTCGAACATCACCTTTGTGCGCTCCTTGCCCTTGGGTATCGTGATGGATGAGCGCATTTGCTCGGGCAGTTATTTTGCTCTTGCCAGCCAGCGCTTGAAGGAGTACTTGAAAAATCCGCAGCTCTTAGAGGGAGAGCCCACCTTTCCCGTGGTCAGAGAATGGGCAAAGCCCGGAGAATACGAGAAACTTCGTGCCAAGCGTCGATACAAGCAGGCGGTGAAGAAAATCAAATTAAAGGGTCTTTCTCCCGAGGAAGAAAGGGCGGAAAAGGCAAAGGCGAAGAGGGAAAGAAATGCCGCCATAAAAGCGGCAAGGGCTATCGCCAAGGAAGCAAGAAGAAACAAAAAGAAATAAAGCAAAAAGGCTCTCAAAATCATCCGGTTTTGAGAGCCTTTTTGCAACGCATCGAAAAGCGAAGGGATTATTTTACCTTGGTTAAGGTGTAAACGGTGGGAACTCCGCTTTTAGAGGTAAGAGTGATGGTGTCCCCCTTCTTGTCAAACGCATAGGTAAGGGTTACCACCTTGTCATTTTTGCTCGGGATGGTAAAGATGATATCTCCGTCCTTGATTTCGTAGGTCGTTCCAACGTCAAGCGAAAGAATATCTCCGATTTTTCCCGTTACCGTGTCGCCCTCAAAGGTCAAGGAAATCTTAATATTGCCATCGCTTTCATACGTGCCGCTTGGCTTTCCGCAGGAAACGAGTGCCAGCGTCATAATGGCGCAAACCAGGACCAAAGAGAGTATTTTCGTTAATTTCATGTGTAAAAGCTCCTTTCAAATGCCGCCCGCCGAAAAAGGCTTTCTGTTGTTTTCGTACTGCCATTATAGCAGAAGAAAAGAAAAAAGTAAAGAGCTTTTTCAAAAAAAGTAAAGGCAAAGAAAAAGCCCTTTGAAAAATCAAAGGGCGAGAATGCCTAAATGCTCTAAAAGGATTTTCAAGCCGATGAGAATGAGAACGACGCCGCCGAAAAGCTCTGCCGCGCGGCGAAACCGACAGCCAAAGAGATTGCCAAGCTTCACGCCGATTGCCGACAGCACAAAGGTGGTGACGCCGATAACGGAAATGGCAGCCCAGATGTTCGTTGCCGCGTCCATCGACAAGGCAATGCCGACTGCCAAGGCGTCAATACTGGTTGCCAAGGCGAGCAAGAGCATTGTGCGGAAGGAGAGCGAGGCGTCATTTTCGTTTTCTTCGGCGGAAAAGGACTCGCGAATCATATTCGCGCCGATAAGCAAGAGCAGCGCGAAGGCGACCCAGTGGTCAAGATTTTCAATGAGGGCGTGAAAGCGAGCGCCGAGAAAATAGCCAATCAGGGGCATTAGCGCCTGAAAGCCGCCAAACCAAAGACCGACAATGACAGCGCTCTTTAAGGTTGTTTTGGGCAGAGAGAGCCCCTTGCATATAGAGGCGGCAAAGGCGTCCATCGCAAGACCGATGCCGAGCGCCAAAAGAGTAACAAAATTCATAAAAGCCCTTTCTTTATCCCGCCTTCATTGCGCGGACCTTTCGGTAAGAAAAACAATTTTGGAAATGACGACCTTGTTAACGGGTCTGTCCGGAAAGGGAACCTTGTAAGGATATCCCTCAATTTTGAAATATTCGGTTGTCGTTTTGGTGGTGGCAATGGCGTCTAAAACATCATAGCCTTCAATAAGCTTGCCGAAGGCGGCGTAATTGCCGTCAAGGTCCTGGACGGTTGCGTGGCAGATGAAAAATTGAGAAGAGGCAGAGTTGGGCGAGTCGTTTCTCGCCATAGAAATGACCCCTCTTTCGTGCGAGAGGGTGTTGTTAAAGCCGTTTGAGGAAAATTCTCCGTAAATGGTGTCCTTCGAGCCGCCAATGCCAAGCCCCTCAGGGTCGCCTCCCTGAATCATAAAGCTTTTGATGATGCGGTGGAAGGTAAGCCCGTCATAAAAGCCATCAGATACCAACTTTTTGAAGTTGGCAACGGTAATGGGCGCAACGTCGGGATATAATTCGATGACCATAGGTCCATAGTCCTTGACAAAAATGCAGACAAGGTCGGTGGCGTTCTTGGATTTTTCATATCCCTCGGGGATTTCAAGAGCTTCGCAGGACACAAAAAAGCAAAGCGTTACGGCAAGCAAAAGATACAGGGCAAAAATTCGTTTCATATTCGGTGTTTCTTTGTGGCTTCCTTTCATTTTTTGTTTCCTCAGTATAGCATATCTCTTGGGCTTTGTCAATTCCCAAGCGCGCAAATTTTTGTTGCTCAAAAAATGCTTTTACCCGACAAAAAGGCGGTTTTCCCCTTGCTTTTTCAAAAGGGGAGTGCTATAATAAACAGGTAAATAAAAGAAAAACCGCCCAAAAGGAAAGAAGGGGTAGAAAATGCGGGATTTAACGAAGGGAAACATATATAAAACCTTTTTGGTTTTTGCCTTGCCCTTGGTTTTTTCGGGTGTTCTGTCACAGATGTACGGCATTGTTGACTCGGTCATCGCGGGTCAGTATTTAGGCGAGGTCGGGCTTGCCGCTACGGGCGTTTCCGCGCCCTTTATCACCTTTATTTCCTCTTTCATCTGGGGATACAGCTCAGGGGTGAGCATTTCGGCGGGCAGGCTTTTCGGCGCAAAGGATTACGGGCGGCTGAAAAATATGGTTTTGACCCAGTGCTGTATCATAGTAGCGGCATCCCTGTTGCTTGGCGGTCTTTCCATTTTGCTCCATAAGCCTATTTTCCGATTGATTCAGGTGGATGCGGCGATTTGGGAAGAGTCCTTTCGCTATTTTGCCGTCTATATGGCGGGCTTCTTTTTGATCGTTATGAACGTGGTGTTTATACACCTGTCCTCTGCCCTTGGGGCGTCTATGGTGCCCTTCGTGCTTTCGCTCGTGTCGGGGCTTTTGAACGTGGCGGGCAATATTCTTTCCGTCGCGGTGTTAGATATGGGCGTTTTGGGAATTTCCCTTGCCACCGTGGTTTCCGCGGCGGTGACCTTTCTGGCTTACGTCGTGTATTTTATACGGGAGTTTCGCAAGCTTCCCACCGAGGAAAAAGCAAGGATTTCCTTTGCCGATTGCAAATGGGTGTTAAGCTTTTCCCTGCCCACGTCCTTACAGCAGGCGACGATGTATTTCGCCACGATGGCGCTCTCCCCGATGGTAAACGCGCTTGGCCCCTCCGCCACGGCGTCCTATACGGTGACCAACCGCATCTTTGAATTCAATTCCACGGTGTTCTATAACTCATCTCGCGCCCTTGGAAGCTATGTGCCGCAATGCATTGGCGCGAAAAAATACACATCCATCAAGAAGGGCTTCTGGGTAGCCTGCTGCAATCTCTGCTTCTTTTGCTTCCGATTCTTGCTACCACCGTGCTGCTTCCCGAGCAGATAGTGCAGCTCTTCTTCAAGGAGGGAAACGTCGAGGGGTTCCGCCTGTCCGTTTTGTTTGTAAAATATTATTTACCTTTTGCGATTTTTTGTGCCTGCAACAATATATTTCATCACCTGTATCGCGGGTGTAAGAAAATGGGGCTTCTGATACTTTCCACGGGCTTCTCCTCTGTCGCGCGTATCGTGGCGGGTATTTTCCTGACGGGAACGATGGGAATGAACGGCTTTTTCTTGGCTTGGGCGCTTTCTTGGATTGCTGAGTCGGTGCTGAACGCCTTTATCTATTTATTCGGGCTTTGGGTCCCGAGGGAGGCGGAGGATATCATTCAAACACCCCTGCAACTCCGTAAAAAGAAAAAAAGAAGGATGCTTCCCATAGAGGAGGAAGGAGATTTTTGATGATAACGGTTTTGCCCTGTCAAATCTCTTTAATAGATACATATGCGGAAAAGACGCTTGGCATTCCCACAAGGGAGCTGATGCGCCGCGCGGGGCTTGGCGTTGCCAAGGAGATTGAAAAGCGGTGCAAGAAGGGAAGGGTCCTGCTCTTTTGCGGCGGGGGAAACAACGGCGGGGATGGGTATGCCGCCGCCCTTTTTCTTGGCGCGTCAGGCTTTTCTCCCTTGGCGGTGGACGTATTCGGAAAAGGGCAGAAGAGCGAGGCGGGCAAATTCTTTTTGGAAGAATATACCCGTATATACGGCAAGCCCCTTTCCCTGTCCGATGCCCTTCTGGAAGAGGGCGCTACCGTTTTGGTGGACGCGGTCTTCGGTACGGGCTTTGGGGGGGAATTGCCGAGGGAAGCGTCTCTTTTAGAAGCATATTATAAAAAAAGCACCGCCTACAAGGTGGCGGTGGATATGCCGCTTGGAGTGGACGGTGAAAAGGGTGTCTGCCGTGATGTTTGCCTTTTTGCCGATTTGACTGTGGCGCTTTGCTTTGTGAAGCAGGGAATGCTCTCCTATCCTGCCAAGGATGCGTGCGGCGAGATTGCACTTTGCGACCTTGGGCTTGACCAAAGGAGCATACAAACCGTCTTTTCCCTTCCCGAAACGGTGGACGAGGAAAACATCGCTGCCCTGCTTCCTAAGCGAAAAACCAACACCCACAAGGGAAGCTTTGGTAAGGTCCTTGGCTTTGTAGGCTCGCGGCAGTATAAGGGAGCCGCACTTCTTTCGGCAGAGGGCGCGCTTCGTATGGGGGCGGGGCTTTTCGTGCTTGCCTCAGCCCAAGAGGTGATTGACGTAGCACTCCTGCGCCTTCCCGAATGTCTGACCCTGCCGCTTCCCGATACCGAGGAGCTTACCGAGGCGGATTTTGCCAAGCTGTTCAAGGAAGCCGCAAGGGCAAGCGCCATTTTGGTGGGCTGCGGTAGCGGAAAAAGCCACAACTTGCAAACAATACTTTACAATTTACTGCAACAAGAGGGCGCGCCCCTGGTGATAGATGCTGACGGGCTGAACGTCTTGGCAGAGGACAGGAAAAAAACAAGGAACGCCTTTATTCATGCAAAAAGAGAGGTTGTTATCACCCCTCACCCCTTGGAATTCGCAAGGCTGATAGGAAAAACGGCGGAAGAGGTGCAAGCCAACCGCTTGCCATATGCCCAAGACGCTTCAAGGGAATGGGGCGTTACCGTCGTATTGAAGGGGGCTGCCACCGTGGTGGCGACCAAGGGGGCGCTTTCCGTTTCCACCTCGGGAAGCAACGCTCTTGCTAAGGGGGGCAGCGGTGACGTTTTAGCGGGTATGCTGGCGGCGCTTTTAGCGCAGGGAGCCTCTCTCTATGACGCCGCAAGGGCGGCGGTGTTTTTACACGGCAGAGCGGCAGAGTCCTTGGAAAAAGAGCTTTCTTCCTACGGGGTTTTGCCCTCGGATTTGCCTACACGGGCGGCAAGGCTTTTGGCGGATTTTGTGTCGCAAAGGAAAAAAACGGTTGAATAAGGAAACGCCCGACAAAAAACGGGCTATACTGAAACACTATACTGAAACAAAAGAGAGGTTTTTGCTTATGGCTATCAAACAGGAATGCGAAAGAATACTCGCACAGTTAAAAAAATACAAGGAAGAGACCGCCTGCCTTGGCGTTGTTCTGGGTATCAGTGGCGGCAAGGACAGTACCACCGTTGCGATGCTGGCAAAGGCTGTTTGGGGGGATAAGGTTTTGGGCGTTTTGATGCCCAACGGCGAGCAGAAGGACCTTGACGACTCCCTTGAAATTTGCAGACAGCTGGCGCTTTCTTATTACGTGGTGAATATCCGAGATGCCTTTGACGGGCTTCTTGGCGCTATTCCCGCGGAAATCTCGGATAAATCCAAAACGAACATTCCCCCCCGTTTGAGAATGACAACGCTGTACGCCATCGGTCAGACGATGGGCTATCGCGTGATTGGAACGGGCAACGCAAGCGAGGGCTACATCGGTTGGACAACCAAATGGGGCGATAGCGCCTATGACCTGAATCCCATCGGCTCTCTGACCTGCTCCGAGGTGGTAGAGCTTGGCGTGTATTTAGCGGAGCAAATGGGGCTTGACCCCGCCTTCGTGGTAAAGCCCCCCTCTGATGGCTTGACAGGAAAGACGGACGAGGACAATTTCGGCTTCACGTATGCCGAGCTTGACGCCTATATCAAAACGGGAAAGGGCAACCCCGAAACGATTGAAAAAATTGAAAAAATGCACAGAGCCTCTGCTCATAAAAGAGCTATGCCGTTGAAGTTCTGAAAAATCCAACTTTTTCGGCGGAAAAGCAAAACAATAGGCGACACCATAGCTTCTATGCAATAAAAACGACGAGCGTTGAGGAGATACGTTATGGACACATCATCTATCGGAAAGCGAATTAGAAAATAGAGAAAAGCAAAGAGCTGGCGGCAAGAGGATTTTGCCGAAAAGGTAGGTTGAGCGTGACCTATATGGGAATGATTGAACGCGGCGAGAAGGTTCCCGCGCTTGAAACGTTTATTACCATAGCCAACGCATTGGAGGTGTCGGTGGATTTGTTGCTTGCCGATGTTCTTTCAACGGGATACAACATAAAATCGTCTGAAATGACGGAGAAAATATCCTCGTTGACACCGCTTGAAAGAGATAGAATTTACAGCGTTGTAGGTGCGATGATTCCATTTGAGAAAAACAAATAAAACAAAAAGCGTCTTGCGCCGATTTTGGCATAAGGCGTTTTTTTGTCGCACGAGAATTTATTTTCTTTTTCCGCGTGATTTTTCTGTGAAATTCCGTAGAAATGTTGACAGAGAGGAAAAAAATGTTATAATATAATATACACTAATGAAGTATTGGTATAGCTAGTAAAAGCGAGCCAAGACACCCGCTTTGGCAAAATGCCCCCTTCTGCATATGATGAAAAAAGGCGCCATCAAAGGATGGCGGCAGGGGGTGGCTTATGGAGCTTGAAGGGTTTGGCAGAATGGCAGGGGCAAAAGGGGCGATGCCGCAAAAAAACGAGGTCGCCGTGGTTGTTGGCGTGGGTCGCTCGGGGCTTGCCCTGCTTTCTCACTTGCGCTCGCGCGGCGTTATCACGTTTGCTTATGACAAAAGCGAGGCGGGAAGGGAAGCGCTGCTTGCCGAGGGGCTTGGCGAGGTGCCGCTTCTGACAGGAGAGGATTACCGCCGTCTTCCGTCGGCTGACTTTGTGTTTCGCTCTCCCGGGGTGCGTCCTGACCATCCTGTTATACGGTACTTACAAGGGAAAGGCGCGCGTCTATGCGATGAAATTACCTATTTTGCCGCGCTTTGCCCTGCTTCCATTGTGGCGGTGACGGGGTCGGACGGCAAAAGCACGACAGCCTCTCTCATTGCCGCCGCCATACAAATGGCGGGGAAAAAGGCGTTTTTGGGGGGCAATATCGGCAGAAGTCTTTTATGGGATCTGCCTCTGATGCAAAGGGGGGATTACGCCGTCTTGGAGCTTTCGAGCTTTCAGCTGATGACGGCGGACCTTTCGGCTATATCGGGGGTCATTACCAATCTTGCGCCCAATCATCTCAACTGGCACACCGATATGGCGGAGTACAAGGGTGCGAAGGAGCGACTCTTTTCGCTGGCTTCCCGTATGACGGTGAAGGACGGTGTCTTTCCCGCCTATCGCGCCACAAGGTTTTCTCTTGACAAGAAAACGGAGCTTTTCCTGCAAGACGGGGTTGTTTATGACAGAGAGGAGCCTCTTTTCCATACAAGCGAGGTTTCTCTCGTCGGGCGCTTTCATTTGGAAAATCTGATGGCGGCGGCAGGGGCGACTCGCGGGGTCGTGCCAAGAGAGCTGTTCTCTGCTCTTGCCCGAGAGTTTCGGGGACTGCCACATCGCCTTTCCTTTGTGGCAAGACGGCGCGGCATAGATTTTTATAATTCTTCCATTGATACCTCGCCTGAGCGCACCGTTGCCACCCTTACCGCCTTGGCGGAAAGGGGGATTTCTCCCGTTGTTTTGCTTGGCGGGGCAGAAAAGGGGCTTTCCTTCGCGCCGCTCCCACCTGCCTTGCGCAAAATGGCAAGGGGCGCCGTTCTGTTTGGTGGGGCAAGGGAAGCCATCGCCAAGGCACTAGACAAGGGGGGCTTTCCCTACACCCTGTGCGCCGATATGGAAGAGGCGATTTTTAAGGCAATAAATATGGCAGAGGGCGGGGCGGTTTTGCTTTCTCCCGCTTGCACCGCCTTTGACGCTTTTCGGGATTACGCCGAGCGGGGAGAGGTATTTACGCAAATTGTTTTGCGTCTTTCAGATGACAACTAATGTTTACAAACGGATTTTTATAAAGTAAGGGTTCAGGACAAAACGAAAGGAAAAAAGAACGAAATGGAAAACAGGGAGCAAATGCTTTCAGAGGCAGAGAAGCAGTTAGCGCCTCAATTTGAGAAAATTGACCGCATTGCCGCGCAAAATACGGCAAGGGTTCTTTCCGCTTTTCGCGAGGCAAGGGTTTCAGCATCGATGTTCGGCTCTACCGATGGCTACGGATATGATGATTACGGCAGAGATACCTTGGATAAAATATACGCAAGCGTATTCGGGGCAGAGGCAGCCTTTGTCAGACACAGCATTCTCTCCGGCACGCACGCCCTGACGATTGCGCTGTTCGGGCTGTTAAGACCGGGGGACGTGATGCTTTCCTTAACGGGCAAGCCCTACGACACCTTGGATGAGGTGATTGGTCTTTGCGGCGAAGAGGGAAATGGCTCCTTGCGCGATTTCGGGGTTATTTACAAAGAGGTTCCCCTTTTGGAAACGGGCTTGCCCGATAAAGAGGGAATTATTCGTGCCTTGCGGGAAGCTTCCTCGGTCAAGGTTGCGTTTATTCAGCGCTCCAAGGGGTATCTGAACCGCAAGACGCTGTCGGTAGACGAGATCGGGGAGCTGGTTTCCCTGGTTAAGTCGGTCTCGGATGCCTTTGTGGTGGTGGACAACTGCTACGGCGAGTTTGTGGAAGAGAAGGAGCCCTGCGCTGTGGGGGCAGACTTAATTGTCGGTTCTCTTATCAAAAATCCCGGCGGCGGTATGGCGGAATGCGGGGGGTATCTGGCAGGAAGCCAGAAGGCTATTGCCCTTTGCGGACAACGCTTTTCAGCGCCCGGTGTCGGTCTTGAAATCGGGGCAAGCCTCGGTCAGAACAAATCTATGTACAAGGGCTTGTTTTTCGCGCCGCATACCGTAGGGCAGGCATTGAAAACGGCGCACCTTACTGCCTATCTCTTTTCTTCTCTCGGCTACAAGACAGAGCCTGCCTGGGATGAGGAAAGACACGACATCATTCAAACCGTGGTATTTGGCAAGCCCGAGGGTCTGATTGCCTTTTGCCGCGGCATCCAAGAGGGCTCGCCCGTGGACTCCTTCGTTACCTGCGAGCCTTGGGCTATGCCGGGATACCAGGACCCTGTCATTATGGCGGCGGGCACCTTTACCCAAGGGGCTTCCTTGGAGCTGTCGGCAGACGGACCCATTCGCCCGCCCTACACCGCTTTTATGCAGGGGGGCTTGACCTATGAATCGGGAAAATATGGCGTGCTGTGTGCGCTTGACAAGGTTTTGGCTTGGCAAAAGCAAGAAGAAAACGAATAAAGAGGAAAAAGAGCGTTCAACAAGAAAGGAATGGTTCAAAATATGAAAAAGAGAATTTTAGCGCTGTGTCTGGCACTTTTCGCCGTGATGTCTCTTGCTGCCTGCTCGGGCAATGGGGACGGCACGCCCGACGGCTTTCAAAAGGCATCCTTGGACAAAGCCTGCTCCTATGAGCTGTACGTGCCCGAGAGCTGGGTCGTTTCCTCGGGAAGCGAAACGGATTATACGATGACAAGCATTGCGGCAACCGACCCTTGCAGCCTCAGCGTTGCGGTGGTAGACACGCTTGTAGACCAGACGTATGACACCTATTGGCAGGAAAAGCAGGAGGAATACAAAAAGCTGTTCGATACCTTTACCCCCGATGAAGCGAGCGCGCAGGGCGCCGTTGTCAACGGAAGCAACTGGGATGGGCGTCGGTATTTGTTCAACGCCACCTACGGTGAAAAGGAATATCGCTGTATGCAGATTTTTATTCCCCATAGCAGCTCCTTGGTGGAAGGATATCGGCTGTACGTTGTGACCTATATGGCGCAAAAGGACCATTTTGACACCCATTATGACAACGAGCAGGACCAGGATATCGCGACCATTCTTTCTTATTTCAAGTTTCGTTGATAAGGAAAAACGGGAAATATGAAGGACATCTATTTTGACAACAGCGCGACCACAAGAATATGCCCCGAGGCACTGGCGGTATATAACGAGGTTTCAACCACCCATTTCGGAAACCCCTCTTCCCGTCACCGCTTGGGAAACGAAGCGGCAGAGATTTTGAAGAGTGCTGAAAAAGAGGTTCTTGCCGCTCTTGGCGCAAGAGAGGGAAAAATTATTTTCACCTCGGGGGGAACGGAAAGCAACAATCTGGCGATTTTCGGCAGAGCCCTTGCCAAGGAGCGCTTTCGCCGCGGCGGCAAGCTCTTGACAACGGCAGGAGAGCACGCATCTGTCAGCACTCCGTTGGCGCTCTTACAAAGCCTTGGCTTTCAGAGAGCGGAAATTTCCACCCTTGGCGGCGTTTTTGATTTAAAAATGCTTGAAAGAGAGGCGGACAAAAGCACCGTTCTTCTTTCTATGATGGCGGTCAACAATGAAACGGGGGCGGTTTACGACGCCCTTACCGCCTCGGAAATCCTGCGGGAAAAGAGCCCTGACGGCGTTTTGCATATAGACGCAACGCAAAGCTTTATGAAAATCCCCTTCACGCCCAAGAGCCTGGGGGCAGATATGATAACCGTCAGCTCCCATAAAATCGAGGGACCAAAGGGCGTTGGCGCTCTTTGGGTTTCTTCTGCTCTGTTAAAAAACAAGGGCATTGTTCCTCTTGCCGTCGGCGGCGGTCAGCAGGACGGCTTACGCTCGGGAACGGAGAACGTTCCTGCTATTGCGGCGTTTGGCGAGGCTTGCCGCGTTTACAGGGAAAGAATGAAGGAAAGAGGGAAAACCGTTTCCTCTTTAAGAAATTACTTAATCGGAAAATGCCAAGAGGAGCTTGGCGCTTCCGTCTCTTTACTGCTTCCCCCCTCTGCCGTTTCCCACATTCTGAATATGGAAATTGTGGGGCTTAAAAGCGAGACGGTGTTAAACGATTTGTCAGGAAGGGGTATTTACGTGTCAAGCGGCTCTGCCTGCTCAACGCACAAAAGGGATATTTCTCCTGCCCTTTTAGCCTATGGCAAAAGGGAGAGCGAGGCGGATTCCTCTATTCGCGTCAGCCTTTCTTATCACAACACCAAAGAGGAAATTGACTGCTTTGTGGCAGCTCTGTCGCAAATTATTGCCACAAGGTGCAAGAAAAAATAAAAAAGGAATCAAGCAAATGAAAAAACCACTTTTTACTGCGGCGGATATTTTCCTGCCCGATTTCTCTCAAATTGATGGCGAAAAATACGCCTGCATTGCCTGCGACCAGTTCACTTCCGAGCCGAAGTATTGGCAGAAGGTAGAGGACCTTGTGGGCAGCGCTCCTTCCTTGTACCGCATCATTTTACCCGAATGCTATCTGGAAAGCGAGAGAGAGGAAGCCTTGTCCGCCCGTATTGCCGACATTCGCAAGCATATGGTGGCATATAGAGAGGGGCTCTTTACCTGCCATAAGGACTGTATGATTTACGTCAAGAGAACCGATACCGCGGGAAATATCCGTCGGGGCCTTGTGGGCAAAATTGACCTGGAAGCCTATTGCTATGAAAAGGGGTCAAGAAGCCCTGTACGCGCAACGGAAGGAACGGTGCTTTCCCGCATTCCCCCTCGCCTGCGGGTGCGCCGCGGCGCGCCCTTGGAAGCGCCGCACGTGATGATTTTGATTGACGACAAGGATGACACCCTCTTTTCCGCTCTGGAAAGGGCAGAAAAAAAGACCGCCTACAAATTCCCCTTGATGCTGGGCGGCGGTCATATTGAGGGGTATTTCCTTTCAGAAGAGGACATAGCCAAGGCCGAAGACATTTTGCTTCAAATGGAAGAGGGCGCTCCCTTGCCCTACGCGGTGGGAGACGGCAATCATTCCCTGGCAACGGCAAAGGCGTATTATGAGGAGATAAAGCAGGCGCTTGGCGAAGAGAGGGCACTCTCTCACCCTGCGCGCTACGCCTTGGCGGAGATTGTCAACATTCACGACAGCTCCTTGGAATTTGAGCCTATTTATCGGGTTTTGTTTAATGTAAACCCTGCTTTACTTTTGGAAGAAATGAATGCGTTTGCTCAAGCCCAGACGGGAGAAAAGGAGCAAGAGGTAACGCTTCTTTTCGGAAAGCAGGACGGAATAGAGGAAGAGCGCTTCGTCTTCCCGCATTCCGCTCATTCCTTAACGGTTGGCACGCTGCAAGCCTTTTTGGACGGCTTTTTGCAAAGGTATCCTGAGGCAAAGCTCGACTATATTCACGGGGAAGACTCGGTAAGAGCGCTTTGCCGTGAGAACGGGGCTATTGGCTTTTTGTTTGACGGAATGAAGAAGGAAGAGCTGTTTTCTTCCGTGGATAAGGACGGCTCCTTGCCCCGCAAGACCTTCTCTATGGGTACCTCGCGCGACAAGCGGTACTATTTGGAGTGCCGCTCTATTGCCCCTCTTGGTGAGGGCGCGCAATGCTGACCTTTGGCAACATCACGTTAAAGCACGGACTGTTTTTAGCGCCCTTGGCGGGCTATACCGACAGGGCGTTCCGTACCGTTTGCCGCGCGCTTGGCGCGGAATTTCAGACAACGGAAATGGTTTCCTCACGCGCTTTGTGCTATCACGATAAAAAAACGCCCCTTTTAGCAAGGATAGACCAAGAGGAGCTTCCTGCCTCGGTGCAGATTTTTGGCAGCGAGCCGTCCTTTATGGCAGAGGCGGCGGCGATGGTGGCAGAGGGAATGGCTGGGGGCGCGGTGCCTTCGGCTGTGGACATCAATATGGGCTGTCCTGTGAAAAAAATCGTTTCCGCGGGAGATGGAAGTGCGCTTTTGCGCAAGCCCGAGCTTGCCTTTGACATTGTTAAAGCGGTCAAAAGGGCTATTTCTCTGCCCGTGACGGTGAAAATCCGCGTGGGCTTTGGGAAAGAGGACAGGGGCGTGGGTATCCCCGCATTTGCCAAGGCGCTGGAAGAGGCAGGGGCAAGTCTTCTTGCCGTTCACGGACGCACGCGCGCGGATATGTATAGCGGAGAGGTGGACCTTGCCTCTATTGCCGCGGTGAAAAGCGCGGTTTCCATTCCCGTTGTGGGAAACGGAGATATAAAGTGCGCCGCCGATGCTGTTACTATGTTAAGGGAAACAGGGTGCGACGGCGTGATGATTGGCAGGGGCGCTATTGGAAATCCCTTTATATTCGCACAGATTGCCGCGGCACTTGAAGGAAGGGCATACACCCCGCCTACTTTGCGCGAGAAAATGGTCGTTGCCCTTTGGCAGCTGCGCTTGGCGGCGTCGGAAAAGGGAGAGTATACTGCCGTTGTGGAGTCGAGAAAGCAGTTTGCCGCATATACAAGCGGCGTCAGGGGTGCTTCGGCATTGCGTGGAAGGATGAACGCGATTACCACCATAGCCGAAGCGGAAGCCCTTTGCCGAGAGCTGTTACAGAATAGCGAAGCATAAAAGAAAAAAGAGCACAATCGGTTTTATCTGCCGTGAACTGCTCTTTTTTATTTTTTTGCCCGCCTTCCGCAAGAGTAGGCTCGGGCTTGTTGCTCGCTTTACTGAAAAAGGCTACCTGTTTTACGGAAGCGGCGGAAGAAACGCATAGAACACCTCACCAAGAAGGGTGGTGTCCTTCCCCTGCGCGCCGAAGGAAACGAAGAAGGAGGAGCCGCTTACGGCAAAGGACATCGCCGGTACGGAGGAGCGGAAAAAGGCGACGAGGGAAAGAGAGCCGTCCTCCTCCAGACGGTAAAGATTGTTCAGGAAGCGGCTTTCGCCTTGGGGAATACAAGAGCCAAGCGCGTAAATTTCCCCGTCTGCCTCTGCAAGGTCCACGATATAGCGGGTATCGGCGGGGGTGATGTCCGTAAAGGCTTGCATATCGTCTGTGCGGTAGAGTCTTCCTGTGGAAAACAGAAGAAAGTCTTCCTTTTCCACGTCGGCAATGATGGGAAAATAATGAAGAGAAACGCTGTCAAGCGAGGGATACTTGCCAAAATAATGCATTTTCCCGTCCTCCTCGTAGCGGTAAATGGAGCGAAGGAGTGTTTGCTCCGTCGGGCAAAGGGAGAGAATAGCATAAAGGTCCCCCGCAAGTGTAAAGAGGTCATAAATTCTTGCGGTATAAAAATCCTCGGAAAGAAGGTCCTTTCCTTCTTCCGTTACAAAATCAACGGAAACAAAGGTCTTTGCGTCCTCGGAAACTACCAAGGGAGAATGCGGGCTTTCCGTGCCAAGAGCTGCAAAGGTTTTTCCTTCCAAAAAAGCCAAATCGAAATTATGAATACCGTTTGGCAGGACACGGTGCGCCTGCAAGGCGCCTTTCTCTATGGTGTAATAATTTCCCAAGGACCAGTCCTCGCACGCGTCAACGCCGGGAATTGTCAGCTTGCCGTCAAGCACCAAAAACCGCTCGGCGTGCTCATCCTTAAAGCCGTTAAGTGTCTCCCAGCGGTACGTTTTGAGGGAAAGACGGCGAAGCGCGTTGGGGGCTTGG
Organism: Clostridia bacterium; assembly: GCA_017936565.1. Taxonomy (GTDB): domain Bacteria; phylum Bacillota; class Clostridia; order Oscillospirales; family CAG-272; genus UBA1740. Next base: position 68,013 of record JAGBFG010000029.1, read on the forward strand.
TTTTTGTTATAGTCGCCCGCACCAAGATACAAATACCCGTCATAGCAGCGCATATCCCAAGGATAGCGCGCTTCAAACTCGGTATAGGGAATGCCAAGAGAAATAAGGCGCAGCTCAGTTGGTCCCTCGGTGAGAACGGGCGCTTTTTCGGGAATGAAAAAGGGTATCAGTGAAAGAAGGAGAACGATAAGAACAATACGGTCTGCTTTTTTGGTTTTCAAGGTCAGCGTCTCCTTCCGCTTTTTTTTGGACGGGCAGGGAGCCCGTCTGCTATATGATACAATATTTCTTCTGTTTTGTCAAGAAAGGGAAAGAGCAGTTCCTCTTGAAAAACAGAAGAAAAAGGTTGACATCTTATATAAAATATGGTAAAATACAAAATATACCTTTTATAAGGGGGAAAAAATTTTGAAAATTTTAATCGCGGGTATCGGCAAGGTTGGCGAGACGCTGGCGGCGGATTTGTCTGCTGACGGAAACAGCGTTACGCTCATTGATACCGAAAGCGAAATTTTAGAAGCGGGCATTGAGGCTTACGACGTAATGTCGGTTGAGGGAAACTGTGCTTCAATGGAAACACTTTTGGAAGCCGGCGTTGAAACGGCAGACCTTTTAATAGCGGCAACAGGGAAGGACGAGGTTAACCTTCTTTCCTGTATGACGGCGCATCAGCTCAATTCCCGTATACACACCATTGTGCGTCTTCGCAATCCCGAATATTTAGAGCAGGCATACAGAATGCAGGAGTCCTTCGGCGTTTCTATGGTTTTTAACCCCGAAAAGCAGACGGCAAAGGAAATTGAGCGTCTTTTGAAATTCCCCGGCTTTTTGCAAAGAGATTCCTTTTTCAAGGGTCGCGTGGAGATCGTGGAATGCTTGATAGATAAAAACAGCAAGCTCAACGGCATTTCCTTGCAGGGAATGAATGAAATTGTCAAATGCCGTGTTTTGGTTTGCGTTGTGTTGCGCGAGGGCGAGGCGATTATGCCTGACGGGCAATTTGTGCTGCGCGAGGGCGATAAAATCTTTGTAACCGCGCCAACGGAGCAGCTTTCTCTTCTGTTGAAAAATCTTGGTGTCGTTACCCGTAAAAACCGCCGCGTGATGCTGGCGGGGGGCGGAACTGTTGCGTATTATCTTGCCCAGGAGCTTCTCAAAAGCCACATTGACGTGCAAATTGTGGAGCAGGATGAGGAGCGCTGTAATTGGCTTTCCGAGTTTTTGCCTCAGGCATCTATTCTGCAAGGCAATGCCGCTAAGCAGACGCTTTTGGAAAGCGAAGGGCTTTCTGCTTGCGACGCCTTTGTCACGCTGACGGGCACGGATGAGCGCAATATGATTTTGTCTCTTTATGCCCAAAACCGCGGTGTGCCCCAGGTCATTACCAAGGTCAACCGCTTGGAAGACAGCAAAATTTTAGACACTTTGGCGCTTGGAAGCGTTGTTTGCCCGCGCTCTCTTTCGAGCGAGCATATTGTCCGTTACGTGCGCGGTATGCGCAATCAGACGGGCGCGGCTGTTGCCATTCATACGCTTGCAGAGGAGCAGGCAGAGGCAATGGAATTTATCGTGGAAGAGGGAACGCTGCATTGCGGAGAGCCCTTGCGCGATATTCGGTTAAAGAAAAACACGCTGCTTGTCAGCATCGCGCATGGCACGGGAATTGAAATCCCCAACGGTGATTCCACTTTCGCGGTGGGGGATCGCGTGGTCGTTGTGGTGGGGCGCGATTCGGACGCTCTGCAATTAAACGATATTTTTAAGTATTGATGTCAGTATAGTGCCAAGGCACTTTCAACACAGCTTGGTTTTTGCTGTGTTCTATCACTTTGTATTGCCCCTTTGGGCGAAATGGAGAAGGATATGAATTATAAAATGATAGGCAAAATACTTGCCCTCATTTTAGCCGCTTGCGCCGTTTTTATGCTTCCTGCTTTGTTTATCAGCATGGCAGACGCGCAAACGCAAGCGGTACAGGGTTTTTTGTTTGCCTTTTTGGTGACAGGGGCTGTGGCTTTGGTGCTGTGGCTTTTCTCGCGGGGCGCCACAAAGGATTTCTTCGCGGGCGAGGGAATGGTTTGCGTTGGCCTTGGTTGGATTTTGATGAGTCTGTTTGGTTCTCTGCCCTTTTTGATCTCGGGAGAAATTCCGCGTTTTATCGACGCCTTGTTTGAGATCGTTTCGGGTTTTACCACCACGGGAGCCTCTATTTTGACCGACGTTGAGGCGCTTTCGCGCGGAATGCTCTATTGGCGTAGCTTCAGCCATTGGATTGGCGGTATGGGCGTTCTGGTTTTCGTGCTGGCGGTTGCTCCCGTCAGCCCAAAAAACGAGGGCTTCACGATGCATCTTCTGCGTGCGGAAAGCCCCGGGCCCAGCGTTGGCAAGCTCGTTCCCCGTATGCGTAAGACGGTGCTCGTTTTGTATTTGACCTATATCGTCCTAACTATTGTGAACTTTTTGTTCCTTTTGGTTGATTTATCCCCCTTTGAGGCGCTCATGACCGCATTTGGAACGGCGGGCACGGGCGGCTTTGGTATAAGAAACAGCAGTATGATGGCATACACACCCTATACACAGGTTGTCACAACGGTGTTTATGCTCTTGTTCAGTATAAACTTCACCTGTTACTATTTGCTCTTACTTGGGCGGATCAAGGACGTGTTGAAGGACGAGGAGCTGAGGCTCTTTTTTGCGGTGGTGGTAGCCAGCATCGCGCTTGTTACCCTTGATCTTTGCACGTCAGCTCCTACCCTTTTCAGCTCCTTTGGAGAGAACCTGCGTCATGCGAGCTTCCAGGTTAGCAGCTTTGTTTCCACAACGGGCTTCGTTTCTGCCAATTACGACCTTTGGCCTGCCTTCTCCAAGGCGATTTTGTTCTTCTTGATGTGTATGGGCGCTTGTGCGGGAAGCACGGGCGGCGGCTTTAAGGCGGTGCGTGTTTTGATCCTGATAAAGGTTCTGTTCCGCAACATCAACCAGGCGTTGCATCCAAAGCGGGTAAAGGTTATCCGCATCAATGGCAAGGCGGCAAATGAAAAGCTTCTGTCGGGAACGACCGCTTATCTCGTTTTGTATTTGGCGGTGTTTCTTGTCAGCTTCTTTCTCATTTCCTTGGATGGGGAGTCTATGATGAGCAATATTTCCTCGGTGATGGCTTGCTTGAACAACACGGGTCCCGGCTTTGAGGCGGTTGGCGCGGTTTCCAATTACGCGGGATTCAGCGTATTGTCCAAGGGGGTTCTGATTTTTGATATGCTTGCGGGAAGGCTTGAGCTTTTCCCCATCCTGATGCTCTTCCGCCCTGCTTCCTGGCGGCGGGACTGATTTGATATTTCAGCGGTTATACCGCGATAATATGACAATAAAAAAGAAAGGTGCTTTTTTAAGCAACGGCAAAAAAAATGGAAAATCCGCAAATCTTTGTTGTGATTGTGCTTTATATGCTGGTGGTTATCGGTATCGGCTTCTACTTCTATAAGCGCTCACAGAAAAACACAGAAAACTACTACTTGGGCGGGCGCTCTCTCAACCCTTGGGTAACGGCGATGAGCGCGGAGGCGTCCGATATGAGCGGCTGGCTCTTAATGGGCTTGCCCGGTGTTGCCTACTGGTGCGGTCTGGCGGACGCCTTCTGGACGGCGCTGGGTCTTGCGCTCGGTACATACATCAACTGGCTCATTGTCGCAAAACGCCTGCGCCACTATTCCGAGGTCAGCGGAAACGCTATCACCGTTCCCGACTTTTTGAGCAACCGCTTCAAGGAAAAGAACAAAATTATTTTGGGCATTGCTTCCGTTTTCATCGTGGTTTTCTTCACGGTGTACGCGGCAAGCTGCTTTGCCACCTGCGGTAAATTCTTCGGCACTCTCTTTGGCTGGGATTATCACATGATGCTCTTTATCGGCGCCGCCTTCGTGGTGCTTTACACCCTCATTGGCGGGTTTTTGGCAGAAAGCGTTTCCGACTTTATGCAGGCTGTCGTTATGATTGTTGCCTTGGTCGCTATGATTGCTGTTGGCGTTATCAACGCCGGTGGCTTCGGGGCGGTTATTGAGAACGCCAAGGCCATTCCCGGTTATTTCTCGTTGACGGAGCTTGCCAATCCCTTGGTGGACGCAAACGGAAAACAGCTCTCCTCTTTCGGAAAGCCCCTTTTCGGCGAGGCATCGTCTTATGGCGTTTTGAATATGCTTTCTATGCTTGCTTGGGGTCTTGGCTATTTCGGTATGCCGCAGGTGCTTTTGCGCTTTATGGCTATCCGCAAGTCCTCCGAGCTTCGCCGTTCCCGCATTATCGCTACCGTTTGGTGCGTTGTTTCCTTGACGGCGGCTGTGTTTATCGGTATCATCGGCAGAAGCCTTCTGCCTGTGAGCGAGGTTCTCGGCTCTAAATCGGGCGCTGAAAGCATTTTGATTGAAATGGCAACCACCTATTTGCCCTTGATTCTGGCAGGACTTATTATGGCAGGCATCTTGGCGGCAACCATCAGCTCCTCTGACTCTTACCTGCTCATCGCTTCCTCTGCCGTTTCGGTCAACATTTATAAGGGCATCTTTAAGGCAAACAAAGAGGTTGACGAAAAGAAGACGATGAATGTTTCCCGTATCGTTCTTTTGGTTATTGCGCTTGTGGGCATTTTGATTGCTTGGGACGAAGAGAGCATTATTTTCAACATCGTTTCCTTCGCTTGGTCGGGCTTTGGCGCAACCTTCGGCCCCTTGATGCTCTTCTCGCTCTTCTGGAAGCGCACCACGCGCCAAGGTGCTATCGCGGGTATGATTACAGGCGGCGCTATGGTCTTTATCTGGAAGCTGGTTCTGAACAACCTGCTCTCCGATAAGATTGCTGTCTTTGGCATTTACGAGCTGCTTCCCGCTTTCATTCTTTCCTCTATTGTGATTGTGGTCGTTTCTCTTCTGACCCCTAAGCCCTCGGCAGAAATTGAAGAGGAATTTGAAAAAGTAAAGGCAATGTAAAACGTAAAGAAAGATTTACAAACAAAAAACGGCAGGCTTCGGCTCATTTGAGAGCTTCGGCTGTGCCGTTTTTTTATTTGTACTTGTAAAAGAGGGCTATTGAGAAGAGGACATTTTTTCCTGCTTGACCTTCACATCAACGATGTGGCGGGACGCAAGCTCGCGCGTGACGTCCTCAACGGAAATACCCATTTCCACCATCATCACCATGACGTGATAGGCAAGGTCGGCGATTTCGTAAATGGCCTCGCCCTTTTCGTTTGCCTTTCCCGCGATGATAACCTCGGTTGCTTCCTCGCCGACCTTTTTCAGAATTTTGTCAATACCCTTCTGGAAAAGATAGGTGGTATAGGAGCCCTCGGGGAGCTTTTCCTTTCTGTCTTTAAGGAGTTGGTAGAGTCCCTCGGCAGAGAAGGTACTACGGCTTTGGCTTTGGAACAAGGGGGCTTCAAAGCAGGAGTCAGAGCCCGTGTGGCAGGCAGGACCGTCCTTTTCCACGAGCACGACCAAGGCATCCTTGTCGCAATCGGCGGTGATGGAAACGATATGCTGATAATTTCCGCTGGTTTCGCCCTTGAGCCAGAGCTCCTTGCGGGAGCGGCTGTAAAAGCAGGTCAGCTCCTTTTCTATGGAGATTTTAAGGCTCTCCTCGTTCATATAAGCCAGAGTCAGAACCTTTTTGCTTTGAGCGTCGACCACGATGGCGGGAATGAGCCCGTCCTTGTCAAATTTCAATTCTTCTATTTGTATCATATGTATAGCCTTTCTTCGCGTTGCTTTTTTGCGCTGTATGTGCTTTTTGTGTTTATAATCTTCTGACGGGAATGTCGTTTTCCGCCAAGGTGTCCTTCAAGCTTGCGATATTTACCTCGCCATAATGGAACACAGAGGCGGCAAGACCCGCGTCAATGCTTGGGATTTCGCGAAAGAGGTCAACGAAGTCCGAAATGCTCCCTGCGCCCCCTGACGCGATAACAGGCACACGGACAAGCTCGCAAACGGCAGAGAGCAGGGGAATGTCAAAGCCCTTTTTGACGCCGTCCGTGTCAATGGAGTTGACAACGACCTCGCCCGCGCCGTTTTCTACGCACCACTTAATCCAAGAGAGTGCCTCTTTTCCCGTGTTTTCTCTGCCGCCCTTGGCAAAGACACGGAAAACGCCGTCCACCCGCTTGACGTCAACAGAAAGAACAACACATTGGTTGCCGTATTTTTCCGCTGCCTTTGCGATAAGGGAAGGGGAGCGTATCGCGCCCGAATTGACGCTGACCTTGTCAGCGCCCGCGTGCAAAACACGGTCAAAGTCCTCTATGGTGTTAATGCCCCCGCCGACGGTCAGGGGGATAAAGACGTTTTTGGCGACCTCGGTCAGAATATCGGTGAAAAGCTTTCTTTCCTCGCCCGAGGCGGTGATGTCGTAAAAAACGAGCTCATCCGCGCCTGAGGCGCTGTAATACCTTCCAAGGGCTACGGGGGAGTTGACGTCATTCAAATTTTGAAAGTTCGTGCCCTTTACCACGCGCCCGTCCCTTACGTCAAGGCAGGGAATAATGCGTTTGGTTATCATTGCTTTACCGCCTCCTGTGCCTGCTTGATGGTCAGAGCTCCCGTATAGTACGCCTTACCGATAATAGCGCCGTAAAGCCCCAAGGCGTTAAGCGCCACAATATCGTCCAAGGAAGAAACGCCGCCCGAGGCTGTGATATGAAGGTCATATTTTTGGGAAAGATGGCGATACAGCGCGCGGTTTGTGCCAAGCATTGCGCCGTCCTTGGAGATGTCGGTGCAAATGACATAGCAGACCCCTATTTCCTGTAAGGTCTTCATAAAGTCATCGGCAGTGAGGGAAGCCGTTTCCTGCCAGCCCGAAATGGCAATGAAGCCGTCCTTGATGTCAACGCCAACGGCTACTCTGTCTTGATAGAGAGAAACGGTGTTCTCCAAAAAGGACCTGTCACGGACGGCGGCAGTTCCCAGAATGACGCGGTTTATCCCTGCGTCAAGATAGGTCTTAACCGTTTGGGGTGTGCGAATGCCGCCCCCGATTTCCACAAAAAGAGAGGTTTCGGCGGCAATCTTCTTGATAAGGGACAGGTGAGGGGTAGTGCCGTCCTTGGCACCCTCTAAATCCACTAAATGCAAATATTTCGCGCCCTCGCTCTCCATTTGCTTGGCGAGCGAGAGGGGGTCGTCGTTATAAACGGTCAGCTTGTTATAGTCGCCTTGGTAAAGGCGCACAGCCCTTTGACCGTACAAATCAATGGCGGGAAAAATGTTCATAGCTCTGCAAAACCTCGTAAAATTTGTAAGCCCACCTCGCCGCTTTTTTCGGGGTGGAATTGACAACCGTACACATTGCCCTTGGCAACGGCGGCGGTAATGTCCTTTCCGTATTCGGCGGTGGCAAGAAGACACTCCTTCTGACAGGCGGCATAATAGGAATGAACGAAATACACAAAGTCGCCGTCCTTGATGTGTGAAAAGAGCCTGCTTTCCTGCTTGAAGGAGAGGGCATTCCAGCCCGTGTGGGGAATTTTATATGCGGAAGGGATAAGAGCGTCAAGGGGAAGTATATCGCCCTCTAAAAGCCCAAGGCCCCGATGAATGCCGTATTCAAGGCTTCTTTCAAAAAGCAACTGCATGCCAAGGCAAATGCCAAGCAGGGGCTTTCCTTCTTTTGCCTCGTCAACAAGTACGCGGTCAAGCCCCGTGCTTCTCAGCTTGTCGGCGGCATCGCCAAAGGCACCCACACCGGGCAGAAGAATATGTGAGGCACGGGAAAGCACCGCCTTGTCAGAGGTGAGCGCGGCTTCCACTCCAATGGCGGCAAAGGACGAAAGCAGGGAAAACACGTTCCCTACGCCGTATTCAACAATGGCAACCATCAGAGAACTCCTTTGGTGGACGGAATTTGGTCAGAGCCGTTGCACCTGACCGCTTCTTTCAGGGCGCGCGCGAATGCCTTGAAAGCGCCCTCTATAATGTGATGGGTGTTTTCGCCCGATAATTGCTTGATATGTAAAGTTATGTTTGCACAGTGCGCGAGGGCGATGAAGAACTCCTTTACCAGCTCTGTATCAAAATCTCCCACCTTTTTGGCGGGAAGGGAAAGGTCAGTAACGAAAAGCCCGCGCCCTGAAACGTCCACGGACGCTAAAATCAGCGCCTCGTCCATAGGAAGAATAATGCTTCCATACCGACCAATGCCCCGTTTGTCGCCAAGGGCTTCCTTCAATGCGTTGCCAAGCACGATGCCAACATCCTCAACGGAGTGATGATAGTCAACGAAGGTATCACCCTTGCAGCAGATAGAAAGGTCTATTTCGGCGTGACGCGCCAAAAGCGTGAGCATATGGTCAAAAAAGCCACAGCCCGTTTGAATTTGCGCGTTTCCCTGTCCGTCCAAGGAAAGAGAAAGGGAAATGTCTGTTTCGGTGGTTTTTCTTTGTAAGCTTGCGTTTCTCATATGAACTCCAATCTGATTGTGAAATGTTTTTCTGTCAAAATGCGTTATTCGGCGAGAATGTCGGTGATTTTGGCGACAAGGAGCTCCATTTGCTCCTGTGTTCCAACGGTGATGCGGTTAAACGCCTCAATGCGCGGCGCGTCAAAATGCCGCACCAAGATGCCCTTTTCCTTTAAGCGAAGGTAAAGCTCCTTTCCGCTTATCCTTTCGCTCTTGGCGAAAACGAAATTGGCTTTCGACGGAAGAACGGTAAAGCCAAGCGCGCAAAGCGCTTTTTCGGTGTAGCGGCGCGCGGATATGATTTTTTGGCAGTTTTCCTTGTAATAGCCGTCGTTTTCCAAGGTCGCTACTCCCAAGAGCTGCGTCAGGGTGTTGACGTTATAGGGGTTTTGGGAGTACTTGATTTTTTCAAGGTCGGTAATGAGCTCCTTGCTTGCTATGGCAAAGCCAAGCCTACCCCCCGCCATACTGCGCGATTTGGAAAAGGTACCCACACAGAGAAGGTTTTTGTATTTTTGGGTCAAGGACACACAGCTTTGTGCGCCGAAGTCCACGTAAGCCTCGTCTATCAGAACGACACGGCTGGGGTTTCTTGACACAATGTCCTCTGTATCGGACAAAGAGAGGGCGATACCCGTGGGGGCATTTGGATTGGCGATACACACCATCTTCTCTTTACCGAAATAATCATCCTTGCGAACGGTGAAATCCTCTTGTAAGGGTATTTTTTCAAAGGGGATGCCGTGAAAATGCGCGAAAACCTCATAAAAGCCGTAAGAGATGTCGGGAAAAGCCACGCCACTCTGTCCAAAGGCAAGAAAGGCAAAATTCAAAATATCGTCCGAGCCGTTTGCGACAAAGACGTTCTCTGCCTTAACACCGTAGCGGGAAGCCAAGGCGTTTTTCAAGGCGGTGGCGGTGGGGTCGCAGTATAGCCGCAAGGTGCCAAGGGCTTCCTCTGTCACCCTTTTGATGACCTCGGGTGCGGGGGGAAAGGGAGATTCGTTGGTATTGAGCTTGATATACTGCTTATCTCTTGGCTGCTCTCCCGGAGTGTAAGCGGAAAGCGAGGCAAGACGGGGGTTAAAAAATTCACTCATTGCTTTCATCCTCAAATCGTATCGTGGCGCTCTTGGCGTGTGCGTCGAGCCCCTCTTTTTCCGCAAAATACGCCACATGGCGATAAACGCCCGCAAGCGCCTCTTGGGTGTAGTAGGTAAACTGTGTCTTTTTCACAAAATCATCGACGGAAAGGGGGCTGGAAAAGCGGGCGGTGCCTGATGTTGGCAGGGTGTGATTGGGGCCCGCGAAATAGTCGCCTAACGCCTCAGGACAGAATCTTCCCATAAAGACGCTGCCCGCGTTTTTGATTTTATCCAGATAATCAAAGGGGTTGTCAACGCACAGCTCCAAATGCTCGGGGGCTATCTCGTTGGCAACAGAGAGCACCTCGTCGATGCTCTTTGCAACGATAATTTTGCCGTTGTTTTCAATCGAGGTGCGGGCAATTTCCTCTCGCGGAAGCAGGGACAATTGCTTTTCAAGCTCCTTTGCAACGGCAAGGGCGAGGTCTTGGCTTTCCATTACCAAAACGGCGCTTGCCATTTTGTCGTGCTCCGCTTGGGAAAGCAGGTCTGCCGCAACGAAGGCAGGGTTGCTCTTTCCGTCTGCAATCACCAGAATTTCGCTCGGTCCCGCTATCATATCAATGGAAACCTTGCCGAACACCTGTCTTTTTGCCTCGGCAACATAGGCGTTCCCCGGACCGACTATTTTATCCACCTTGGGAACGGTTTGTGTTCCGTATGCCAAGGCGGCAACGGCCTGTGCCCCGCCAATCTTGTATATACGGTCTACCCCCGCAATTTTTGCCGCCGCCAGAATGACGGGATTTATTTTGCCGTTTGGCATAGGGGGCGTGGTGATAACGATTTGCTTGCATCCCGCGAGCTTCGCGGGAATGCTGTCCATTAAGACGGTAGAGGGGTAAGCGGCAGTACCGCCCGGTACGTAAAGACCGACCCTTTCAATAGGGGTAACCTTCTGACCCGTTATAACGCCCTCCTTCTCGTTGATGAGAAAGCTCGCGCGCTTTTGCTTTTCGTGAAAGGCACAAATATTCTCTGCCGCTTGGCGAAGGATGTCGATAAACGCCGTATCAACCGCGGCAAAGGCTTCCTCTATTTCTTCCTCGGAAACCTCAAGGGAAGAAAGGGGTGCCTTATCAAACCTCTCGCAGTAGGCGAAAAGGGCGGCATCCTTGTTTTTTCTGACGTTTTCAATAATTTCACGGACGGCATCGGAAACGTCAAGCTCGCTTTCGTTTCTCGCGAAAATTTCTTCGGGGGCTAACTGCCCGTATTTTAATATTTTAATCATACTTTTACCCTGATACGAGGGGCATCCTTTCTTGCGGTATTAGTCTTTTGGAATAAAGGGGAAAAGTCCCTGCCTGATTTGCTCTATTTTGTCTGCCTTGAATTGATAAGAGGCCTTGTTGGAAATGAGTCTTGCGCTGATGGGAAAAACGGTTTCAAGGGGAGCAAGACCGTTTTCAAGCAGCGTCTTTCCCGTTTCCACAATGTCCACGATGACGTCCGAAAGCCCCAAAATCGGTGCAAGCTCAATGGAGCCGTTTAAGTGAATGATGTCAATATCGCGGCATTTGTTCTTGTAGTATTCCTTGGCAACGCGGGAAAACTTGGTGGCAACGCGCAGGGTTTTGCTTTCATCGTCCGTAAAATCCTTCTTCCCCGCGACAGCCATACGGCATTTGCCGATATTCAGGTCGAGCAGCTCAAACACGTCAGGGGTGTATTCTGCCAGAATATCCTTGCCCGCAACCCCGATGTCAGCCGCGCCCCGTTCCACGTAAATAGAAACATCCGAGGGCTTCACCCAGAAAAAGCGGATTTTGACATCCTCGTTTTCGTATATCAGCTTGCGCGTGTTTTCCCGAATGGACGGGCAGGAAAAGCCCGCCCTCTCGAACATATCGTATACCTTTTCTCCGAGTCTGCCCTTGGGAAGAGCCACGTTGATGTAGGCATCCTTCTCCGCTTCGGCGAGGGAGTCCTTGTGCGCGATAGCGTCCAAATACACGGCAAAGCCGATTGCTTTTCCCGCTTTTCCCATTTTTTTCATAAGGTTGTCATACTGACCGCCCGAAAGAACGGCAGAGGAAACGCCCTGTATAAAGCCCTTGAACACGATGCCGTTGTAATAGCCGTTTAAGGGGGTGACGGAAAAGTCAAGCGCCACCTCGTCTGACGAAAGGTCCTTCATTATTTCCGAAAGGAAAAGCCACTCTCTTTGGTATTCTTGGGTCGCTAGAAGGTCTTTTAATGAGAAAAGTGCGGTTTTGGCAGAGAACAGGGGCGAGAGAAGCGCAAAATCCCCCTCTTGACAGAGGCTTCTTAAAAGGTCAAGGTTCTTTTCTTGCAACGCTTCGTAGAAGGCGGGATAGTCCTCTTGACGAAGGGCTGTGGCAGAGAGAAGAATTTTGACCAGATCCACAGAGGAAACGCACAGCTTGTAGGTCCTTCCCATAAGAGAAAGGCTTTCCTTGGCTAAGAAAAGCACCTCCTTCCATTCTTTAAGCCCGACCTCGCCAAGACATTCAAGTCCTGTTTGTCTGATTTCACGATAGGACGCGGCGTCCTTGGAAATACGGTAGACGTTTTCGTCATAGAAGTATTTGGAACGCCCCTCGGTGTCCTTGGCGTTTTTGATGATGGAGAGGGTAACGTCAGGCTTTAAGGCAAGGAGCTTGCCGTCTGTGTCCGTGAAGGTGATGATGCCCTCGGAGACCAAAAAATCCTTGTTTTTGGAATACAGGTCGTATTCCTCAAATTTGCTCATTTTGAAGGGCTTGTAGCCTGCCCCGCTATATAGCTTGCGAAGAGAAAAAACCGCAAGCTCCTCGGGCTTTAATATACTGATGTCAAAGCTCATTTTTCATACAACCTTTCAAGCACCGTTCTGTATCCGCCGCTGCCGTATTGCAGCGCGCGGCTGACTCTGCCGATGGTGGCGGTGCTGACACCCGTTTCCCTGTTGATTTCCAAATAGCTTTTTCCTTCCATCAGAGACCTTGCAACCTGTAAACGCTGCGCTAACGCCTCTAATTCCTGATAGGTGCAAAGATCGGAGAAAAAGCTTTGGCACTCTTCCTCGCTTTTAAGCAGTAAAAAGGAACGGCAGAGTGCTTGCAGGCTTTCTTCGGTTAGTTTTGGCATAATCATTCTCCATTCCCGCGGCGGTGAAGCGCGGGCTCTTTTTTGGTTTTGATTTAGTATGTTAGCATTTTAGCACATTATCTTGATAAAGTCAATAGGTTTTTGAAAAAAAACAAAAAAGCACCAAACGGCGTGCACTTCGTTTTGGAAATATTCCGTTAACTGTGCAGACCGAATGGCGCTTTTTACAGAAAAAACAAACAAAATTCAAGGAGTGACGCGCTCTTGCGTAGGCTGACCATAGCGCTCTCTGCTTCGGTAGGCGCGCGGAGAAAGCCCAAGTGCCTTTTTGAACGCCTTGCTGAAATAAAAGCTGTCCTCAAAGCCGACAAGGGCAGAGATTTCCGCTATTTGCATTTCGCTGTTTTGTAGCATTGTCTTGGCGGCGCGAATGCGTATTTTGTTGCGGTATTCAATGGGGGTTACCCCCATACAGGCTTGAAAAAGACGGTAAAAGTACCCTTCGCTGATGCCCGATATTTTGGCATACCGACTGATTTTTTCATTTTTGTTCCATTCGCTTTCCAACAGGTCCACCCCTTTGCGAATGGCAAAGAAGCTGTCCTTTTCGGGAGCGGGGAGAATGGCGCCGAGCAGCTCGTAAAACAGCCCCTTGACCGTAAAGCTGTTGTGAGAGGGGAGACGGTAAATACTATTCCAAAGCCCCGTCAGCCTTTCCTCTAACAGATGCGGCGGGCGGTTGGTGATTTTGGTGATATGGGGAAAGAGAAGAAAGGGCTCTCGGCTTTCGTCAAGCAGGGTGAAGTTGACGGTATAGCTGTCCAAGGGGCTCTCCTTTTTACCCCCCTTGAAAAAGGCGCGGTACATAATGTGGCTCGGGATATAGAGAATATCTCCCTTGCTTGCCTTCACGGGCGTCTGCCCCTCTTCCGAGAACACGCAGGAAATATCCTCCATCACGAAAAACAGGGCGCAAAAGGGGCGCGGAGAAAAGGCGTAGCTTAAAAACTTTTTTCTCTCTGCCCAGATAGCAGGGCAGACGTCAAGCCCGCGAACAAAGAAATCCGTTTCGCCAAGTGAGGATAAGGGGATAATGTTCATTTTACAACGACCTTTTTACAGTTTGTTTTGGATTTGTGTTATTTTCGTTCCCGAAAGGCAGAAAGCGCCGCTTTTTTGCCCTCGCCAAGAGTGTGATAGGGCAAAAGCTCATAAGAGAGCCCTCGCGCTCTGCAAAAGGCTTCTATTTCGTCCTTTTCCTTTTCATTAAAGGAAGGAATAAGGGGCACGCGGACAAGAATTTCCTTTCCCGTTTGTCTAAGCCTTTCCAAATTTTCTAAAATAAGAGAGTTGTCAAATCCTGTTCCTTGCTTATGAAGGGAAGGGGAAAGGCATTTGATGTCATAAAGAAACATATCCGTATAGGGCAAGACCTGCTCAAAGTGCGAAAAGGGAACGCTCCCTGCGGTGTCAATGGCGGTATGTATACCTTTTTCCTTGCATTTTTGCAAGAGCGCGGAAACAAAATCGGGATACAGCATACATTCCCCACCCGAGAGGGTAACGCCCCCGCCCGTTGCCTCGTAAAAGGGCTCGTCCGCCAAAATAATGTCTAACAGCTCTTCTATTTTGTACTGCTTTCCGTAAACACGCAAGGCGGCAGAGGGGCAGAGAGCGGCACATTCTCCGCAAGCGCGGCAGGGCGCGCCCTCTTCTCCGGGGCATGCCCCGCGACAGCTGCCACAGCCTAGACAGGCGCGGGCAAAAAAGGCAAGCTCGGGAAAGGGCTTCTTGCCCTCGGGATTGTGACACCAAAAGCAGTCCAAATTGCATCCCTTGAAAAAAACGGTGGTGCGCAGTCCCCTGCCGTCAACGGTTGAGCCGCGCTGAACGTCGAAAATATAAGGAATATTCATACCGTTACGCCTTGTTCAGAATTGCCAGCTCTTCGTCGGAGAGAGAAAGAGAAGCGCCCTTGCAGTTTTCTTCCAAATGGGCGATACTGCTGACGGAAAACAGGGGCAGAACGGTGGGGAAGCCCGGGCATCTGTGGACGTTTCTTAACCACGCCACCACCAAGGCGCTGGGAGAAACTCCCTTTTCCTTTGCCATATGGAGCAATGCCTCGTACCGCTCCCCCGCAATATATTCCTCGGGCATTCTTGCGGGATTCTCGTATCCGCCCTTCAAAAGACAGGAATAGGTTACAAGCGGCATATTTTTGTCTGCTAAAAAGCGCAGACGCTCTCTGCTTGTGTATTCGTTAAAGAGATACTTGGGGGCAACGTCGCTCTTGGAGAAAAGATAGGAAAAGCGCTGCTGCATCACGGAATAGGGAGAAAGCCCTTGGCTTTTGGCTACCATATTCGCCTCTGCCAGCCGCCACGTGTCAAAGTTGCTTGCGCCAAGCACGCGCACCTTTCCCTGTCTTATAAGACTGTCAAAGGCGGCTAAGGATTCCTCTTGGGGTGTATTCATATCGTCGGAGTGGGCGTAATACAGGTCTATATAGTCTGTTCCCAGCTTTTTAAGGCTTTGCTCTATCCAGTATGTAATTTGCTCCTTTTTCAGCCCCGCGCCGACACCCTTGCGGTCAAAGCCCACCTTGGTTGCCAAAACCACTTTGTCACGGCAGCCTCGTTCCTTGAGCCATTCGCCAAGCAGCGTTTCGCTCTCGTCACCCGTGCAGCCGGGCACCCAATGGGCGTAGTTGTTGGACGTGTCAATGAAGTTACCGCCCATATCCAAAAAGGCGTCAAGAACGCGGTAAGCGTCCTCCTTTGCGGTTGTAGAGCCAAAGTTCATTGCGCCAAGGCAAATTTCTGAAACAGACAAGGTATCAATATTCAGCTTTTTCATTGTAAAAAGACCTTCCTCTTTATTTCATTCTCTCTATGACGTCCTGTTGCACGTCAGGGGTGAAGTCTACGAAAATACCGCTATATCCTGTCACGCGGACACGCAAATCGCGGTGAAGCTCAGGGCACTTAACCGCCTCTTCCAAAAGCGTGGGGTCAAGGCGGGAAATCTGAGCGTGTAAGCCGCCTCTGTCAAAGTAAGAGGCAAGCATTGCCGAAAAGAGCCTTTTCCCCTCTTCTCCCTCAAACTGCGCGGTGCTGACGTCTAAATTCAGCGCTCCCGACACGATTTTTCCCGCGGGCAGATGGAGCATAGAGGAAAGCATCGCGGTAATGCCCCCCGTAGAAGCGCCATTTGAGGGGCGGGAGTTCTGGGAGAAGGGGGTGTAGGCGCGCCGCCCGTCGGGTGTTGCGCCGTAAAGAACGCCGTAGCGCATATGCCACATATCGCTCTGCATATTGGGGGTGAGGAACAGCCCTTGGGAAGCAAGATAGGGCTTGTTTTTTTCAAGCACCCTGTCGAAGAAGGCGTTTGACAGGCGCTCTGTGTGGTAGTTGGAAAGGGGAGAGTCGCTTCCGTATTTCGCAACGCCCCTGCAAAGAGCCAGAGTGCTCTCGTATCCGACGAAGTTTGCCTTGGTTGCTGCAAGCAGCTCTTTGAGCGTTACCTTTTTG